>JAICYG010000115.1 GCA_025934335.1 Thermoleophilia bacterium | reverse complement strand
GTCGCGGAGCTGGACGGGCTCGGCGTCGTCGTCAAGGACCTCGACTCGGGTCTGCTCGACTTCCCGGCTCTCAGGCACGGCGAGGAGGTCGAGCTCTGCTGGCAGGTGGGCGAGGAGTCCGTCGCGTACTGGCACCCGCTCAAGGCCGGCTACCGGGGGCGGAAACCCATCGACTGGGTCGAATAGGAACCCCTCGTGTCCCTGTTCTGGCAGCGGCTCCTGATCGCGGTCGCGATGATCGTGGTCGCCTCGTTCGCCGCCAAGGTGGTCGACTGGCGGATCGCGCGACGAACGCTCGCGCCCGAGGTCGTCACGCGCTACCGCGTCCTGCGGCGAACGGTCTTCGCGGCGATCGTCTTCGTCGGCATCGTCTCGGCCCTCCTCGTGGTGCCGCAGGTGCGGGCGGTCGCGGGCGGCGTCCTCGCCTCCTCGGCCGTGATCGGGCTCGTGCTCGGCTTCGCCAGCCAGCGCACGATCGGGAACGCGGTGGCCGGCATCCTGATCGCCGTCACGCAGCCACTCCGGCTCGGCGACGAGGTGGAGGTACAGGGGACTCGCGGCGTCGTCGAGGAGATCGGTCTCACGTACACGTGGATCCGCACACGTGACAACGACCGCCTGGTCGTCCCGAATGAGAAGCTCGCCTCCGACACGATCCGCAACTCGACCATCCGCAGCCCCGAGACCCTCGCCGAGGCGTCGATCGACGTGCCGGTCGCGAACCTGCGGCGGACCGTCGACGCGCTCGGCGTGGACGGCGACGACGTCTACGTCACCGCCCTTACCGCCGACAAGGCGACCGTCGTTGTGCGCCGTTGGGTGTCGGGCGAAGGCGCCGCCGACCGGATCTCGAGCGACCTGCGCCTCGCGATCGCCGAGCGGCTGCAAACAGCCGCATGAGCCAGGCCCGGCGCCGGCACGACGACCTCGACCTCATCCTGGCGCAGCGCGGCAGGAAGCGGAAGCGCGCGAGCCGTGTGCGCCGCCGGCGCCGCGCGGGCGTGATCGCGGCCACCGCTCTCGTCGTCATCGCGGCCGTGATCGCGACGCTCGCGGTCGGTGCCGGCACGGCACTGACGGCCGGGTGCGACCTGGGCTCGCTCCGCCCGGTCGAGATCGGCCAGAACTCCTTCGTCTACGCACGCGACGGCTCGCTGCTCGGCTCGATCCCGGCCGAGCGGAACCGCGAGCCCGTCACGCTTGCGAACATGTCGAAGTGGCTGCCGCGCGCGACGGTCGCGATCGAGGACCGGCGCTACTGGGAGCACGGCGGCGTCGACTACGTCGGCATCGCGCGGGCGGCCTGGACGGACGTCACCACCGGCAAGAAGCTGCAGGGTGGCTCGACGATCACGCAGCAACTCGTGCGCAACCTCTACACGGGTGACGAGAAGACGTTCAACCGCAAGCTGAAAGAGGCGTGCCTCGCGATCAAGCTGTCGCGCAAGTGGTCGAAGCCGCGCATCCTCGACGAGTACCTGAACACCGTCTACTACGGGAACCACGCGTACGGCGTCGAGGCGGCTGCGCAGACGTACTTCTCGCGTCACGCGAGGCAGCTGACGCTCGTCCAAGCGGCGCTCCTCGCCGGGCTGCCGCAGGCGCCGTCGGTGTACGACCCGTTCCACAACCCGAGCGCGGCCCGCGCGCGTCGCGACGAAGTGCTCCGCGCGATGCTCGCGAACCGCGACATCACCGCCCGGCAGTACCGCGCTGCGGTGCGCACGCGCTCGCTGCACCTGAAGGCGGGCCGCATCTACACGCAGATCCGCCAGCCGTACTTCTTCACGTACGTGATCGACGAGCTCGAGCGCGAGTACGGCGCGACCACGGTGCGAGCAGGCGGTCTCAAGGTCTATACGACGATCGACCCGCGCCTGCAGCGGCTCGCGCGGAAGGCGATCCTCGACGTCCTGCCGTACAGGACCGACCCGGCTGCGGCGATCGTCTCGATCGAGCCCGGCACGGGAGCGATCCGCGCGATGACGTCCGTCGTCCGCACGAAGGGCAACCAGTTCAACCTCGCCGCGCAGTCCGCGCGACAGGCGGGCTCGACGTTCAAGACGCTCGTGCTCGCGTCCGCGGTCGAGCAGGGCGTCGACCCCGACTCGACCTACTACACCTCGGCCCCGTTCACGTGCTCGCGAGGCGCGTGGTGCAGTGCCACGAAGCCGTGGCAGGTCCACACCTACGAGAACTCCTACAGCGGCTCGATGTCGCTGACGCGGGCGACCCTCCGCTCCGACAACACCGTGTACGCGCAACTGACACTCGACGTTGGCCCTCGCTACGTGTGGAACATGGCGCACCGGCTCGGGATCCGGATGGTCCCGGACAAGCCGTACGCCTCGATCGGCCTCGGCAGCCTCGCCGTCTCGCCGCTCGACATGGCGGCTGCGTACGCGACGTTCCCGGCGATGGGGATCTACGCGAAGCCGATGGCGATCACGAAGGTGATCCTGCCCGGCGGACGCGTCGACACCGCGTCGGGCTGGGGCAAGCCGCAGGCGAAGCGGGCGCTCTCGCAGGGGGTCGCGTGGAAGGTGAACGACGTGCTCGGCCAGAACGCCCTCTACGGGACGGGCGCAGGCTCGGGCGACGGCGTCCACCCGAACGCGGGCAAGACGGGCACCACCGAGAACCATGCGGACGCGTGGTTCGACGGCTACACGCGGCAGCTCTCGACCGTCGTCTGGATGGGCTATCCGAAGGGCGAGATCCCGATGACGAACGTCCACGGGGTCAGCGTGGCCGGCGCGACGTTCCCCGTCCCGATCTGGCACGAGTACATGGCTGCCGCGTTGTGGAACCGGAAGGCGATCGGCTTCCCGCCGCCGAACGCGTACCCGACCTGGCGCTCGATCGAGCGGGGGAGCTACGGCTACCTCGGCTCCTATTACACGGAGACCTACGCGAGCACGACGACCTCGGCGATGACGACAACCGAGGCGGCTCCCACGACGACGGCGACGAAGCGCCCCGTCGAGCCGGCGACGACACGGCCCGGGCCGAAGGCGAAGCCGCAGACGACCGCTCCCCCTCCTCCGCCTCCGACGACGACGGCCCCCGCTCCACCGCCCACGACCACGGAGCCGCCGCCGGCTCCCCCTCCGACGACTACGGGCCAGTAGTGGTCGTCGGCGCCGTCGTCGCCGCGCTCGTCGTGATGAGGGTGGTGGTGGGAGGCGCGACGGTAGACGTCGTCGGTGGGACGATCGTGGACGTCGTCGGCAGGGTCGTCGGCGCGGCCGTGGTCGTCGGCGCGGTCGTCGTGGGGGCGGTCGTCGCGGGCTCCGTCGTCGTCGCCTCGCTCCGGGTCGTCGTCTCCGCGGTCGTCGTCGGCGCGGCGGTCTCGGTCTCCGGCGCCGTCGTCGAGAGCGGAACGGTCGTCGGGCCCGCCGTCGGCACCGAGGGAAGGCTGAGCACCGGCTCCGTGGTCGTGCCGGCATCATCGCCGCCGCCGCGCGTGAGCGCGAGCGCCAGGGCGACGCCGCCGATCAGGAGGACGATCGCCGCGGCGGCCGCCGGGAGCAGGCGGCGCCGGCGCGCGGGCGGCGGCGGAGGCGCGGGCAGGATCCGAGTCGCCTCGGTCTCGCCGTCGCCTAGCTGCGCGAGCAGCGCACCGCCGTCGGCCGGCCGGGCAGCGGGGTCCTTTGCGAGTGCCGCCCCCGCCAGGGCGGCGAGGGCGGCCGGGGCCTCGGGCCGCACGTCCGCCACCGCAGGCGGCGGATCGTCGCGGTGCATGCGCACGAGCTCCATCGCGTTCGACGACTCGAACGGGAGCCGCCCCGTGAGCAGCCGGAAGAGGATGACGCCGAACGAGTAGACGTCGCTCTCCGGCCCGGCCGGAAGCCCGGCTGCCTGCTCGGGCGACAGGTAGGACGCCGTGCCGAGGACGGTGCCGGCCTCCGTCAGCGTGCCGGTGCCGCCCATGCGCGCGATGCCGAAATCGGCGATCTTCGCGCGCCCCTCCGAGTCGAAGAGGATGTTCGCGGGCTTCAGGTCGCGATGAACGAGCCCGCGCTCGTGGGCGTGCGCGAGCCCGGCGGCGATGTCCACCGCGGTCCTCCGCGTCTCCGCCTCGCCGAGCGGCGCCCGCTCGCGAAGCAGGTCCTCGAGCGAGCCGCCGGTCAGGCACTCGAGCACCATGTACGGCCGCCCGTCCTCGGAACGGCCGTAGTCGTACAGTGAGACGATGTTCGGGTGCGAGAGCGACGCCGCCGCGCGCGCCTCGCGCTCGAATCGCTGCCGGTCGGCGCTCGGCGCGAGCAGCTTGACTGCGACGCGACGGTCGAGCTCGAGGTCGTGCGCGGCCCAGACGGCGCTCATCGACCCGCGCCCGAGCGGCTCTTCCAGCCGGTAGCGCCCGGCGATCACCTCCTCGGCCATCCCGCCGGATTATCGTGGTCGGCGGTGACCGTGCTCCTCACGATCGACGACGCGCTCGCGCTCGTGCTCGAGCGCGCACGGCCGCTGGCTGCGGAGGACGTCGCGGTGGCAGACGCCGCCGGCCGCGTCGCGGCCGCGGCAGCAACCGCCGCCGTCGACCTGCCGCCGTTCGACAGCTCGGCGATGGACGGCTACGCGGTTCGTGCGGGCGACACGCCCGGGACGCTGGACGTGGTCGGGGAGTCGGCGGCCGGCAGCCCCGCGACGCGGGAGCTCCGCGCAGGCGAGGCGATCCGCATCTCCACCGGCGCGGTCGTCCCGGCGGGTGCCGACGCTGTCGTTCCGGTCGAGCGGACGAACGGCGCGAACGGAGCGGTGCGCGTCGAAAGCGTTGTGCCGGGCGAGAACGTCCGCCCGCGCGGCGGCGACGCGCGAGCAGGCGAGCCCGTCGTCGCGGCCGGCACCCGTCTCGGGCCGGTGCAGGTCGGCGCACTCGCGGGCGCCGGGGTCACGAGCGTGCGCTGCGGGCGGAGACCGCGAGTCGCGTTGCTCGCGACGGGGACCGAGCTGCGCAGGCCAGGCGAGCCGCTCGCGCCGGGAGAGATCTACGAGTCCAACACGGTGATGCTCGCGGCGCAGGTGCGGAGCGCGAACGGCGAGCCGGCGCCGCTCGGCACCGTCGCGGACGACGAGGCCTCGACCCGGTCGGCACTCGGGCGCGGCCTCGAGGCGGACGTCCTCCTCACCTCCGGCGGCGTATCCGTCGGCGAGCACGATCTGGTGCGCGCGCTGCTCGGATCGCTCGGTGCGGAGGAGGTCTTCTGGCGCGTCGCGGTCAAGCCCGGGAAGCCGGTGGCCTTCGCGGTGCGCGGCGAGACGCTCGTGTTCGGGCTGCCGGGGAACCCGGTTTCGTCGCTCGTCGGCTTCGAGCTCTTCGTCCGCCCGGCGCTCCTCGCCCTGCAGGGCCTCGCCGGTGCCGCGCCTGCGTACCTGCCGGGGCGGCTCGGGAGTGCGCTCCGCCGTAACGACGCCCGCGACGAGCTCGTGCGGGCGCGCGTGGAGCCGGGCGGGGTGCTGTCGCCGGTCAGCGGGCAGGAGTCGCACATGATCGCCCGGGCCGCCGCGGCGAACGCGCTCGTGCTCGTGCCGCGCGGCGAGGGCGAGCTCGCGGCGGGCGCAGAGGTCAGCTGGCTTTCGCTTTGAGGGTGTAGGGCGCCGCTCCGCGCGGCGCGACCGCGACGAGCGCCGCGTCGACGATGTACCGGTGCGTCGCGAAGAAGCGCGGGTGGCACGCCTGCAGACGGAGCACCTCGCTGTCGTGGTCGCGCAGCACCGACAGCTGATCGGCCGGCACGATGTAGTGCCGGCGCACGCGATAGGTGAACGTGCCGTAGGGCACGGAGAACGTGACGTAGTCGCCGACGCGGATGTCGTTGATGTCGGCGAAGGGTGCGAGATACGTCGTGCGATGGCCGGCCAGGTAGATCAGGTGCCCCTCGCCCGGGACGCCGCTCTGCTCGTAGTGCCCGGGGCCCTTCTTGAGCGTGTCGTGGTCGGTGCCCTGCACCACGACCATGGAGAGGCCGATCCGCCCGATCTTCAGCTTGCCGACCGGATCGCCGGTGTGGAGCGTGCGGCGGTACGCGGTCGCGGCAGTTGCGATCTGCCGCTCGACCGCGGCGAGGTCGCGAGTGTGCGTGAAGTGCGGATGGAACGCCTCCACGCGCCGCTCGTACCTGTGCTCGAGCCGCGACTGCTGGACGTGCGTGTAGAGCGCCGTGAACGGGTCCTGCCAGCGCCACACGACAACCACCCACGCGAGCACGAGCACTCCTGCGGCGATCAGGAGCCTGCCGAGGATGCGCGCCGGCCGGCGGATCCCTGCCTCCTACGCCCGGCGGGCGCGTGCGGACAGGACGATCGCGCGAACGAACCCCCGTAGGGGGCCGCGCGGCCCGCGCTCCCGCCGGTCCGGGTACGGCGCGTACCGGTTCGCCGCGACCGCCACGAGCTGTGCGGCGCACGCCGTCCCGGCGAGCGTGATCGCGACGGCGGGCACGTGGACGTAGCCTAGCGAGACGAGCTCCGCGAGATACCACGGCGCGTCGAGGCCGAGGCCGAACCGGATCCCGAGCGAGAGCACGATCGCGAGCGGCCCGAGCGCCCCGAGCACGAGCAGGAACGGCGAGAGCGGCGCGCGGAGCGAGCGCGCCTGTGGGAGCCACAGCCACGCGTGCAGCGCCGGCACGAAGAAGATCAGCGCGTACGGGTTCGTTGCCAGAACAAGCAACGAAACGATGCCGAGCCCGATCAGGGCCGCCGTCTGCCCGCCGAGCCGCTCCTCCGGGGTGACGTGTCGCCGCGGCACGAGCCGCTGCCGCGCAACGAGCCAGCCGGCGAACGAGAGCGCGCCGAGCCCGATCAGAGCGAGCACCGGCCAGTCGCCCGCGATCGGCGACGCGGGATTCGGCGGGCGCGCGGGCCCGGTCGGCCAGGCACCGAGCAGCCGGAGTAAGTAGAAGCCGAGCCCGGCGAAGAGCCAGGCGCCGATGCGGCTCCGGAGGCTGCGCGCCGCGGGCAGCAGCGGGATGCGCCGCCGCCGGCAGTGTGCGAACAGGTCGACGACGGCGACGAGGTAGGGGAGCAGGAGCGTGAACAGCAGCAACTCGATCGCCCAGCCGCGTACGAACCGGTCGCCGGCCCAGACGAACGTGGTCGTCCCCTGGGCCAGTTCGATGCCCTGGTCGAGCGAGCCGATCAGCTGCTGCGCAGCCCGGCCGAGGCCCGCGATGCGATTCGCGGAGAGCGCTGTTGTCCGATCGGTGAACGCTGTCGGCGGACGCGCGCCGGCGGTCGTCAGCGTGACGGCGGGGATCCCGCGGGCAACGAACGGCCCCTGCCCGTAGAGCGTGAACGGGAAGCCGAGGTCGATCAGCTGCGCGACGATGCCCGCGTGGGCGGGATCGGCGCCCGTCTGCTCCTGGACGCGTCGCGCCGTCGTCGCGACGAGGCTCGCCGCCGGCGAGCGGGGCGAGTCGCCGGCGATCTCGATCCGCGGCCGTCCGGCTCCTCCGATCGCGTCGAGGTCGATCGCCGCGACGACGTGGAACGGCGGCTGCTGCTGCGCGAAGCGGAGCGCACCGAGTCCTCCGAACGCGCCCGCGTCGGTGGAGAGGAAGACGATCGTGTGCCCGGCGCGGACGCCGCCCGGCGCCGCGGTGAGGGCATAGCCGCGCGCGAGCTCGACGAGCGCGGCGGTGCCGGAGGCGTTGTCGTTCGCGCCGGGCCCGTCGCCCGTGTCGTCGCGGTGCGCCATCACGACGATCGCCTGGCGCGACTGCCCCGCCGCGACCGCCCAGAGGTTCTCCAGCCGCACCGAGCCGAGGCCGGGGACGCTCGCGCGCCACGTGTCGGAGTGCAGGGGCAGGTCGTACTGGCGCATCTGGTCGCGGAACCAGCCCGCCGCCTGCAGCGAGCCCGAGCTGCCCGGCGCGCGGTCCGGGTAGCGCCCCGCGAGGTCGACGGCGAGCGCCCGCGTTGACTGCCCGTCGAAGTTGGGCGGCAGTGCGGGCGCCGGCAGCGCGGTCGGCCGCACGATCGAGAACGCGACGACGACGACGCCGAGCGCGACGACTGCGAACGTCGCCCGGTAGAGACGGGCGTTGATCGGACGCTCCAGCGAGCCGCGGCGCGCGCGGCGGCGGCCGGGAGAACGAGACGCCGCCATCTGCAGGGCTATCCTGGCACCGCCTGCCCGACGATGCCCGACGCCCCTTCAACGATCCTGCTCGTCGACGACGAGGACGCGGTCCGCAAGGTGCTCGCGTTCCCGCTCGAGAAGGATGGGTATGTTGTTGTCCAGGCTGGCGACGGAGAGGAGGCGCTGCGCCTGTTCGCCGAGCGCCCGGTCGACCTCGTCGTGCTCGACCTGATGCTGCCGCGCCTCGACGGGCTCGAGGTGTGCAAGCGGCTGCGGGCGACGAGCACGGTGCCGATCATCATGCTGACCGCCCGCGACGACGAGCTCGACAAGGTCCTCGGCCTGGAGCTCGGAGCCGACGACTACATCACGAAGCCGTTCTCGATCCGCGAGTTTC
>JAICYG010000159.1 GCA_025934335.1 Thermoleophilia bacterium | reverse complement strand
TGTGTGACTTGTTGTCCCCAGCTACTGCGGGGAGTACGTCTCGCGCGGCGGCAGACCCGCAGCCATACGCAGCCGGTTATCCGCCTCGAGCAGCTGCTCGTGGTTCCCGATGTCGAACCACGCCTCGTGGAAGACCCAGCCGTAGACCGGCTCGTGCCGCTGCAGCCAGCCGACGAACCGGCCCGGCTGGTCCGACCCGTGCTCGCCCTCGAGATAGGGGCGGAGCAGGGGCACGTGGTCGCGGTGGAAGATGTACGTCGCCGTCGCAGCCAGCGAGGAGACCGGGTCGGCGGGCTTCTCGACGAACGACCGCATGCGGCCGTCCTCGTCGAGCTCGACAACGCCGTACTGCGACGCGAGATCGAGGGAGCCGACGTCGCGCACGGCGACCGCGCTCGCCTCCCCTTTCGCGCGCCAGAACGAGACGAGATCGGAAAGCTGGAAGTCGAACAGGTTGTCGCCCGCGATCACGAGCAGGTCGTCGTCGATTCCCGCCTGATCGACGACGAAGAGCATGTCCCCGATCGCGCCGAGCCGGTCCTCGTTCGAGGTCGTGCCGTCGTCGTGCACCGTCACCTGGCGGCCCTGGCTCCACTGAAGGAAGGCGGGCGCCTTGCGGGTGTTCGTCACGACGTGCACCTCGTCGACGTCGGCAACGTCGGCCAGCTTCTCGAGGATCCGATCGATGATTGGCCGTCCGCCGACCGGCAGGAGCTCCTTCGCCCAGGTCTCCGTCAGCGGCCGCAGCCGGGTGGCGTAGCCCGCGGCGAGGATCAGCGCCTTCATGCGGCCACCGCACCCGCAAGCGACGCGAGGTACGGCGCGCGGTGGACGCCGTGCTCGGTCACGACGGCTGCGATCAGCTGCGCCGGCGTGACGTCGAACGCCGGGTTCCGCGCGCGGAACCGAGCCGTGACCTCGGCGGGGTCGCGCTCCTCGATCGGGATCGCCGCGCCGTCGGGGGTCGCGAGGTCGACGGTCGTGCTCGGCGCCACGATGTAGAGCGGCAGTCCGTGATGGTGCGCGAGCACCGCCAGCGAATAGGTGCCGATCTTGTTCGCGCTGTCGCCGTTTGCGGCGATCCGGTCGGCTCCGGTGATGACGCAGTCGACCTCTCCTGCAGCCATCAGCGATGCCGCGGCGGAGTCGGCAATGACGGCGTGCGGGATCGACGCCGCCTCGAGCTCCCAGGCAGTCAGCCGCGCGCCTTGCAGGAGCGGCCGCGTCTCGTCGACCCACACGTGCTCGAGCAGGCCGCGCTCGAACGCCGTCAGGAGCGCGCCGACTGCGCTGCCGTACCCACCCGTCGCCAGGCCGCCCGCGTTGCAGTGCGTGAGCGCACGCGTGCCGGGCGCGAGGAGATCGGCCGTGTGTGCGGCCATGCGCCGGCAGCGCGCGACCTCGTCCGCGTGGATCCGACGGGCGTGCTCGGCAGTCGGTTCGTCGCGCATTTCCTCGAGCGCCCAGGCGAGGTTGACTGCGGTCGGCCGTGACGCGCGGAGGACGGCCTCGGCCGCCGCGAGATCCTCGCCCGACTCCGCGGCGAGCGCGATCCCGTAAGCGGCTGCCACGCCGATCGCCGGCGCGCCGCGCACGACCATCGTCGTGATGGCATCGGCCAGCGCAGCAGCAGTCTTGCACCGCACCTCCACAATCTCATCCGGGAGCTTGCGCTGGTCGAGGAGGACGACAGCGCCCTCCTCGAGCCGCACGATCCGTTCCGGAGCGAGACCCTCGCTCACGTGCCTTCGTTCCACGAGGCGAGGTAGGTCGCCTGCTCCTCCGTCAGCTTGTCGATCTCGACGCCCATCGTCTCGAGCTTGAGCCGGGCGATCTCCTCGTCGATCTCGCGCGGCACCGGGTACACCTTGTTCTCGAGGGAGGAGGCGTGCTCGACCGCGTACTCGGTGGCGAGCGCCTGGTTGGCGAAGCTCATGTCCATGACGATCGCCGGGTGGCCCTCGGCGGCCGAGATGTTCACGAGCCGCCCCTCGGCGAGCAGGAAGACGCGGCGGCCGTCCTCGTACCGGAACTCCTCGACGAAGTTGCGTGCCTCGCGCGTCTCGGTCGCGAGCTCGCGCAGCGCCGGGATATCGATCTCGACGTTGAAGTGCCCGGTGTTGCAGAGGATCGCACCGTCCTTCAGCGTCGCCAGGTGCTCGGCGGAGACCACGTGCTTGTCGCCGGTCGCAGTGCAGAAGATGTCGCCGATGCGCGCCGCCTGCTCCATCGGCATCACCTCGTAGCCGTCCATCAGCGCTTCGAGGGCGCGCATCGGGTCGACCTCGGTGACGATCACGTGCGCGCCCATCCCGCGCGCGCGCATCGCGACGCCGCGCCCGACCCAGCCGTAGCCGGCGACGACGAAGCGCTTGCCCGCGATCAGCACGTTCGTCGAGCGGATGATCCCGTCGAGCGTCGACTGTCCGGTGCCGTAGCGGTTGTCGAAGAAGTGCTTCGTGCGCGCCTCGTTGACCGCGACGACCGGGAACGCAAGCGCTCCGTCGGCCTCCATCGCCTTCAGCCGGATGACGCCGGTCGTCGTCTCCTCCATGCCGGCGATGATGTCGCCGAGTTGCTCGCGCCGGTCCGAGTGAAGGACGCCGATCACGTCGGCGCCGTCGTCCATCGTCAGCTGCGGCTTGTGGTCGACGGCGGCCATGATGTGCGAGTAGTAGGTCTCGTTGTCCTCGCCCTTGATCGCGAAGACGGGGATGCCGAACTCCTCGACGAGCGCCGCCGCGACGTCGTCCTGGGTCGAGAGCGGGTTCGAAGCGCAGAGCACGACATCTGCACCGCCGGCCTTCAGCGTGCGCATCAGGTTCGCCGTCTCGGTCGTCACGTGCAGGCAGGCGGAGATCCGGTAGCCACGGAGCGGCTGCTCGCGCTCGAAGCGCTCGCGGATCGCCGTGAGCACCGGCATCTGGCGGTCGGCCCACATGATGCGCCGCACGCCTTCGGGTGCGAGCGACAGGTCCTTGACGTCGTGCTTGGCGGTGGTGGCCATGAGTCCCTTTCTTCGGGTCGCGAGGAGTGTAGAGACGGTCAGGCGGCGAGCAGCCGTTCGTGCTTGCGCTGCTCCCACTCGACCCAGGAGACGGCGTCTTCGCCGGCTGCGAGCCAGTTCGCCACGGCGCGCTGCAGATCGGGCTCGCGACGGAGCCGGCGTGCGAAGGCGAGGTCGGAGAGGTCGAGCGCGAACGCGTCGCGCAGGGCACGCAGGGACCGGAGCCGGTTGAGCTCGGGAAGCCCGTAGACGCGGTAGCCGGCGGCCGTCCGGGCGGGAGCGACGAGGCCCTGCTCCTCCAGGTAGCGGAGCATGCGGGCCGACCAGCCGGTCTCGGCGGCTGCGGCCCCCACGGTCAGCGGCGCGGGCATGGCCCCAACCTTACCACAATCGTGTGAAGGTTAGCTCCTAGGGCGCCGAGGTGCCCTTGCGCCCGTAGGCGTCCTCGAGCCGCACGACGTCGTCGAGCTGCGGCGTCGAGACCTCGAGGATCGTCGTGTCCTCGATCGCGGTCACGCGGTGCACCGTGCCCGGGCGGTAGTGGAAGGCGGCGCCGGGCCCGATCACCTCCTCGAGCAGCACCGTCTCCCCCGCGTCCCCGAGCTCGAGCTTCGCCCGGCCCGCCTGGACGAGCCACGACTCGTCCTTCTCGCGGTGGAACTGCAGCGAGAGCGAGTGGCCCGCCTTCACGAAGAGCACCTTGCCGCAGTAGGCGTCGGTGAGCGCCCAGATCAGCTCGTACCCCCACGGCTTGTCCACGCGACGGACGTCGACCGCCCAGCGGTCGAGCGTCTCGAGGTTCGGGGAGTCCACAGCAGGCGGAGCCTACGCCTCGAGCCACTCGGGATGCGCTGCGACGTGCTCCTGCGCAACGCGCAGCTCCTTCGGCGTGTTCACCGTCAGCCAGAGCCCGTCGTGGCGGTACGCGCGCAGTCGGCCCTCCGCGGCGAGCTCCGGGAACGTCGACGACTCGTGGTCGCCCTGCTCCGGGAAACGGGCGAGCGCCTCCTCGGAGAGCACGTAGTTGCCGCAGTTGACCCAGTACGGGACGCGTCCCGCCTCCTCGAACCCGCGCACGACGTCATCGTCGCCGACGTCCACGAGCCCGAACTGCGATTTCGGCCGCGCGACTGCGATCGTGGCGAGGGCCCCGCCGTCGCGGTGTGCGTCGAGCAGCGCGGAGAAGTCGACGGCGACGAGCTCGTCGCCGTTCAAAGCGAGCACGTCGCCCTCCTCGACCCGCTCCTGCGCGGCGAACCTGATGCCGCCGCCGCGCCCGAGCCGCTCGCGCTCCTCGGCCACCACGATCTCCGGCCCGATCCCCGAGAGCTCCGACACGAACAGGTCGCCCTGCCCGGCCGCGCACGCGAAGATGACGCGCGTCACGCCAGCCTGCGCGAGCCTCCCCACCTGGTAGGCGGCGAGCGGCCTGCCGGCGACGTCGACGAGCGACTTCGGCCGGCCTCCGGCAGCGTCACCGAGCCGCTCGGCCTTGCCGCCGGCGAGGATGATCGCCTCCACTCCCGCCTACGCTCTCGTCTGGGGCTTCGCCGGCTCCGGCGCGACGCCCGTCGGCGGCGCGGCACGGCCGATTCCCTCGTAGGTGAAGCCGGCCGCGCGCGCCTCGTCGGGGTCGAGCAGGTTGCGCCCGTCGACGATCAGGGGGTTCGCCATCGCCTCTCGCACCTCCGCCGAGGCGAGCGTCTTCAGCTCCCCCCACTCCGTCACGATCACCGCCGCATCGGCGCCGCGGACGGCGTCGAGCACCGAGTCGACGATCTCGACGGCCTTCGGGAGCTTGTCGTCGCGGCGCACGACCGGGTCCCAGGCGCGCACGTCGGCGCCCTCCGCAAGGAGGCGCGAGGCGAGCACGATCGACGGCGCCTCCCGCATGTCGTCGGTGTTCGGCTTGAAGGCGAGCCCGAGCAGCGCGACCGTCTTCCCGCGCAGGTGTCCCAGGTGGCGCTTCAGCTTCCCGATCACGCGCCGCTTCTGCAGCTCGTTCACCTCGATCACGGCCGACAGGAGCTGGAAGTGGTAGCCGGAGTTCGAGGCCAGCTGCTTCAGCGCGAGCGAGTCCTTCGGGAAACAACTCCCGCCGTAACCGATCCCCGCCCGCAGGAAGTGCGGGCCGAGGCGCGAGTCGAGCCCGACGCCGTTCGCGACCGCCACCACGTCCGCGCCGGTCGCCTCGCAGACGTTCGCGATCTCGTTGATGAACGAGATGCGCGTCATCAGGAATGCGTTCGCCGCGAGCTTGATCATCTCGGCCGAGTTGACGTCCGTCCGCACGATCGGGGCGTCGATCGATGCGTACAGCGCGGCAACCGAGTCGCCGTCCTCCGGCGTGAACGCACCGACGACGATCCGGTCGGGGCTCATGAAGTCGGCGACCGCGCGGCCCTCGGCGAGGAACTCGGGGTTCGACGCGTAGCCGACGTGGTCGAGCCCGCGCTGGTCGAGGCCGACGCGCACCTTCTCGCCGGTGCCGACCGGCACGGTCGACTTCATGACGAGGACCGGGTGGCCGTCGAGCTCGGGGAGTTCGTCGACGACCGTCCAGACGCGCGAGAGGTCGGCGTCGCCGGAGTACGTCGGCGGCGTGTCAACGCAGACGAACAGGAACTGGCAGTCGGCGACGTCAGCAACGTCGAGCGTGAACGTCAGGCGCTCGGCGTTCTTCGCGAGCAGCTCCGGCACCTGCTCCTCGTGGAACGGCACCTCGCCGCGACCGAGCGCCTCGACTTTCGCGGGGACGACGTCGCGGATCACGACCTCGTGGCCGAGCTCGGCGAAGCAGGCGCCCGTCACGAGGCCCACCCAGCCGGCGCCGAAGATGCCCACCTTGCTCATAGCCGCGCCGAAACCTACTTCAC
>JAICYG010000163.1 GCA_025934335.1 Thermoleophilia bacterium | reverse complement strand
CCGGAAACGGACGAAGTCGAGCGCCTGCTGTCCGGAGAGAAGCTGGTAGCCGGGCTGCAGGTTGATGTTCGCGTAGTTGTCGTACGACGAGCCCGTGTTCCGGTTGTAGTAGCGGCGGTCGACGTCCATCCAGACGCCGCCAAGCTTGTCCACGACCTCCTTGAACCCGTGGAAGTTCACGGTGATCAGGTAGTTGATCGGGAGACCCGTCAGATGCTTGATCGTCAGCACCGTTCCGGTCGGCCCGCAACGCGAGTACGCCGAGTTGATCCGTTCGTAGCTCGACGCGACGTATCCCTCGGTGTCGGACTTCGAGCGCGGGCAGTAGATCGGCACGTCGAGGTCGCGCGGGAACGAGAGCAGCGAGATCGTCTTGGTCGACGGATCGGCCCGCACGAGCATCAGCGTGTCGGACAGCGACGGGCGGTCCGACTCCTTGCCGGCGCGATGGTCGTAGCCGACCACGAGCGCGATCGCGGCGTGGTTCGGGAGCGGCACGTCGAGCGTCTTCGCGGCGCGGACGACCGACGGCGTGTGCGCCCGCACCGTCGCCACCGACTGGTGGAAGTAGAGGTACGCACCGCCGGCGACAGCGAACACGAGCGAGGAGAGGACGACGAGCGTGACGACGACGATGCGCCAGAAGAGGCCCATCGCCGTCGACGTGGTCGGCGCCGGCTGCCGGTAGCGCGTGACCGTCGAGAGCGTCCCCGGCGGGAAGACGGCGTGGCCGTTCCCGTTCTGGGCGGCACCGCGACCGATTCCTCGCTTGAGTGTCGTCCGCATGAAAATCTACGGCGCCCGTGGGCGCCCGCTCGAGCCAGGATAGCCGAGCCCTAGGACAGGCTCGGGCTGAGCCAGCGCTCGACGTCGGCGACCGGCCGGCCCTTGCGCTCCGCGTAGTCCTCCAGCTGGTCGCGACCGATCCGGCCGACCGCGAAATACGACGCCTGCGGGCTGTGCAGGTACACGCCGGAGACGGCGGCCGGCGGCGTCATCGCGAAGCTCTCGGTCAGGTCGAGCCCGATCGTCTCGGCTCCGAGCAGCGGGAGCAGCTTTCCCTTCTCGCTGTGGTCGGGGCACGCCGGGTAGCCGAATGCCGGGCGGATACCGCGGAAGTTCTCCCTCACCAGGTCCTCCGCCGTCAGGCGCTCCTCCGGCGCGTACCACTCGTGGCGCGCGCGCTGGTGCAGCCACTCGGCGAACGCCTCCGCCAGCCGGTCGGCCAGCGCCTTGACCGCGATCGCGGAATAGTCGTCGTGCGCCGCCGCATAGCGTGAGGCGAGCTCGTCGGCGCCGTGGATCGTGACCGCGAACGCACCCAGGTGGTCGCCTTCGGGTGCGACGTAGTCGGCGAGGCAGCGGTTCGGACGGTCGTCTCCGTGGTCTGCCTGCTGGCGGAGGAAGCAGAAGCGTGTGCCGTCGACGATCACGTCGTCGCCGTCGGCCTGCGCCGCCCAGAAGCCGTAGACGCCCTGCGGACGGAGCGAGGCGCCCTGGAGGATCTCGCGCAGCAGCGCCTGCGCGTCGTCGTACAGCTCACGTGCCGCCGGCTGCTCGAGGATCGCCGGGAACTTCCCCTTCAGGTCCCAGGCGTGGAAGAAGAACTGCCAGTCGATGTACGGGACGAGCTCGGCGAGCGCCGGCTGCACCTCGCGCGTGCCGGTGAAGGGCACGGACGGCAGGTCATCGAAGCGCACGTGCGGCCGGTTGGAGCGGGCGGCCGTGAGCGGGAGCAGCGGCTTGCGGAGCTTCGCCGCGTGCTGGTCGCGGAGCCGCTCCTGCAACGCGCGGTTCTCCTCGTCGAGCGTTCGGCGCCGCTGCGGGTCGAGGAGCTGCGACACGACGTCGACGACGCGGCTCGCGTCGAGCACGTGCACCGTCTCGGACGCGTACTCGGGCGCGATCTTCACCGCAGTGTGCTGGCGAGAGGTGGTTGCGCCGCCGATCAGCAGCGGCAGCTCGAGGCGACGACGCTGCATCTCGCGCGCGACGTCGACCATCTGGTCGAGCGAGGGCGTGATCAGGCCCGAGACGCCGACGAGCGCGACGCCCTCCGCCTCGGCCGTGTCGAGGATGCGGTCCGGCGGGACCATGACGCCGAGGTCGATCACCTCGTAGTCGTTGCAGCCGAGCACCACGCCGACAATGTTCTTGCCGATGTCGTGGACATCGCCTTTCACGGTCGCGAGCAGCACCTTCGCCTGCGGCTCGCGCGCCCCGTCGCGCTCTTCCTCCATGAACGGCTGCAGGTAGGCAACCGCCCGCTTCATCACGCGGGCCGACTTGACGACCTGCGGCAGGAACATCCGCCCGGAGCCGAACAGGTCGCCGACGACGCGCATGCCGTCCATCAGCGGCCCCTCGATCACGTCGAGCGGGCGCGGGTAGTGCTGCCGCGCCTCCTCGGCGTCGGCCTCGGCGTAGTCGACGATGCCGTGCACGAGGGCATGCTCGAGCCGCTTCTCGACCGGCGCCTCGCGCCAGGAGAGGTCGAGCTTTCGCGTCGTCCCCTCGCCTCTCACGCCCTCTGCGAACGACACCAGCCGCTCCGTCGCGTCGGAGCGTCGATTGAAGATCACGTCCTCCACGCGCTCGAGCAGATCGGGCTCGACGTCCTCGTACACGGCGAGCTGACCCGCGTTGACGATGCCCATGTCGAGGCCGGCGCGGATCGCGTGGTAGAGGAACGCCGCGTGCATCGCCTCGCGCACGACGTCGTTGCCGCGGAACGAGAAGCTGAGATTCGAGATGCCGCCCGACGTGCGCACGCCCGGGCAGCGCTCCTTGACCAGCGGCAGGCTCTCAATGAACGCGCGTGCGTAGTCGTCGTGCTCCTCGATCCCGGTCGCGACGGCCAGGACGTTGACGTCGAAGACGATGTCCTCGGGCGGGAAGCCGACCTCGTCCACGAGCAGCCGGTACGCGCGCTCGCAGATCGCGACGCGGCGCTCGACCGTCGTCGCCTGCCCCTCCTCGTCGAACGCCATCACGACGGCTCCCGCGCCGTAGCCGCGGATGCGGCGAGCGTGGGCCACGAACTCGTCCTCGCCCTCCTTGAGCGAGATCGAGTTGACGATGCCCTTCCCCTGGATCGACTGCAGCCCGGCCTCGAGCACGCTCCATTTCGAGCTGTCGATCATCACCGGGACGCGCGCCACCTCGGGCTCCGTCGCGATCACGTTCAGGAACGTGCGCATCGCCTGCTCGCCCTCGAGCAGGTCGGCGTCCATGTTCACGTCGATCAGGTTGGCGCCGCCGCGCACCTGCTCGAGCGCGACGTGGACGGCTGCGCCGTAGTCGTCCGCCTCGACGAGGCGGCGGAAGCGCGCCGAGCCGGTGACGTTCGTTCGCTCGCCGACGAGGACAAACCCTGTGTCGGGTCCGATCTCGAAGCGCTCGAGGCCGCTGAAGCGCGCCGCCGGCCGGCGCTCCGGCAGGGGCCGAGGCGCCAGCCCGCGGACGGCGGCGGCGATCGCCCGCGTGTGCTCGGGCGTCGAGCCGCAGCACGAGCCGACCACGTTCAGCAGGCCGTCGCGCGCGAACTCGTGCAGGAGCGCCGACGTGACGTCGGGGGTTTCGTCGTAGCCGCCGAAGGCGTTCGGGAGGCCGGCGTTCGGATGCGCCGAGGTGAGGCACGTCGCGAGCTGCGAGAGCTCGGCCACGTACGGCCGTAGCTCGCGCGCGCCCAGCGAGCAGTTGACGCCGACGATCAGCGGGTCGGCGTGCTCGATCGACGTCCAGAACGCCTCGAGCGTCTGCCCCGAGAGCGTGCGGCCGGACAGGTCGACGATCGTGACGCTGATCCAGAGCGGCAGCTCCGGCGCCGTCTCGCGCGCGGCGAGGATCGCCGCCTTCGCGTTCAGCGTGTCGAAGATCGTCTCGATCAGCAGGAGGTCGACGCCGCCGTCGCGCAGGCCGCGGATCTGCTCCGAGTAGCTCTCGACCACCTGGTCGAATGTGTGCGTCCGGTAGCCGGGGTCGTCGACGCGCGGGCTCAGCGAGAGCGTCACGTTGAGCGGGCCCACCGAGCCCGCCACGAAGCGGCCGTCGCCCGCCGCCTCGCGCGCAAGCTGCGCGCCGGCGACGTTCATGTCGTAGACCGCCTCCTCGAGCGCGTAGTCGGCCTGGCCGATCGACGTGGCCGTGAACGTGTTCGTGGTCGTGATGTCGGCGCCGGCGGCGAAGTACGCCTCGTGCACCTCGCGCACGATGTGCGGACGGGTCAGGTTGAGGAGGTCCGGGTCGTTCTTGACGTCGCGCGGGTGCGAGGCGAACCGCTCGCCGCGGAAGTCGGCCTCCGTCAGGCCGCGGTTCTGCAGCAGGACGCCCCAGGCGCCGTCGAGCACGAGAACCCGCTCGGCGGCGAGGCTGTGTATGTCGGAGGCGACGTCTCGCATAGCTCTTTAGGCGTTTGGTTACCCGGTCGCCAAGCTGCTCTCAAAGCTTTCCGGGAGGGAAACCGTAACGAATCCGGCCGGTCTCACGCCGAAGACCTCTGTGTTGAGTCAACACAAACTGCACGAGCGGCCACGTCCTGCGGAGGCGTGCGACGAGGCGCAGAGCCGCATCGGGTGCGCGCCTTGTGTTGACTCAACACAAGGCCCGTCCGCGGGTAAGGGCTAGCCGCGCCCGGCGACCGAGAGCTGGTTCTCGGCGTGGCGGATGCGCTGCTCGGTCTGCCAGCGGTCGGCGGTCGAGTCGCCGCGCTCGATCGCCTCGAGCTCGGCCTGCGCCGCCTCGAGCTGCTCGCGCGCACGTGCATCGTCGATCTTCGACGCCTCGACCGCATCGTCGACGAGGGCGATCGCGCGGTCCTGCAGCACCTCGAAGAAGCCGGGGCCGGTCGCGAACTCGAGCACGTCGCCGCCCGGCGGGTGCACCCGCGTCGACCCGGCCTTCAGCGTCGCGATCAGCGGCGCATGGCGCGCCAGCACGCCGATCTCGCCCGCCGCGCCCGGGACGATGATCATCTCGGCGTCGCCCTCGTACGCGGGACCGTCCGGCGTCACGACCGAGACGGAGAAGACCTTGCGGTCCGGCATCGCTAGGCGGCGGCGCCGGACATCTGCTTCGCCCGCTCGACCGCGCCCTCGATCGGCCCGACCATGTAGAACGCCTGCTCGGGCAGGTCGTCGTGGCGGCCCTCGATGATCTCGGAGAAGCCGCGGATCGTGTCCTCGAGCTTCACGTACTGGCCCGGCGTGCCGGTGAACTGCTCGGCGACGAAGTTCGGCTGCGAGAGGAAGCGCTGGATCTTGCGGGCCCGCGACACCGTGAGCCGGTCCTCGTCGGAGAGCTCCTCGATGCCGAGGATGGCGATGATGTCCTGCAGGTCCTTGTAGCGCTGCAGAATCTCCTGTACCCGCGTCGCGACGGCGTAGTGGTCGTCGGAGACGATGCCCGGCTGCAGGGCGCGCGAGAACGAGTCGAGCGGGTTCATCGCCGGGTAGATCCCCTGCTCCACGATCGCCCGGTCGAGGACGACCGACGAGTCGAGGTGCGCGAACGTCGTCGCCGGCGCCGGGTCGGTGTAGTCGTCGGCCGGGACGTAGATCGCCTGGATCGACGTGACGGAGCCCTTGTTCGTGGTCGTGATCCGCTCCTGGAGCTGACCCATCTCGGTGGCGAGCGTCGGCTGGTAGCCGACGGCGCTCGGCATGCGGCCGAGGAGCGCCGACACCT
>JAICYG010000094.1 GCA_025934335.1 Thermoleophilia bacterium | reverse complement strand
GGTCGCGCGGGGTAGCCGAGCTCGCGCGCCGCAGCCTCGACCTCGCGCGCGCCGCTCACGCGCCGGAACTCGGGTGCGGGCACGCCGAGCCGGTGCAGGAGCTCGTACGTCTCGGCCTTGTCGTTCGAGCGCGCGATCGCGTTCGGCTGCGAGACGAGGACGGGCATCGGGAAGCGGTCGACGTGCTCGGCGAGACCTTCGAGGTCGAACGACGACTGGGGCAGGACCGCGTCGACGCGCTCGCGCGTCGCCACGTCGAGCATCGCGTCCGGGAAGCCCGGGTCGGAGCCGGCGGGCACGAGGTGGAACGCGTCGCAGAGGTGCCGCCCCACGGACCGCTCGCTCATGTCCGTGCCGACGAGCCGCACCTCCCGCTCGCCGTTCCGCCGGAGAGCACTCAGCAGCGCCGCCGTCCCCGGCGCTCCGGACGCCGTGACCATGACCGTGATCTGCTTCACGCGCGGAACGTACCGGGTTCAGGACAGGTCGATCCGGTCCTGTCTCAGGTGCTCGAGGCGCGCTGCGCGGTCGGCGTCGAGCATCGACTCCATCGTCTCGCGCATGCTCGCGCCGTCGAACGCCCAGATCTCCGGGTGCGTGAGCAGCTGGAGCCACTCGAACTCGCCGCGCGCGAGCTGCTCGTGCGGGCAGCCGTGGCGCCAGTGCTGGTTCGAGTCGGAGCGGTAGTGCTCCGGCTCGAAGAACGGCTCCTCCATCACGTTCACCGCGCCCGCGATCGGTGCGCGCATGTACTCCGGGTCGGGGTTGTGCCAGGCAACCACCGCGTCGAACCGGTCGTCGAGGTCGACGTTCGGCCACACCGCGTGGTGCGCAACACGGTGCCCGAGCCCGCGCAGCCGGGCGATCGCCCGCTCGCCCTCGCTCGAGGCGAGGTTGTAGAACACCGACCGCGTCATCAGGAACCACGTCGACCACGCGCCCTCCTCCGCCTCGAGCTCGGCCACCGCGAGCGCGCCGTCGAGCGACAGGTCGACGTCGTGGCGCAGGATCAGGTCGTCGCGCTCGGGGGGGCGGTCGAACCCGGCCCAGCGGTAGCCGCCGGACCGTGCGGCCTGCAGCAGCTCGCGGTAGTGCGCGAGTGAGAACGCGCAGCTCACTCCACCTCCACGTCGAGGAGCGTCGCCGCCGCCTCCGCTCGCTCGAGCGCGGCGAGGTTCGTGTCGGCGGTCGCGATCACGTAGCCGCGCCGGTCGCCGTCGAGCCGCACCGGCCGGATCGTCTCGCCGACCTGCAGGTACACGTCCGCCTGCACGACGCCCGGGAAGGCGAGCACCTTGTCGAGTGGGCCGATGCGCCGCACGACGCCCGTCGGCAGCGGGCCGGGCGAGGCGGTGAAGAACCGGATCGCGAGCGGACGCGCGAACCTCGGCTTCACGAGCTCGTCCGGCAGCTCGTCGCCGAGCGCCATGCGCAGCTGCACCTCGACGAGGTCGACGCCGACCGCCCACCGCACGAGGTCGGCCATCTGCCCACCCGGGATCCGCGCGGCGCATTCCACGACGACGACGCGCCCGTCGTCGGCCGCGATCAGCTGCGGGAACGCTATCCCCGTCTGCAGCCCGAGCGCGTGCACCGTGCGCACCGCGACCTGCTCGGCGAGGCTCAGCTGCTCCGGCAGGATCGTCGGCGGATACACGTGGATCCAGCCGACGCCGAACCCGATCCCGGGCGGACGCATGCGGTCGGAGAGCGTGAGCGGGATCGCCTCGCCGCCGCGCGCGAGCACGATGCCGTTCAGCTCGGTGCCCTCGACGAACTCTTCGAGGATTGCCTCCTCCGTCGGCGACGCGGCGAGCGCCTCGTGCAGATGCCGGTCGACGTCGTCGAGCGACTCGACGCGGAAGACGCCGCGCTGCCCGCCGGAGTCCGCAGGCTTCAGGACGGCCGGGAAGCCCACCTCATCGGCGGCCCGGCGCGTCTCGGCGAGTGTCCGCACCGCCGCGAAGCGCGGCTGCGGGACGCCGTGCTCGCCGAGCCGGCGCCGCATCGCCACCTTGTGCGTCATCAGGTGCGCCGTCTCCACGCCGATGCCGGGGAGCCCGCGTGCCTCCGCGACGGCGGCCACGACCGGCACGGCGCGGTCGGCCGAGACGGTGAGGACGCCGTCGAGCTTCAGCCGCCGCGTCGCTTTCAGCACCGCGTCGACGTCGGAGAAGTCCACGACCTTTGCGATGTCCGCTTCCTGCAGGCCGAGCGCGTCGGGGTTGCGGTCGACGGCGGCGACGCGCAGGTCGAGCTCCTTCGCGTGGAGGATCGCGCGGCGCTGGTGGCGGCCCGCGCCGACGAAGAGAACGGTCCTCACTCGGCTCGCAATGCTACTTCCGCGCGAGCGCGGAGCGAAGGAGCTCGATCGTCCCTTCGAGATCGATCGGCGAGCCGAAGCCGGCGCCCTGCTGCACGGCGAGGCCGTCGAAGACGATGCCGAGGAAGCGGCCGATCGTGTCGAGCGGCAGATCGTCCCTGACCTCGCCGCGCCGCTGCAGCTCCCGGTAGCGCACCTCCAGCCCCGCCTGCCCGTCCGGGTTGAGCGCACGCCAGCGGTCGCGGAGCTGCGGGTCCGTGCGCAGCAGCCGCGACGCGTCGAGGTACACCCCGATCCACTCGGGGTCGTCCTCGACGATGTGGCGGACGACCTCCTCGAATCCACCGTCGATCCAGCGCTCGATCAGCCGGTGCTGGTCCTCCTGCGCGAGCGCGACGAAGAGATCGAGCTTCGACGGGAAGTAGCTGAAGATCGCGCCGCGGGAGAGGCCCGTCTGCGCCTCCAGGCGCGGCACGGTCGCGCCCTCGTAGCCGTGCTGCGCGAACGCGCGCCGCGCACCGGCCATGATCTGGCGCCGCCGTTCCTGCCGGTGCTCCTCGCTCACTCTGGGCACGGCCCCACTTTACAAAAACGTACGGACGTACTATATTCCGGCGCCATGCGGAACGCGACCCTGCCCGCGCTCCTCACCGCCGAGGCGGTCTCGAGCACCGGCAGCGCTATGACGTTCGTCGCGCTGCCGTGGTTCGTGCTCTCGACGAGCGGCTCCGCGACGAAGATGAGCATCGTCCTCGCGGCCGAGATCCTGCCCATGGCGCTCTTCGGCATTCCGAGCGGCTCGGTCGTCGCGCGGCTCGGCGCCCGCACGACGATGCTCCTCTCCGATCTCGTGCGCGCGCCGCTCGTCGCGCTCGTCCCCGTCCTCCACTGGAGCGGGCACCTCACCCTGCCGCTCCTCGTCGTGATCGTCTTCCTGCTCGGGTGCTTCACGGCGCCGTACGCGGCGTCGCAGCGCTCGATCATCCCGGAGGTGCTCGGCGACGACGAGAAGGCGGTCGCGAAGGCGTCGGGCCTCTTCGGCGGCGCCGCGCATCTCCCGATCGTGATCGGCCCGTCGATCGCGGGCGTCCTCATCGCGTGGCTCGGCACCGCGCCGCTCCTCGTCGTCGACGGCGCGACGTTTCTCTTCGCCGTGGTCGTCGTGCTCGCCTTCGTCCGCGGCGGCCGGCCGGTGGCGGCGGACGAGGAGAGCCGCGGTGTGCTGGCGGGCGTTCGCTACCTGGCGCGCGACCGGTTGCTCGGGCCGATGACGCTGACCGTGATCGTGCTCGACGGCGCTGCTAACGGGATCAGCGTCGCGGTGCCTCTGCTCGCGTTCACGCGCTACGACCGGAATCCGCACATCGCGGGCTGGATCTTCACCGCGTTCGGCATCGGCGCGATCGCAGGCTCGGTGCTCGTGATGAGGCTGCTCGACCGCTTCGCGCCGCTCAGGCTCGCGAGCTTCGGGATCATCGCCGCGTCGCTGCCGCTCTGGATCGTCGTCGCCCCCGTCCCGTGGCCCGTGGTGGGTCTCGCCGTCGTGCTCTGCGGGCTCTTCGTGCCGCTGATCAACGCGCCGGTGATGGGCATGATCACGACCCGGCCGCCCGCCGCCCTGCGTGCGAAGGTGATGACGGCGGTGATGGCGGCGAGCGGCTCCGGCGGCCCGGTCGGCCGTCTCGTCGTCGGCCCGCTCTACCGCGTCGGCGGGAACGCCGCCGTCTGGACGGAGATCGCCGGCGGCATGACGCTCGGCGCTCTGCTCTTCATCGTCGCTGCCGCGCGCGGGCAGCGGGAGGCAGTGCCGCTCGAGGCGCCGGTCGCGAGCTCGTAGTCAGCCGCGCCGTAGGCGGCGCGCGACCGTGCGGGGCAGTTGCCGCACGAATGCCAGATCCGCCTTCAGGCGCGCGGACGGCGTGACGGCGTCCTGAAGCGCCTCGACGCGCCGGTCGACCTTCGCGACGCACGACGCGAGATACTCGATCCGCTCGTCCAGCGCCTCCTTCTCCCGCGCGAACATCCGCTCGTCCGCCTCGTATCCGAAGCGAACGGCGTTCACGATCAGCCCCAGCCCGAGACGCCCCGCCGCGAGGTCGGCGCGTAGGAGCTCGTTTGCGACTCGGCTCTCGAGCCGGCGGTGCTCGTCGGTATAGACGCTGTTCGTTTCGATCCCGGTCGCGCCGGGCCGGTGGTGGTAGCAGGCGAGCGCCTGCTCGGTCCGCAGGTGGTCGACCTCGAACGCGGCCGCGAAGCGGAGCGCGAACTCCCAGTCGGCCGCGCCGCCGAACCGCTCGTCGTAGCCGCCGACCGTTGCGAGCGCCTCACGCCGGTACACGAACGCGATCGGCGTGGCGAGGTTCTCGAAGCACAGCCGGTAGAGGCTGACGAAGCGGAGGTCGGGAAAGAGCCGTTCGCGCGAGAGCACCTCGATCCGCCCGTCGACCACGCGCTCGACGACGCGGTCAGTGGTCGCGACGACGCCCATCGCAATGCTCGACTCGAGGTAAGCGACCGTCCGGGCGAGGAACTCGGGCGCCCATGTGTCGTCGTCGTCGTGCACGGCGACGAACGTCGAGACGCTCGCCGCGAGCGCGCGATTCGTCGCTGCGACCATGCCCTCGGAGGACGGGTTGTGCAGGACGGTGATGCGCGCGTCGGCCGCGCGTGCGAGGACGCGGTCAACCGCAGACGGGTCACCGCCGTCGTTGACGACGACGAGCTCGAGGTCGTCGTGCGTCTGCCCGAGGACGCTCGCGACGGCACGCTCGAGGAAGACCGGACGATCCTTCGTCCGCAGCACGACGGCGACGCCCCTCGACACGCCGAGATCGTAGTCTCGCCGGCCGACTAACCTACTTCGCGATGCTCGAGGGGAAGCGGATCTTCATCAGCGGCGGCGCCGGCTTCATCGGGACGACGCTCGCGCGCGAGCTCGTCGACCGGAACGAGGTCGTCGCCTTCGACAATCTGCATCGAAACGCCCTCTCGGGCACGGACCTGGGCGAGCACGCGAACTTCAGCCTCGTGCAGGGCGACATCCTCGACGCCGACGCGTTCCAGGCGGCGGCTGCGGGTGCGACGCACTTCGTCCACTGCGCCGCGATCGCCGGCGTCGACACCGTCCTCGAGAGCCCGGTGCGCACGATGCGCGTGAACGTGATCGGCACGTACAACGCGCTCGAGGCGGCGCTCGCGACGAAGGACACGCTCGAGCGCTTCGTCGACTTCTCGACGAGCGAGGTATTCGGCACGCACGCGTTCCGTGTCGAGGAGGGGCAGGTCTCGACGATCGGCTCCGTCGGCGAGGCGCGCTGGACGTATGCCGTCTCCAAGCTGGCGGGAGAGCACATGGCGCACGCCTACCACGACGAGCTCGGACTGCCCACCGTGACCGTGCACCCGTTCAACGTCTACGGCCCGGGGCAGATCGGCGGCGGCGCGATTCGCGCGTTCATCGAGAACGTGCTCGCGGGCCGCGAGCTGACGATTCACGGCGACGGCTCGCAGATCCGTGCCTGGACGTACGTGACCGACATGGTGAGCGGCGTGCTCGCGTGCCTCGAGCACGAGGCGGCGCCGGGGCAGACGTTCAACATCGGCAACCCGCGGTCGGCCGTGACGATCTACGACCTCGCCCAGCGCATCAAGCGCATCGCCGGCGTCGAGGTCGACATCGTCTTCCAGCCGCTCCACTACGCCGACGTCGAGCTGCGGATCCCGAACGTCGAGAAGGCGCGCACCGTGCTCGGCTGGGAGCCGCTCGTCGAGCTCGACGAGGGCCTCGAGAAGACGCTCGCGTGGTACAGGGCAAAGGCTCAGACGGCTGTTGCGTAGTTGAGCGACAGCCGCCCTAACGTCCGCCTCGGCCGGCCGGACCTGGGTGAGCGGGAGCTCGCCGAGGTCGCCGAGGTCCTCGAGAGCGGCATGCTCACGATGGGCCCGAAGGTCGACGAGTTCGAGCGGCTGATCGCGGGCATCTGCGAGGTCGAGCACGCGCTGGCCGTCACCTCGGGAACGGCCGCACTGCACCTGGCGGTGCTCGCGTGCCGGCTCGAGCCGGGCGACGAGGTGGTCGTCCCCGCGTACACGTTCCCCGCGACCGCGAACGTCGTGGCGCTCTCGGGGCTGAAGCCGGTGCTGGTCGACGTCGACGCCGAGACGATGAACATCGACCCGGCGAAGATCGAGGTCGGCCCGCGCACGAGGCTCATCCTCGGGGTCCACCTGTTCGGGCGGCCGCTGCGCCTGCACGAGCTGCCCGACGGCGTGCCGCTGCTCGAGGACGCGGCCGGCGCGCTCGGCGCGCGTTACCGTGGCCGCGCCTGCGGCGGGCTCGGCATCGCCGGCTGCCTCAGCTTCCACCCGCGGAAGATCGTCACGACCGGCGAGGGCGGGGCGGTGACGACGAACGACGACGCGTTCGCCGATCTCGTCCGGCAGCTGCGAAACCACGGCTGGCGCTCGCTCGTCCCACCGGACATGCCGATTCCGGCGCTGAACTACCGCCTCTCGGACATCCTCTGCGCGGTCGGGATCCCGCAGGCGCGAAGGCTCGACGAGTTGCACGCGCGCTTCTCGGCGCTTGCCGCCGGCTACGGCGAGCGGCTCGCGCACCTGCCGGTGCTCCTCCCTCGGGCTGACGACGGCGACGTGCACGGCTGGCAGGCGTACGTGATCCAGCTCGACGACCGGGACCGCATCCTCCAGGAGCTGCGCACGCGGGGGATCGAGGCGCAGATCGGCACGTACGCCCTGCCGCTCCTCGGCGCCTACCGCGACCAGGGCGAGTTCCCGGGCGCGCGCCGCGTCTTCGAGCGCGCGCTCGCGCTGCCTTTCCATGCGCGCCTCACCGAGGGCGAGCTCGATCGTGTGTCCGAGACGCTCGAAGCCGTGCTGCACCCTTGACCGTCGTCGCTGCAGCGCTCGCGCGCGTGCGCCCGCAGACGCAGGCGGCCCGGATCGTCGCCTTCGCGCTGGTGGCCGTGGCCGGCCTCGGATTGCGCATCTGGGTCGACCGCGCCGCGGTCGGCATTCCGGACTCGGACGAGGCGATCGTCGGCCTCATGGTGCGCCACGCGCTGCACGGTGAGGTGTCCACCTTCTACTGGGGGCAGCCCTACGGAGGCTCGCAGGAGGCGCTTCTCACCGTGCCGCTGTTTGCGATCTTCGGTGCGAGCTACACGGCATTGCGCGTCGTCCCGATCGTTCTTTCAGCGGTCGCGGCGCTTCTCGTCTGGCGCGTGGGCCGCCGCACACTGCCCGGCGCGGGAGCCGCGCTGGCCGGCGCGTTGATGTGGCTGTGGTTCCCGGAAAGCCTCGTGCATCTCACTCACCAGTACGACTTCTACGCCAGCGAGGTGGTGTACGCCGCGCTGCTCCTGCTGCTCGTCCTACGCGTGGTCGAACGGCCGAGCGCCCTGCGGGTGGGCCTGCTCGGCCTGACGCTCGGGCTGGCGTTCTGGCAAAGCGTGCAGGTCATCCCGATCGTCCTCCCGGCCCTCGCGTGGGGAGCCTGGAAGCAGCCGCGTGCTCTTCGCCACGCCTGGCTGGGAGGGGCGCTGGCCGTCGTCGGTGCGCTCCCCTGGATCGTCTGGAACATCCGCCACGACTGGGGGTCGCTGATGGATCGCGCCGACCTCCACCAGTACACGCACAGCCTGCGCCTGTTCGCCTCCCCTCTGCTCCCGATGACCCTCGGCCTGCGCACGCCGCTGACGGGCGAGCTGCTGCTCCCGTCGAAGGTCGTGATCACGCTCGTATATGCCGTCCTCCTCGTTCTCGCTGTGGTCGGAGCCGTTCGCTACCGGCACCGCGCCGTCGCGCTGCCTTTCATCGTCTTCTTCGTCTTTCCGTTCGTCTGGGCGATCGCGAAGCGCGTGACCTACCTCTCCGCCAAGCCGACCTATCTGATCGTCCTCACACCGGTGATCGCGCTGCTCGTGGCGCTGCTCGGCCGCAGGCCTCCGGCGGCGGTCGCGGTTGCGGTGGCGGCACTGGCGATCTCCGCCGTGAGCATTCAGCGGATGGACGACGACACGAAGGCATTCCACCCGCGTGGGATTCCTGTCGTGCCACGCGATCTGAGCCGCCTCGTCGCAACCCTCGACCGAGCAGGTGTCGCCCACGTCTACGCCGACTACTGGATCACGTACCGGCTCGCCTTCGACACGAGGGAGCGCATCGTCGCCACCGAGGTCGACCCCGGCGGCAGCTCGATCCAAAACGGTGTCGTCCACCGGCCGAGCGATCAGATTCCGCGGCAGCCCTCCTACGCCCGCGCCGTCGACGAGAGCCGCCGCCGCGGCTTCGTGTTCTTCCGCCGCTCGGCGGGGCTCGCGCTGCCGCAACGACTCGAGCAGCTCGGCTACCGGAGGATCCTGACGGGTGAGTTCGCGGTCTATCTCCCGCCCTTGACAAGCTAGTAAGTCATCACTAACCTACTGCCCATGGTCGTCACGGAGCGGAAGTCGAAGGAGGAGCGGCGCGAGGAGATTCTCGACGCGGCTCTCGGCGTCTTCGCCGAGCACGGCCTGCACGGAGCATCCACCGATGAGATCGCCCGCCGGGCGGGCATCTCACAGCCCTATGTCTTCCGGCTGTTCGGCACGAAGAAGGAGCTGTACCTCGCCGTCGTCGCCCGGTGCTTCCGGCAGACGCTCGAGCTGATGCAACGGGCGGCGGAGGGGAAGCGCGGTACCGACGCGCTGCACGCGATCGGCGACGCCTACGGCGAGTTGCTCGCATCCGACCGGGTCTATCTCCGGGCGCAGATGCAGGCGTATGCCGCGAGCGAGGATCCGGAGATCGCGGCCGTCGTCCGCAACGGGTACGGCGACCTCGTCGCCTACGTCGAGCGGGTCTCGGGGCTCGCGGTCGAGGACGTCGCGCGCTTCTTCGCCAACGGGATGCTGATGAACGTGCTCGCTTCGATGGGGGCCCCCGACGAGGAGTGGGGGCGCCGGCTGGTCGAGGGGTGCAAGGACGGGATGGAGCCGTAGCGCTCTCTATTTTTTTTCGCCAGGAGGTAAGTGATGAATCACAAAACAAGCATGTGGTGGACGTTCGCGATCAGCTCGCTCGCGGTCTTCATGGTCACGCTCGACAACCTCGTCGTGACGACCGCGATCCCGGTGATCCGCGAGGACCTCCACGCGGGGATCAGCGGCCTCGAGTGGACCGTGAATGCGTACACGCTCACGTTTGCGGTGCTGCTTCTGACCGGCGCGGCCCTCGGCGACCGGTTCGGGCGGCGGCGGATGTTCGCGATCGGGATTGCGATCTTCACGGCGGCCTCGGCCGCTGCGGCCCTCGCGCCGTCGATCGGCGCGCTCGACGCCGCGCGCGCGATCCAGGGGCTCGGCGGCGCGATCGTGACGCCGCTGACTCTGACCATCCTCTCGGCCGCCGTGCCCGAGGAGCGGCGCGGGGTCTTCCTCGGCGCCTGGGGCGGCATCAGCGGCCTCGCCGTCGCCTTCGGGCCGCTCGTCGGCGGCGCGGTTGTCGACGGCATCTCCTGGCACTGGGTCTTCTGGCTGAACGTCCCGGTCGGGATCGTCCTGCTCGCGCTCGTGCCGCGTCTCGCCGAGACGAAGGGCCCGTTCGGGAGCGCCGACCTGCGCGGCCTCGTGCTCGTGAGCTCCGGTCTCTTCGGGATCGTCTGGGGGCTCGTCCGCGGCAACTCGGTCGGCTGGGGCTCGCCGGAGATCGTCGGTGCGTTCGTCGGCGGCGCGGTGTTGACGGCGTTGTTCGTCGCGTGGGAGTTGCGCGCGGAGCACCCGATGCTGCCGATGCGCTTCTTCCGGAACCGCACGTTCACGCTCGCGAACGTCGCGGCGATGCTGATGAGCTTCGGGATGTTCGGCTCGGTGTTCCTGCTCGCGCAGTTCTTCCAGACGGTGCAGGGCTACTCGCCGCTCGG
>JAICYG010000083.1 GCA_025934335.1 Thermoleophilia bacterium | reverse complement strand
GGGTCGTCTGCGAACACGTCGTCGGCGATCGCGTCGACGACGATCCACGAGTCGTCGCCGAGCTCGGCCTCGAGCTGCCCGCCGCCCCAGCCGGAGTAGCCGGCGAAGAGCCGGAGCCGCCGGATCGCGAGCTCCTCCGGCTCGGCGTCGGCAGGCATGAACCCGAGCCCGTTCAGGATCGGCGCCGCCGCGTCCGCGATGTCGTCGAACTCCGCCAGCACCATGAACGCCTCCGGCTGCACGGGGCCGCCGACGTACACGGGGTCGTCCGCGCCGGGGATGCCCTCGAGCGCCGGCACCGCGTCGACGGCCGCGACGGTCGACGGCCGGCTGAGCACGAGCCCCATCGCGCCGTCCTCGTCGTGATGCGCGATCAGCACCACCGTCTTGCGGAAGTTCGGATCGACGAGCGCCGGCGACGAGACGAGGAGCTTCCCCCGAAAGGTTTCCACCTAGGAGAAGTGCCACCCGTCGCCGCTTGCAAACGCCTTCAGGATCCGTTTCGCGACCACCTGCCGGTGCACCTCGTCCGGGCCGTCGTAGATGCGCCCAGCGCGCGCCAGCATCGACATGTGCGCGAGCGGCGTCTCGTCGGTGAGGCCGCGGGCGCCGTGCACCTGGATCGCGCGGTCGATCACCTCCTGCAGCACTCTCGCGGCGAAGAACTTGATCGCCGAGATCTCGACCCGCGCCTCGTCGCCGGCGTCGATCTTGTGCGCCGCGTCGAGTGTCATCAGCCGGCACGCGTGGATCTCGGCGTAGCTGTCTGCGATCCAGTTCTGCACCGTCTGCTTGCGTGCGAGCGGCTCGCCGAACGACTCGCGCCCGAGCGAGTACGCGCACATCAGCTCGAACGCGCGCTGCATCTGGCCGAGCCACCGCATGACGTGGTGGATGCGGCCGGGCCCGAGCCGCTTCTGCGCGATCAGGAACCCGTCGCCCTCCCCGCCGAGCAGGTTCGCGGCGGGAACGCGGACGCCCGTGTAGCGCACCTCGCAATGAGTCGACCAGTTGCGGCCGCGGTGGCCCATCGTCGGGATCGCGCGAACAACCTCGACCCCGGGCGTGTCGGCCGGCACGAGGATCTGCGACGCGCGCCGGTGCGGGTCCGCGTCCGGGTCGGTCACCGCCATCACGATCCCGAAGGCCGCTCCCTCCGCGCCCGACGAGAACCACTTGTGCCCGTCGATCAGCCACTCGCCGCCGTCCCGGACCGCGCGCGTGCGCAGCGTCGTCGGGTCGGAACCGGGCACCTCCGGCTCCGTCATCGAGAAGAACGAGCGGACGTCCCCGGCGACGAGCGGGTGGAGGAAGCGCTCTTTCTGCTCCTCCGTGCCGAACAGGTGCAGGATCTCGGCGTTGCCGGCATCCGGCGCCTGGCAGCCGAACACGAGCTGCCCCCAGACCGTCCGGCCGATCTGCTCGTTCAGGTAGGCGTAGTCGAGGAACCCGATGCCGGTGCCGCCCGCATCCGGCGGCACGTGCGGCGCCCAGAGCCCCGACTCCTTCGCCTCGGTACGGAGTTGCGCGACGAGCGCGTCGGCCTCGTCGTCCTCGCGGTCGAGCACGTGCTCGTTCGGCAGCACACGCTCGTCCATGAATGCGCGTACCTGCTCGAGCCGCCCGGTCGGCGGCGCCCATGCGCTCGCGGTCATTGCCGTAGCATCGCACGGGTGCAGCTGGGCTTCTACATGGGCTACGCGCAACCCGGCACCAACCCGCTGGAGCTCGTCGAGCTCGCGCGCGAGGCGGAGCGGCTCGGCTACACGTCGGCGTGGGCGGCGGAGGCCTGGGGGGTCGACGCGGTCACGCCGCTCGCGTGGCTCGGCGCGCTCACCGAGACGATCGACCTCGGCACGGCGATCATGCAGATCCCCGGCCGCTCGCCGGCGAACGCGGCGATGACAGCTGCGACGCTCGACCTGCTCTCGGGCGGCCGGTTCCTGATGGGGCTCGGCACGTCTGGGCCGCAGGTCGTCGAGGGCTGGCACGGCGAGGAGTGGGGGAAGCCGCTCGTCAAGACGCGGGAGTACGTCGAGATCGTGCGCACGGTGCTACGGCGCGAGCGGCTCGAGCATCACGGCGAGCACTACGACATCCCCGTCTCCGGCGGCACCGGGCTCGGCAAGCCGCTGAAGCTGATGGCACGCCCGGTTCGCTCGTCGATCCCGATCTACCTGGCGGCGATCGCGCCGCGCGCGGTCGAGCAGGCGCTCGAGCTCGCGGACGGCTGGCTCCCGATCTTCTGGTCGCCGGAGAAGGCGCGCGAGGTGTTCCCGCTCTCGCACGTGCGTGAGGGTTTCGACATTGCGCCCTCCGTCCCCGCGGTGGTGACGGACGACGTCGAGAGCGGGCGGGGCGCGCTGAAGGCGTACTACTCGTTCTACGTCGGCGGCATGGGCGCGCGCTCGAAGAACTTCTACAACGACCTGTTTGCGCGCTACGGGTACGAGGCGGCGGCGCGCGAGATCCAGGAGTTGTTCCTCGAGGGGAAGCAGGTCGAGGCCGCGGCCGCCGTGCCTGACGCGTTCGTCGACGAGGTTGCGCTCGTCGGGCAGGTCGAGCGGATCCGCGACCGCCTCGACGCGTGGAGGGAGAGCGGCGCGACGACGTTGCTCGTCTCGACGCGCGACGTCGCGACGCTGCGCGCGGTCGCCGAGGCTGCCGCCTAACCGACGCGCTCGAGCGCCGCGCTCGCGAGCAGCGGAACCGCGTGCTCGAAATGCGCGGCGCGCGTGTCCTCGGCGCCGAGCTCGCCGCGGATGAAGCGGCCGTAGATCGCCTCGCAGAAAACGGCCGCCTTCCAGAGGGCGAGCGCCTCGAACCAGGCGATCGGCTCCACGTCGCGGCCGCTCCGCTCGACATACCGCGCGATCAGGTCGGCGCGGGTCGGGAAGCCCGGTTCGGCGGTGACCGGGCTCGTGCCGAGCGGGCTCGGGTGCCCGTTCGGCTCGGAGTACGTCGCGAGCAGGTAGCCGACGTCGGCGCGCGGGTCGCCGATCGCGCCCATCTCCCAGTCGAGCACCGCGACGATTCGCGTCGGCGCCTCCGCGCCGACCATCATGTTCCCGAGGCGGTAGTCGCCGTGGACGACGGTCGGCGGCAGCGGCTCGGGCAGCCGCTCGCCGAGCACGCGGGCGACCGCGTCGACATCGGACAGCTCGCGCGTTCTGTTGATCTCCCACAGCTGGGTGAAGCGGCGCACCTGCCGCTCGAGGTAGCTACCCGGGCGCGCGAACGCGGCGAGCTCGGGCCGCGTCACGTCGGCTGCATGGATCTCGACGAGCGTGTCGACGAGGTCGTCGCCGAGCGCTCGCCGGGCAGCGTGTGACTCGAGCCCGGGCGGGAGCTCCTGCGTGACGACCTCCCCGTCGATGAAGCGCGTGACGTAGAACGGCACGCCGAGCACGGACTCGTCGTCGCAGACCGCGACGATCTCCGCGAGCCGGGTGAAGCCGGCGGAGCGGATCGCCTCCTGCAGCTGAGCCTCGCGCACCATGTCGTGCGCGGAGGGCGGGAGCGGCGGACGCGGCGGCCGTCGCAGCACGAGCCGCTCGCCGCCGCGCTCGACGAGGAAGGTGAAGTTCGACCCGCCGCCGTCCCCGATCCGGGTCGCGGCTACCGGCCCTTCGCCGAGCCCGCACGCGTCGAGAAAGGTCTCGACCTTCTCCTCGACGATCAGCGGCGCGAGCACGTGGTCGATGCTACGCCGCGGCCCTGTCCTAACCGGCCTAGTCCCGTCGCCAAACGACGTGACGGAAGTGTGACAAGTTGTCCACAGGCTCGCTCAGGCCGCCGCGATCGCGACCACGCCTGCGAGGGCGATCGCGACGCCCGCCTGCTGGCCCCGCGTCAGGCGCTCGTGGAGGAGGACGTGCGCCAGGAGGAGCGTCACGACCGGGTACAGCGAGCCGAGCACCGAGACGAGCGCGAGCAGGCCGTGGCCGCTCGCGAACGCGAACAGCGCGTTCGCGCCGACGTCCGTGAGCCCCACCGCGGCCACCGGCGCGAGCGACCGTGACGGCACGCGAACCGTCGCGCGCTGCGACACCGCGAGCGCGACGAGGACCGAGAGGGACCCGACACGCGCGCCGAGGAGCGTCGAAAGTGCAGCGCCTTCGCGACTGCCGAGCCCGAGGAAGTAGACGAAGAGCCCCAGCGCCGCGGCGGCCACCACCGCCAGCACGACCGCCCGCGCGCGCTCCGGCGACTGCGACCGACGCTCCTCGGCGGAGGCGAGCACCGCGCCGCCGAGCGCGACCACGGCCCCGAGCACCGCGATGCCCGACGGCCGCTCGCCCGTCGCGAGCGAGACCCCGAACGGCACGACCGCGCTGCACGCCGCGATCGGCGAGACGACGCTCATCGTCCCGAGCGAAAGCGCCTTGTAGAACGCTGCCAGCCCGACGCCGCCGCCGACGCCGGCGAGGAGGCCGAGGAGGAACGGGCGCAACGCGACGTCGCCCCGCACACCGACCGCCACGAGCAGCGCGAGCAGCCCGGCCGCCTGCGAGACGACGGTGACCGCGAACACCGGCAGCCGTCGCGTGAGCATGCCGCCGCCGAAGTCCGCGGTTCCCCACGCGACCGACGAGCCGAGCGCGAGGACGAGCGCGAGCGCGCCCAGCGCCGGGCCCTACGAGAGCCGCTCGACGAGCATGGCCATCCCCTGCCCGCCGCCGACGCACATCGTCTCGAGCCCGATCGTGCGGTCGAGCGTCTCGAGGTCGTTGAGGAGGGTGCACATGATCCGCGCGCCGGTCATCCCGTACGGATGCCCGAGCGCGATTGCTCCGCCGTGCGGGTTCAGCTTGTCGGAGAACGGGTCGACGCCGAGCTCGCGGCACACCGGCAGCACCTGCGCGGCGAACGCCTCGTTCAGCTCCATCACGTCGACGTCGTCGATCGTCATCCCGGCCCGCGCGAGCACCTTCCGTACGGCCTCGATCGGGCCGACGCCCATGATCTCCGGCTCGACGCCGGAGACGGACGACGCGATGATCCGCGCGCGCGGCGCGATCCCCAGCTCACGCGCCCGCGTGTCCGACATGACGACGACCGCCGCCGCGCCGTCGTTCAGCGGGCACGAGTTACCTGCGGTCACCTTGCCGCCCGGCTTGAACGCCGGCTCGAGCGCGGCCAGCTTCTCGAGCGTCGACGACGGCCTCGGGCCGTCGTCTGCCGAGACGCCGTCGTACGGCGTCAGCTCGCGCGCGAAGAAGCCCGACTGCTGCGCCGCGACCGCGCGCTCCTGCGACTGCTGCGCGAACCGGTCCATGTCCTCCCGCGAGACGTCCCAGCGCTCGGCGACGTTCTCCGCCGTGAGCCCCATCGGGATGTAGACGTTCGCGATCGGCGCGTCGTCGCCGAACAGCGCGGGATGGATCTCGTCCTCCGACTTCGGGTAGCCGTCCACCTGCGAGATCGACTCGACGCCGCCGGCGACGAATACGTCGCCCTCGCCGGCGCGGATCGCGTGGAACGCCATCCGGATCGTCTGCAGCGACGACGCGCAGAAGCGGTTCACCGTCGTCCCGGGCACCGTCTCCGGCAGGCCGGCGAGGAGCGCCGCGCGCCGTCCGAGGTTCATCCCCTGCTTCTCCTGCGGGAAGCCGCAGCCGATCATCACGTCGACGATCTCCTGCTGCGGCAGCTCGGGGACTTTCGCGACCGCGTCGCGGACGGCGAAAGCGGCGAGGTCGTCGGGGCGGGCGTCGACGAGCGACCCCTTGGCGGCACGGCCGATCGGCGTGCGCGAGGCGGAGACGATCACGGCTTCGGGCATGGCGCGCATCTTGCCCGAACCGCTGCGCCCGAAGAGGAAGGGCCGACGCGAGCCGGCCCTTCCACACTCCCTCCCGTGTGCCCTCCGCCTAGCGGAGCGCGCCGCGCCCGGCGAGCAGGTTGCCCTGCGGCTGGAACACGTGGTTCACGTACTTGACCACGACCACCTGCGAGATCGGGTACTGGAACGACCCCTTGGTGAAGGTCGTCACGCCCGGCAGCAGGAACGGGTTCGCGTTCTTCTTGCCCTTCGAGAAGAGCATCTTGCGTGCCGCCGACATCAGGCCGGCGCGCGTCGGGTTCTTCCCGGCCTTCTGCAGCAGCTGCACCGTGTTCCAGGCCTTCGCGACGCCGTACAGGTTGAGCGGGTCGTTCGCGTTGGCCTTCGGCGCGTACTTCTTCATGATCGAACGGTAGAGCTTCATGCCCGCCTGCTTGTTGTAGATCGGGTTCGACGGGTCGAGCTCGTAGTTGACGCTCATCGAGCCCTCGACGATGTTCGAGCCGCTCTTCTCGGCGATCGTCAGGAACGGGTCGGTCGCCGAGACCGAGTTCGTGAACACGTTCGCGGGCTTGTAGCCGAGCTTGGTGCCGATCACGTACGCCTGGATCGTCGGCGTCGGCGTCGCGAACAGCACGAGCGTGTCGGCGCCGGACCCCTTGATCTTCGCCATCTGCACCGCAGGCGGCGTGGTGGCGCTCAGGTCGTACGGCTGCGCCGTGACGATCTGCGACTGGTGCGACCGCAGGCCCGCCTTGAAGCCGCGCAGGTAGTCGGAGCCGTAGTCGTCGTTCTGATAGAGCACGCCGATCTTCGCCGACGGCAGGTTCTTCGCGATGTACTTGCCGTAGATCGCGCCCTCGGCCTCGTAGTCGGGCTGCCAGCCGATCGTCCACGGGTTCTGCGCGTAGTCGCGGTCGAACGTGGTCGCGCCGGTCGAGACGAACAGCTGCGGCACCTTGTTGTCGTTCAGGTACTGCCGCACCGCGAGCTGCGGCTCGGTGCCGAGCCCGCCGACGAGCGCGAACGCGTGGTCCTGCTCGACGAACTTGTGCGTGATCTGCACCGTGTTCGCGGGGTTGTAGCCGTCGTCCTCGTAGTGCCACCTGATCTTGCGGCCGTTGACGCCGCCGTGGGCGTTCACGTACGAGAAGTACGCGCCCATGCCGACCGGGATCGGCGCGTACCCGGAAGCAGGCCCGCTGAGCGGGAACGTCCCCTCGAGCAGGATGGAGGTCCTGGTCACGCCCGGCGTCGCGTCCGAGCGTGCGCCGGCGGTCGTGCCGACGACCGCCGTGACCGCGAGCGCCACGACGACCAGCAGCAACGTCTTCTTCATCTGCGCTTCTCTCCTTTTGCGGAGTGGCCTGGGGGGATGTGTGGGTCGGACTATACGAGGCCCGGATCCGAAAGAGAAGGATCGTCCTTCCGGCGCAGGAACGCCGGCCGTCGCGTCACGCCGCGCACGAGCCCGGCCGCACCGGACGGCGCGGCATACAGCACGAGCAGCAGCACGACGCCGTAGACGACGAGCCCCGAGCCGGGCGCGTGCGTGTCGATGTGATGCACGCGGCTGAAGAGATTGAGCAGCGCCGGGCCCCAGCTGATGCGGATGAACTCGACGAAGAGCGCGCCGAACAGCATCCCCCAGAGCGAGCCGGCGCCGCCGAGCACGATCCCGACGAGCAGCAGGATCGAGAGGTCGATCGGGAAGGTGTCGGGGTTCACGTACGTGATCCCGATTGCGTACAGGGAGCCGGCGACGCCGCAGTAGAACGCCGAGATGCCGAATGCGGCCGTCTTCACTGCGGCGGTCGAGATGCCGTTCGCCGTCGCGGCGATCTCGCTGTCGCGGACGCTGCGCATCGCGCGCCCGAAGCGGCCGCGTACGACGAAGAACGCGAGCGGCAGCATCACGAGCGCGACGACCCAGCAGACGACGTAGAACCAGATCGACGGGCTCGTGCTCCACCCGAACTCGGGCCGGAGCTGCGGGAGGTTCTTGCCGACGTTGCCGCCCGTGAAGTGCGGGAACCGCTTCAGGAGCCCGATGAACGCGAGCGGGATCGCGAACGTCGCGAGTGCGAGGTACGGGCCTGCGAACCGCGTCGCCGGGATCCCGAACGCGATACCGACGAGGCCCGCGACGACGCCTCCGACCGGGATCGTCCACAGGTCGCGAACGCCGTGGTCGACGACGAGGATCGTCGTCGTGTACGCGCCGATCCCCATGAAGGCGCCGTGGCCGATCGAGATCTGCCCGGTGAACCCGGTGAGGATGTTCAGGCCGAGCAGGGCGACGAGGTAGAGGCCGACGAAGGCGAGCTGGTACGTGCGGTAGTTCGAGACGAGGAACGGCGCGGCCACGACCGCGACGAGGAGCACGGCGAAGGCGATCGGGTTGCCGAGCCGCCTCATTGCCCGCTCCCGGCACCGGCAAAGCCGGCGCCTTCGCTCCCGATGAGCTCCGTCGAGCCTACGCTCATACCCTGCGCACCACCACGCGCCCGAACAGCCCTGCCGGCCGGATCAGCAGGACGACGAGCAGGAGCCCGAGCGCGACCGGCAGCCGCAGCTCGGACGTGACCGGGTGCACGTACTGGCCGAGCATGTTCAGGAGCACCCCGAGGCCGAGCCCACCCACGACGGCGCCGACCGGGCTCTCGAGGCCGCCCAGCACAGCCGCCGCGAAGGCGTAGATGAGAATCGCCTGCATCATGTTGGGCGTCAGGAAGACGGTCGGCGCGACCATCATCCCGCTCACGGCGCCGAGTGCCGCCGCGAAGCCCCAGCCGAGCGCGAGCAGCCACGAGGTGCGGACTCCCATCAACCGCGCCGCGTCCGGGTTGAGCGCGCCGGCGCGCATCGCGAGGCCGAGCTTCGTGAAGCGGAAGAAGAGCCACAGCACGAGCACGCACGCCATCACGACCCCGAACGTGCCGACGTCCTGCTTCGAGATGTGCACTCCGCCGACGACCCACGACGAGGTGGGAAACGGGCTCGGGAAGAACTGCAGCTGCGGCGACCAGATCCACGCGGCAAGGCCGTTCAGGATCACGAGTAGCGCGATCGTCGCCATCACCGCGGTCAGCACGCTTGCCCGCTCGAGCGGGCGGATCACCGTCTGCTGCAGGAGCGCGCCGCCCCCGAACGCAATCCCGAGCGTCGCGAAGAACGCCCACCAGTGGAACGTCGAGCCGTGCCCCATCAGCGCCCAGGCGATGTACGTCGTGAACATCGCCATCTCTCCCTGGGCGAAGTTGATCACCTCGGTCGCCTTGTAGATGAGCACGAGCGCGAGCGCGAGCGAACCGAAGATGGCGCCGTCGGAGAGCCCGGTCGTGAGCGTCTGGAAGAACGTCTGCATCAGTACCCGAGGTACGCGCTCCGCACCGCGTCGTTCGACTTCAGCTCGTCGGCCGTGCCCGACAGGACGATCTCGCCGGTCTCGAGCACGTAGCCGCGCTGCGCCGCAGCGAGCGCGACGGCCGCGTTCTGCTCGACGACGAGGACGGCCACGCCCTCCTTCTGGTTCAGCTCGGAGACGACGCGGAAGACCTCGCGCGTGACGAGCGGAGCGAGCCCGAGCGACGGCTCGTCCAGCATCAGCAGGCGCGGCCGCGAGAGGAACGCGCGGGCGAGTGCGAGCATCTGCTGCTCGCCCCCGGAGAGCGTCCCGGCCTGCTGGTTTCGCCGGTCCTGCAGCCACGGGAAGTAGCTCTGGACGCTCGCGAAGTCGGGCCGGCGGACTGTGTACGCGCCCATGCGCAGGTTCTCCCACACGGTCAGCTCCGCGAAGATGCCGCGCCCCTCCGGCACGTGCGCGACGCCGGCGCGGGCGACCGCCTCGGGGCTCGCGCGGCCGAGCCGCTTCCCGGCGAGCACGACGTCGCCCGTCCGGCGCACCGTTCCCGACACCGAGCGCAGCGTCGTCGTCTTGCCGGCGCCGTTCGCCCCGAGCAGCGAGACGACCTCGCCCTCCTCGACCGTCAGCGAGACCCCGTGCAGCGCCGCCACCTGGCCGTAGCGCGCGCGCACGTCCGACAGCTCGAGGAGTGCCCCCACCGGGCTGTACCTTCTCATGCGTGCTCGAGATCGAGAAGGACGTGCGGCGCGTGACGTTCGCGATCCCGTTCGGCATCGACCACGTCCACTGCTACTTCCTACGGTCGTCAGGGGGTGGGTGGATCCTCGTCGACACCGGCCTCGGCTCGCGCGACCCGGAGGCTCGCTGGCGCGAGGCGCTCGACGCGCTCGGGGCGCCGGTGGAGCTGATCGTCGTCACCCACATGCATCCGGATCACGTCGGCGGCGCGGCCGACGTGGCCGCGCTCACGGGTGCGCCGGTCTGGCAGGGACGCGCCGACCACGAGCAGTGCCGGCGCGCCTGGGGCGAGCGCAATCCGGAGCGGTTCGCCGAATACTGGGTGCGGCACGGGATGCCGGAGGAGACGGTCGCAGGGATCGTCGCCGAGTCCGACCGGCTGGTCGAGGCGGTGCACTGGGTCGAGCGGCCCGACCGGCTGCTCGAGCAGGGCGACGAGGTCGACGGCTGGCGCGTCGAGCTGCTCCCGGGTCACGCAGACGGTCACATCGCGCTCCTCCGCGACGGCGTCATGATCGCGGGCGACACGATCCTCACCGGGATCACACCCGCCGTCGGCCTCTATCCGAACTCGCGGCCCGACCCGCTCGGCGACTACCTGCGGTCGCTTGCGCGCATCGAGGAGCTCGCGCCGCGCGTTGCGTACGCGGGCCATCGCGATCCCGTCGCCGAGCCGGCCGCCCGCGCCCGCGAGATCGCGGCGCACCACGCCGACCGTCTCGACCGGGCCGTGTCGGCGCTCGACGGGACGCCGCTCTCGGCGTACGAGGTCTCGCTGGCGCTGTTCCGGGACGAGCTCTCGACGACGCTTCGCCGCTTCGCGACGGCCGAGTCGCTCGCGCACCTGGAGCGCCTCGTGCGCGAGGGCCGCGCGAGCCGGGCGGGCAGCGGGTACGTGAGGGCGGCGCCGATACCATGAACGCCGTGGAGCCGCCTCGGATCGGCGTTCTCGCCGTGCAGGGAAACTTCCGCGAGCACGCGCAGATGCTGCGCTGCCTCGGCGCGGACGTCGTCGAGGTGCGCAAGGCGGAGGAGCTCGAGGGCCTCGACGGGCTCGTCATCCCGGGCGGCGAGTCGACGACGTTCATGCGCCTGATGGGCCTGTACGGCCTCGACGAGGCGATCCGCCGCTTCGACCGGCCCGTCTTCGGCACCTGCGCCGGGATGATCGTGCTCGACCGCGACCATCTCGGGCTCGTCGACGTCGC
>JAICYG010000150.1 GCA_025934335.1 Thermoleophilia bacterium | reverse complement strand
GCGTGCGCGAGCAGGCGCTCGGCGAGGAGATCCTGAAGAGCCTGACGCCCGGTCAGCAGGTCGTGAAGGTCGTGCACGAGGAGTTGACGCGCCTGATGGGCCAGGGCGAGTCGGGGCTCGCGTTCGGGAAGTTCACCGTCATCCTGCTCGCCGGCCTGCAGGGGTCGGGCAAGACGACGGCCGCGGCGAAGCTCGCGCTCCACCTGCGCGCGCAGGGGCGCAAGCCTGGGCTCGTCGCCGCCGACCTGCAGCGCCCGGCGGCGATCGACCAGCTCGAGCAGCTCGGCAAGCAGATCCAGGTGCCGGTCTTCCGCACCGACACCACGGATGCGGTCGAGGCGACGCGCAGCGGCCTCGAGCGCGCGCGCGAGCAGGGGCTCGACACGGTGATCGTCGACACCGCGGGCCGGCTGCAGATCGACGAGCAGCTGATGGACGAGCTCGTCGCGGTGCGCGACGAGGCGAAGCCGACGAACGTGCTGCTCGTCCTCGACGCGATGACCGGTCAGGAGGCGGTCAACGTCGCCGAGGCGTTCCACGAGCGGATCGCGTTCGACGGCGTCGTGCTGACGAAGCTCGACGGCGACGCGCGCGGCGGCGCTGCGCTCTCCGTCAAGGCGATCACCGGCAAGCCGATCAAGTTCGCGTCGACCGGCGAGAAGGTCGACGCGCTCGAGGTCTTCCATCCCGACCGGATGGCGTCGCGCATCCTCGGCAGGGGGGACGTGCTGACGCTGATCGAGCGGGCCGAGGCGGCGGTCGAGGCCGACGAGCAGGCCGAGCTGGAGAAGCGGCTCGCCGCCGGGCAGTTCACGTTCGACGACTTCCTGAAGGCGTACAAGATGCTGCGCCGGATGGGCCCGCTGCAGGGCGTGCTCAAGATGATCCCGGGCATGAAGGAGCAGATCGGCGACGTCGACATCGACGATCGCCAGCTCGGCCGCGTCGAGGCGATCGTGCTCTCGATGACGCCACAGGAGCGCCGTTCGCCTATCGTGATCGACGGCAAGCGGCGGATTCGCATCGCCGGGGGCTCCGGGACGACGGTCGCGCAGGTGAACCAGCTGCTCGAGGCCCGGAAGCAGATGGAGAAGATGATGAAGCAGCTGGGCCGGGGCAAGATGCCGGGCCTCCCGACCCAGGGTGCTCCGGGCGGCGGTTCCGCGACGCGGAAGCCGAGCTCGAAGCGCAAGAAGAAGAAGGCACGGCGCTGAAAGGAAGCGTATGGCAGTCAAGCTGAGGCTCACCCGCGTGGGCTCGAAGAAGAACCCGATCTACCGCGTGGTCGCGGCGGATGCGCGTGCGCCCCGTGACGGGAAGTTCCTCGACATCGTGGGGCGCTACAACCCGCAGACCGATCCGTCGACCGTCGATCTCGACGAGGCGAAGGTGAAGGACTGGCTCGGGAAAGGCGCGCAGCCGACCGAGGCCGTCGCGAAGCTCCTGAAGATCCAGGGCATCTCCAAGTAGCTCTCGCGGTGGCTGAGCTCCTTGCGTACCTGGCGCGCGAGCTCGTCGACGATCCGGAGGCGGTTCGTGTGGAGGAGGAGGAGCGCGACGGCGCGCTCGTCCTCGTCCTGCACGTGGCGGCCGACGACGTCGGCAAGGTGATCGGCCGTCAGGGCAGGATCGCGCGCGCGCTGCGGACGCTCGTGCGTGCGAGCGCGGTCCGCGAGGGCAGGCGCGTCCTCGTCGAGATCGCCGATCCGGAATGAAGGTCGCGGCGCTGTACGACGTCCACGGCATGCCGTGGGCGCTCGAGGCGGTAGTGGCGGAGCTCGAGCGCGAGGGCGTCGACGCGATCGTGTTCGGCGGCGACGTGGTCGACGGCCCGTATGACGAAGAAACCCTGGCGCTCGCCCGGTCCGTCGAGGCGACGTGGATCCGCGGCAACGTCGAGGACGCGTTCGACTGGGGTCGCGACCTGCCGCTCGCTGCCGAGCTCGACGGCGTCGTGTACTGCCACGCGACCCCCACGTCCAACACTCCGCTCACGACGGCCGAAACGCCGGACGACGATCTCGTTGCGCTTTTCGGCGACCGCGGGACCTTCGTCATCGGCCACTCGCACCACCAGTACGACCGCCGCGTCGGCAATCTCCGCGTCATCAATGCCGGGTCCGTCGGCATGGCGTATGAGGACGAGGTCGCGGCGTTCTGGACGAACGTCGTCGACGGCGAGCCGACCTTCCGCAAGACGCTGTTCGACGTCGAGCGCGCGATCCGCGAGATCGAGAAGACGGATTGGAAGTACCGCGACTGGTTCCTCGACGAGAACCTGAGGGTCCCGCCGTCGCGCGAAGACGCGATCGCGCACTTCGAGCAGCAACGAACGGGGTGAGGGTCCGCATCGGCATCGTCGGGCGCCCGCACGGGATCGACGGCGCATTCTTCGTCGAGCAGCCTTCGGACGACCGACGCTGGTGGCAGACCGGCGCGCGGTTCCTCGCGAACGGCGTCCCGGTCGAGGTCGTCGCGCACCGGACCTCGTCGGGGCGGCCGGTGATCAAGCTGGACCCCCCGGTCGAGCGCGGCGCGGCGCTCGAGGTCGAGCGCGAGCAGCTCCCGCCGACGGAAGCAGACGAGTGGTACGCGTTCGAGCTCGTCGGCATTCCGGTGGTGGAGGAGGGCGGCCGTTCACTCGGAACCGTGAGGGCGGTGGAGCCCGGAGTCGCGAACGACGTGCTCGAGCTCGACTCCGGCGTGCTGCTGCCGATGGTCGAGGACTGCATCCTGCGCGTCGACACCGACGCGCCGCTGATCGAGATCGCGAAGGGATTCGCGGAGTAGCAGTGCGGCTCGACGTGTTCACGCTCGTGCCACACGCGTTCGCCTGGCTCACGGAGCAGCGGCCGGTCGCGACCGTGCTCGGCGGCGAGCTCGACCTGCGCCTCTTCTCGTACCGCGACTACACGCCGCTCCGCTCGGGGCAGGTCGACGACGAGCCGTACGGGGGTGGGGCCGGGATGGTGCTGCGCGTCGACGTCGTCGCGACGGCGCTCGACACGGTCTACGGTGCCGCTCCGTCCCATCGCGTGGTCGCACTGACGCCGAAGGGCCGGCAGCTCACCCAGGCGGTTGTCGAGGAGCTCGCAACGGAGGAGCGGCTGACGCTCCTCTCGGCGCGGTTCGAAGGGTTCGACGAGCGCATCGTCGAGCACCTCGCATCGGACGCGATCTCGGTGGGGCCGTACGTGCTCTCGAACGGCGACCTGCCGGCGATGATCGTGGTCGACGCCGTGGCCCGCCGGCTGCCCGGGGCACTCGCGGAGGGCTCGGGCGAGGTCGAGTCGTTCTCGGAGGAGCTCGGCGGCGGGCTCGAGTACCCTCATTACACGCGTCCCGCGGACTTCCGCGGGTGGCGGGTGCCCGACGTGCTGCTCTCGGGCGACCACGCGAAGATCGAAGGCTGGCGAAGGGAGCAGGTGCGCTGAGGAACCCGATCGACTACCTGACGGAGGGGCTGCCCCGCGGCTGGCGCGTCACGATCGACTGGCTCGTGACGATCGTCGGCGCGATCGCGATCGTGCTCGCGATCAAGGCCTGGGTCGTGAACCCGTACCGCATTCCCTCGAGCTCGATGGAGCCGACCCTGCACTGCGCGCGCCCGGGCCCCGACTGCGAGGCTTCGTACTCGGACCGCGTGCTCGCGTGCCGGTTCTGCTACCGCTTCTGGAGCCCGAAGCGCGGCGACATCATCGTCTTCAAGACGCCGCAGCTCGCGGCGCTCCGCTGCGGCGCGGGCGGCACCTTCGTCAAGCGGCTGATCGGGCTGCCGGGCGATACGTGGGAGGAGCGCGAGGGATACGTCTACATCGACGGCACGAAGCTGAACGAGCCGTACATCCAGTCCGACCGGCGCGACGACCGGACGATCGCGCCCATGAAGATCCCGAAGGGCATGTACTTCATGATGGGCGACAACCGCGAGTCGTCCTGCGACTCGCGCAGCTGGGGAACCGTGCCGCGGAAGAACCTGATCGGGAAGGTGTTCGCGACGTACTGGCCGCCGAACCGGATCTCGGTTCAGTGACGGCCTTCGCTGCGCGGGCGTCCTGCTACCATCCCACGCGGCTCCGGCCCCCTTTCGACATGAGCACGATCATCCAGGACATCGAGCGCCGCCAGCTGCGCGAGGTCCCGCGGTTCAAGGCGGGCGACACCGTGCGCGTCCACTTCCGGGTGATCGAAGGCAGCCGCTCGCGCATCCAGGTGTTCGAGGGAATCGTGATCAAGCGACAGGGCGCCGGGGCACGCGAGACCTTCACGGTGCGGAAGAACTCGTTCGGCGTCGGCGTCGAGCGCACGTTCCCGCTCCATTCGCCGAAGATCGACAAGATCGACGTGGTCTCGATCGGCGACGTCAACCGCGCGAAGCTCTACTACCTGCGCGGCAAGGTCGGCAAGAAGGCTCGCGTCCGCGAGCTGCGGCAAAGCTAGCGCGCTCTTTCCACACTTTCGGCACAGTTGCGCGCCGCGACTGCGGCTACGCTCGACCCGGTGCCCCCGAAGAAGCGCACGGGACAGAGACTCCTCCGGTTCGACCGCAACCTGGGCGGGCGGCTGGTCGCGGGCGCGGACGAGGCGGGGCGGGGGCCGCTTGCCGGGCCGCTCGTCGTCGCCGGGGTGCTGCTGGACTACTCGTGCCTCCGTGACCACCGCGTGCGTCCGCTCGCGCTCCTGAACGACTCGAAGCAGGTCGACGCCGAGACCCGCGACGAGCTGTACCGCGCGGTGCTGGGCTGCGCCGAGCGGGTGGTCGTGCGCGTGTTCCCACCCGGGGTGATCGACCGCGACGGCCTCCACCGCTGCAACCTCCGCGGGCTCAGGGAGGCGCTCTGGGGCTGTCAACCGGCGGACGTCTCGCTCGTCGACGGCTTCCGGCTCGGGCCGACGGCGCCGCCGCACCGGGCGGTCGTCGACGGCGACACGAAGAGCGCGGCGATCGCGGCGGCGTCGATCGTCGCCAAGGTGACCCGCGACCGCTACATGCACATGGCGGACGCGCTCTACCCCGGCTACGGCTTCGCCTCGCACGTCGGGTACATCACGCCGTCGCACACCGCCGTCGTGCGCGAGCGAGGGCCCTGCGAGATCCACCGCCGCTCCTGGCGTGCGCGGGCCTACGAGCCGGCACCCGTCTGAGCAGCGCGCCGCGTGGTGGTACCGCCTGCGCGGGTACCGGATCCTGGACCGGAACGCCTGGGCCGGCGGCTTCGAGCTCGATCTCGTCGCCCGTCGCGGGCGGGTGCTCGCGTTCGTCGAGGTGAAGTCGAAGGCGGGCGACGGCTTCGGCGACCCGCTCGACATGGTGACGCCGGTGAAGGTCGAGCGCGTGCGCCGCGCGGCGCAGGCTTGGCTCGCCGGGCATCCGGAGGCGGCGGAGCTCGTGGTGCGCTTCGACGTCGCCGCCGAGCGGGTGGGGCGGATGGAGGTGGTGCAGGACGCCTTCTAGCGCACGTCGAACCTGGTTCCATGGCCGCGACCCAGGAGCAGCTCTATTCCGGGCTGGACCTCGACCTCTCGTGGTCGGAGCGAGACCTGCCGGAGCGCGAGCGGACGAAGCACGTCCACCGCCTCCACCCGTACCTGGGCAAGTACATCCCGCAGCTCGTCGAGGAGCTCTTCCGGCGGCACGTGCCCGCGGGCGGTCGGGTGCTGGACCCCTTCGCCGGCTCGGGGACGACGCTCGTGCAGGCGCTCGAGAGCGGGCTCGACTCCGCGGGGATGGACATTGCCGCGTTCAACTGCCTGCTGACGAGCGTGAAGACGCGGGAGCACAACCCGTTCGTGCTCGAGCGCGAGCTGCGCGACGCGCTCGCGCGGTTCGAGCGCGGGGAAGGGAGCGCCAGCGGCTCCTCGGCCTACGTCCGCGCGTGGTTCGCACCGCAGGCACGCGCCGAGCTGCTGCGCTTCCGCTCGCTCGCCTCCGGCTATGAGCACGCGGACGTGCTGCGAGTCGTGCTCGCGCGTGCGGCGCGCTCGGCCAGGCTGACGACGCACTTCGACCTCGACTTCCCGCGCGCGCCGCAGCAGGGGCCGTACTGGTGTCACAAGCACCGGCGTGAGTGCCGCCCCGTCGAGCACGCGGCGCATTTCGTCCGGCGCTACACGCTCGACACGCTCACACGCCTGAAGGAGTTCGCGCGCGTGCGAACCCGCCGTGAAGCGCAGGTGCTGCACGGCGATGCGCGGGAGGTCGCATTGCCCGGGCGGTTCGACGCGGTCGTCACGTCGCCGCCGTACCCGGGGCTGATCGACTACCACGAGCAGCACCGCTACGCGTACGAGCTGCTCGGCCTCGACGACCTGCGCGAGCGCGAGATCGGGGCGGCGGCACGGGGCACGTCCAGGGCGGCGCTCGCCGCGTACGTCGAGGGGATCGCCGGCGTCCTCGCCGCCTGCGGCGCGGCGCTGAAGCCGCGCGGGCGCGTGGTGATCGTCGTCAACGATCGCCGTGATCTCTACCCGGAGATCCTGGAGCGCGCCGGGCTCGGCCTGGAGCAGCGCTACCGCCGGCACGTGAACCGCCGCACCGGGCGCCGCGCCGGGGAATACTTCGAGGACGTACTCGTCGCCCGGCGCACGGAGCTCCATGGCCCGTAGACACCGTTGAACCTGGTTCGCAGAACCGCGGCCGGCGTCCTCGCCGCGCTCGCGCTCATCTTCGTCGGCTCGCTCTCGTCGGC
>JAICYG010000125.1 GCA_025934335.1 Thermoleophilia bacterium | reverse complement strand
GTCACCATCGCTCCCGGTGGACGAGGTCGTCCAGCGGGCGCTGCCGCGACCTGAGCCGCGAGCCGATCGGCGGGCTGTCGCCGGCCTTCCCGATCAGCGCCAGCCCGAGCGGCACGACGTCCTCCGGCAGGCCGAGCAGCTCGTCGAAGATGCGCTTCTGGTCGGGATGGCCGACGAAGGCGCTCGCGAGCCCCTCGTCGATCGCCGCGAGCAGGACGAGCATCATCAGGGCGCCCGCGTCGACGAACCAGTAGGGCACGGGCCACGTCACCTCGACACCGCCGGTCGCCGCGAGCTTGTCGGCCTCGTTGTACCGGGCGTGGTACAGCGCCTCGTTCGCGGAGATGACCATGTGCACGGGCGCGTCCGCGATGAAGTTGCGGCCGTCCGTCGAGTAGTGCTCGTCGCCGAAGGCGCGTGCGATCTGCTCGCGCTTCTCCCGGTCGGTGACGACAACGATGCTTCCGCCCTGGCTGAAGCCGCCCGACGGCGCGCGGCGGATCACACCGGCGATGCGATCGATCTGCTCGGGCGCGAGCGGGTCGGGCAGGAAGGCGCGGTGCATCCGCCGGCGCGCGAGGATGTCACGGAAGTCCATGTCGCGGACCGTATACCGTCGCGGCCATGACGAGATTCCAGGGCAAGACGGCGGTGGTGACGGGCGGCGCGAAGGGCATCGGCGCAGCGACCGCGAAGCGGCTCGCGGCGGAGGGGGCGACGGTGATCGTCGCTGACTTCGACGAGGCTGCGGCGCAGCGGACGGCGGAGGAGATCGGCGGCCACGCGGTGCGTTGCGACGTGACGAAGCTCGAAGACGTCGAAGCTGCCGTCGAGGCGGCGAAGTCGCACGGCGGCTCGGTCGACGTGCTCGTGACGTGCGCCGGGATCATCCGCGACAACCTGCTCTTCAAGATGTCGGACGACGACTGGAGCGCGGTCATCGACACGCATCTGAAGGGGACGTTCTACGCGGTGCGCGCGGTGCAGCAGCACATGGTCGAGCAGAAGTCCGGGAAGATCGTGCTGATCTCGTCGACGTCGGCGCTCGGGAATCGCGGCCAGACGAACTACTCGGCCGCGAAGGCGGGGCTCCAGGGTATGACGAAGACGTTCGCGATCGAGCTCGGGCCGTTCGGGGTCAACGTCAACTGTGTCGCGCCGGGCTTCATCGCGACGGACATGACGCGGCAGACGGCGGAGCGGGTCGGCGTCCCGTTCGAGCAGTTCATGGAACACGTGGCGAAGGACGTCCCGCTGCGCCGCGTCGGGCAGCCGGACGACGTCGCGGCGACGATCGCGTTCCTCTGCTCGGACGACGCGAGCTACGTGAGCGGCCAGGTGATCTACGTCGCCGGCGGCCCGAAAACCTGACGCAGCCGGGCGGCGCCGTGGAGGTCGCCCTTCTGCTCGTGGAGCTCGAGGGCGCGGCTGTACTCCGTCGCCGCCTCGTCGTGCCGGCCCGCAAGGTGCAGCACCTCGACGAGCGTGTCGGCGGTATCCATGCACACCTCGTGGTACTCGGTCGCGTCGGCGATCTCGCACGCCTTCCGGGCGAGCCGGACCGCCTCCTCCAGATCGCCCTTCCGCGCGAGTGCCTTCGCGTGCACGCGGCGCCAGCCCGACTGGGCGTCGACGTCCTCCGGCACCGCCATCTCCGCCAGCCGCCCCGTCAGCTCGAGCGCCTCGTCGACCTTGCCGAGACCCAGCACGGCGTCCGCGAGCTTGTAGTCCGAGCTCGCGAGGTGGCCGTAGTCGCTCGCGTCGAGGAGGAGGTCGTGAACGCGACGGAGCCGTCTCTCCGCCGCGGCGTGCTCGCCCGTGGCGAGCTCGACGTCGGCCCGGTGCGTCGCGAGCACGACGAAGTGCGCGTCGCCGGCCAGCGCCTCCGCCTCCGCGAGATCGGCGTCGGCCTCCTCGAGCCGGCCCTGCATCGCGACGAGGCGCGCGCGCCCGGTCAGCGCCCGCCAGCGCGCCGCGCGGCCGAGACCCGTGCGCGCCAGCACGCCCTCGATGCGCGCGAGCGCCTCGGGCACCGGCATGGGGCCGATGTGCCAGCAGCCGATCAGGTAGGCCGTGCTGCTGACCTCCGTCGCCACGTCGCCCGACTCGCGGGCGACGGCCGCAGCCCGCTCGAGCGTCTCGGTGGCCGCCGTCATCTCGCCGCTCCAGACGTGGAGACGGCCGAGGAGGTCGAGCGCCCTCGCGAGCCGCTCCGCGTCGGAGGCGCTCTCGGCCCACTCGATCGCGTCGCGGACCGCCTCCCGGGCATCGGCCTGGCCCGCCGTGACGTCGGGAGCGGAGTGCAGCCTGACCTCCGCGAGCTGCACCTCCGCGTCCAGCTCGGCGCCGCGGTTCACGGCGGCCCGGGCCTCGTCGGCCGCGCCCAGGAGCACCGATTCCGCCTCCGCGAGAAGACCGAGCCGGTAGAGCGACGCGCCGAGCAGCACGAGCAGGCGCAGGCGGTCGTCCGACTGCGGCGCGGCCAGGCCTGCGGCACGCCGGAGCAGCGATCCGGCGGCCGGGTTGTCCTGCCGCGAGAGCGCGCGCCGGCCCGCCGAGGCGAGACGCTCGGCAGCCGCCCGTGAGAGCGCCGGATCGGGCGCGTCGAGCTCGGCGAGGTACCCCGCGGCCTGCTCGAGGTGGAAACCCAGGATCTCGTCGAGCTCGACCAGGTCGGGGCCGTGCTCCGACAGCCAGGCCGCGAAGCGCTGGTGGAGGTCGGCGCGGGTCGCCTTCGGCAGGGCGTCATAGGCGGCGTCGCGGATGAGTAGGTGACGGAAGCGGAAGGCGTCGTCGCCCGGGAACAGCCCCTCGCTCGGGCGCACGAGCTCCTTGCGGACGAGGCCGAGCAGGCGCGTCGGCACGTCGGGATCGTCGGGGGCGAGCGCAACCACGGCACCGCGGTGGAAGACCTGCCCCTCGACCGCGCCCCGTTCGAGCGCGGCCCGCTCCCCCGCCGGCAGCTGGTCGAGCCGCGCCGCGAGCAGCGCCTGGATCGTCGACGGCACGACCAGCTCCCCGTCCTGCTCGTGCGCCATCGCGAGCATCTGCTCGACGAAGAGCGGGTTCCCCTCGGCAGCGCCGCGGATGCGGGCGCGGAGCTCCGGCGCGATCGCCTCGCCGGCGAGGAGGGCGCCGATCAGCTCGTCCGTCTCGTCGGCCGTCAGCGGCTCGAGCAGGACCGTCGTCGCGTTCAGCTTCCCGCCGCCCCACGAGGACCGCAGCTCGAGTAGCTCGCCGCGCGCGAGGCAGAGCAGCAGGATCGGGGCGTCGCGAATCCAGTCCGCGCACTCCTCGACCAGGTCGAGCAGCGTCGGCTCGGCCCAGTGCAGGTCGTCGAAGACGACGACGAGCGGCCGCTCCGCCGCCTTCGCCTCGAACAGCTTGCGGACGGCGAAGGCAATGTCGCCCGCAGGCGCCTGCCCCTCGCCGAGCAGCGCGGCGAGCGCGGGGTTCGGCGGGTCGGCGCCGTCGAGCAGGCGCATGACGATCTCGACCAACGGCCAGTACGTGATGCCGTCGCCGTACGAGAGGCAGCGCCCGCTGACGACAGTCGCGTCGAGCCCGGCGAGGAACTCGGAGACGAGGCGCGACTTGCCGACGCCCGCGGCGCCGAGGATCGTGAAGAGCGAGCAGGCGCGCTCGGTGCACGTGCGCTGCCAGGCGTCCGCGAGCAGCCGCTGCTCCACCTCCCGGCCGACGAGCGGCGCGTCCAGGCGGCGCGCGTAGGGCGTATCGCCGACGACGGACTCGAGGCGGTAGGCGCGAAGCGGCTCCGCCTTCCCCTTGACCTCGAGGGCCGGCAGCTCCGCCGCGCGAACCGCGTTGCGGACGAGCCGGTAGGTCTCCGCGCCGATCAGCACCTCGCCGGCTCCCGCCGCCTGCTCGAGGCGCGCGGCGACGTTGACTGCGTCGCCCGTGACGAGGCTGTCCTCGATGCTCGTGACGACCTCGCCGGTGTTGACGCCGATCCGTATCTCGATCTCGACGCCGTCACGGAGCTCCTGCGCGGCGCGCACGGCGCGGAGCGCGTCGTCCTCGCGGATCCTCGGCACGCCGAACACCGCCATCACGGCGTCGCCGATGAACTTCTCGAGCGTGCCGCCGTGCCGCTCGATCGCCGCCTTCGCGACGTCGAAGTAGCCGGCCATGACCTTGCGCAGCGCCTCGGGGTCGAGCCGCTCCCCGAGCGCGGTCGAGCCGGCGACGTCGCAGAAGAGGACGGTCACGACCTTGCGCTGCTCGCGCCGGAGCGGCGCGTCGAGGCGGGCGCCGCACGTGTCGCAGAAGCGCGCTTCGTCGCGGTTCGCCGCACCGCACGAGGTGCAGATCACAAAGGTGACGCTACTACGGGAGCGCGCGGCCGAGCGCGTCGTACGCGGTGTAGTCGTACTGCTCGGCCGGCGACCCCGCGAGCGCGCTGCGGAACATCGCCCAGATGTTCGCGTCGCGCAGGTCGGAGCCGCTCTTCGAAGGGAGGCGGCGGCGAAGCGTCGCCTCCTTCGTGAAGCCGAGCTTCTGCGGCACCCGCTCGCTGCGCTCGTTCGCCGGGTCGACCCTGATCTCCACACGGTCGATCTCGAAGCACGCGAAGCCGACGCGCGTCAGCACCCCCGCGAGCTCCGTCGCGTAGCCCCGCCCGGTCGCATCGGCGGCGATCCAGTAGCCGATCTCGAGGCCGCCCTCGCCCTGGCGGGGGTGCAGCCCCGTGCCGCCGAGGAGGCGCGACTCGTCCGGCGCGAAGACGCCCATGATGTGGTTCTCGTCGCGGTCGTACTGCGCGCGGAAGTCGCGCAGCCGCTCGTACACGTCGTCGAGCGGCTCCGGCTGGTCGGGCGTCCACGGCATCCACGGCCGCAGGTGGTCGAGGCTCCGGTCGACCGCGTCCTTGAGCAGCGGCGCGTCCTCGGGGTCGTAGCAGCGCACGACGAGGCGCTCGGTCTCGATCCGGTAGGGCGTCACGCCTGCATGATACACAGCTGTGTTACACAGGGTTGTATAATACGATGCTGTGACTGTCGCCCACCCGCTGCGGAACCCGTTCACCTACGGAGAGGCAGTGGCCGACGACGCCTTCGCCGATCGCGCGCGCGAGCTCGGCGAGCTCGAGGCGGACATGCGAAACGGCCAGAACGTCGTCGTGATCGCGCCCCGTCGCTACGGGAAGTCCTCGCTCGTCCGCGCCGCCCTCAGCCGCCAGACCGGCGAAGGCCTGCTCGTCGTGGAGGTCGACCTGATTACCACGCCGACGAAGGAGCGGTTCGCGGCCAAGCTGGCGAAGTCGATCCACGACGACCTCGCGACACCGGTGTTCCGCGCGCGCGAGCGGGCACGAGTCTTCTCCTCGCTGCGGATCACGCCGTCGATGACCGTCGACACGGACGGGCGGATGACGTTCGGCTTCTCGGCGGCCCGCGATCCGGGCGACATCGACGCGACGATCGAGCGGCTCCTCGAGCTGCCGGCCGAGATCGCGGCGGAGAAGCGCAAGCGGGTGGTCGTGTACTTCGACGAGTTCCAGGAGGTGACGAGGCTCGATCCCCACCTGCCGGGGCTGATGCGCTCCGTCTTCCAGTGGCAACGCGACGTCTCGCACGTCTACGCCGGCAGCAAGCGCGAGCTGATGCACCGGCTCTTCAACGACCGGAACGAGCCGTTCTACCGCAGCGCGAAGACGATGGAGATCGGCGCGATCGACCCATCCGTCTTCGCTCCCTTCCTTCGTTCCCAGTTCGATCGAACGGACCGCGGGATCGGCGACGCGTCGCTCGACCGCCTCCTGGCGGTCACCCGGGGCCACCCCCACGCAACGCAGCAGCTCGCGTACGCGCTGTGGGAAGAGGTGCCCGAGGGCTTCACGGCCTCGGAGGGCGACGTCGAGGCCGCTCTACGGGCCGTGCTCCGCGCCGAGAACGCGCGCTTCACGCTGGTGTGGGATTCCGCGACGCCGCCCCAGAAGCTCCTGCTCCAGGCGTTCGCGCGTGAGGCCGGACGGCCGTTCACCAATGCGTATCGGATCGCACACGAGCTGCCGCCCTCTTCAGGCGTCCAGCGAGCGCTCCGGCCGCTGATCGCCCAGGAGCTCGTGCGCAAGGAGCAGGACGGCTCCTACGACCTCGCCGAGCCGTTCCTCCGCGAGTGGGTCGTCGCGTTCGCGACGTAGGTCACTCCCACTCGATCGTGGCGGGAGGCTTCGAGGTCACGTCCAGCACGACCCGGTTCACGGCCGGGATCTCGTTGACGATCCGCGAGGCGATCACCTCGATCAGGTCGTACGGGAGACGCGCCCAGTCGGCCGTCATCGCGTCCTCCGACGTGACCGCGCGGATCGCAATTGCATAACCGTAGGAGCGCGAGTCGCCCTGCACGCCGACGGTTCGGATCGCGGGCAGCACGCAGAAGCTCTGCCAGAGCTCGCGGTACAGGCCGGCCTTCCGGATCTCCTCCTGCAGGATCGCGTCGGCGTCGCGGAGCGTCTCGAGGCGCTCCTCCGTCACGTCCCCGATGATCCGGATCGCGAGCCCCGGCCCCGGGAACGGCTGACGCCACACCATCCGCTCCGGCATGCCGAGTTCCTCGCCGACGCGCCGCACCTCGTCCTTGAACAGCAGCCGCAGCGGCTCGACGAGCTTCATCTTCATGTCGGGAGGGAGACCTCCGACGTTGTGGTGCGACTTGATCGTCTCGGCGACGCCTTCCGTGCCGCCCGACTCGATCACGTCCGAGTACAGGGTTCCCTGCACGAGCCACCGGAGGTCGCCCAGCTTGCGTGCCTCGTCCTCGAAGACGCGGATGAACTCCTCGCCGATGATCTTCCGCTTCTGCTCCGGCTCCGTCACGCCCGCGAGCCGGGCGAGGAAGCGCTCCTCGGCCTGCACGTGCACGAGGGGCACGTGGAAGACGCCGTCGAACGTCTCGACGACCTGGTCGGCCTCGCCCTTCCGCAGCAGGCCGTGATCGACGAAGACGCACGTGAGCTGGTCGCCGACCGCCTTGTGCACGAGCAGCGCCGCGACCGCGGAGTCGACGCCGCCGGACAGCGCGCAGAGGACGCGCTCGCGACCGACCTGCGCGCGGATCCGCTCGACCTGCTCCTCGATCACGGCCGCCGGCGTCCACACGGGTGCCGCGCCCGCGATCTCGTAGAGGAAGTTCTTCAGCACGTCCTGCCCGTACGGCGTGTGCACGACCTCCGGATGGAACTGCACGCCGTACAGCTTCCGCGCGTCGTCCTCGAAGGCGGCGACCGGCGTGTGCTCCGACTCGGCGACGATCCGCGCGCCGGACGGAGGCGCGATGACGGTGTCCCGGTGCGACATCCACGCCGTCTGCTCAGCCGGGAGCGAGGCGAAGAGCCCGTCGCCGTGCGCCCGCAGCTCGACCTTGCCGTACTCGCCGGCGCCCGTCTGCTCGACACGGCCGCCGAGCTCGAGCGCGAGCAGCTGCGCGCCGTAGCAGATGCCGAGCGTCGGGATCCCCTGCTCGAAGATCGCGGGGTCGATCCGCGGCGCGCCCTCGGCGTACACCGAGGCGGGTCCGCCGGAGAGGATCAGCGCAACCGGGTTGTGCCTCCGGATCTGGTCGACGGAGGCGCGGTGCGACACGAGCTCGGAGTACACGCGCGCCTCGCGCACACGTCGCGCGATCAGCTGGGAGTACTGCCCGCCGAGGTCGACCACGAGCACGGGCCGTTCCTCGGTCTTATGCTCCGGCGGCGGCAAAGCCGCCACCTGCGCGCCGGCCGGCTCCGTCGAGCCTACGCCGGCTGCGTGCGAAAGCACGTCAGCTCCGACGGTAATTGGGCGCGTCCTTCGTGATCGTGACGTCGTGCGGGTGCGACTCGCGCAGGCCGGCGCCGGTGATGCGCACGAAGCGCGCCTCCTTGAGGGCGTCGAGCGTGGGCGCACCGCAGTAGCCCATCGCCTGCCGCAGGCCCCCGACGATCTGGTGCAGCACCGCGCCGACGGGCCCATTGTACGGCACACG
>JAICYG010000111.1 GCA_025934335.1 Thermoleophilia bacterium | reverse complement strand
CGAATCCGTCAGACGGCATCTTCTGCTTCGACGTGCCCTTCGCATTCGACGTCGCGGTCGCGACCGCCGCGTCGGCGCAACCGTCGGCGCCGGTGATCGTCAACATCAACCCGGATCCGCCGATCGGCGGAGACTGCGGAGGCAAGGATCTCGAGCTCTGGACGACGAAACCGAACGGCGATCTCGTGAACAGCGGCTTCTGGATCAACTTCTCGTAGCCGGACTGCCCGGGGGCGGCGGCCACTGCGCCGCCCCCTCTGCTCGTTTCGGTCGGTGGATCATGTTCGGAATCGTCCGCATGTTGGGAATAGGTGCGTCCCATGGCCGAGGACGTCGAGAAGGTGGCGCGGAACAATGCCCTGTTCCGAGAAGCCAACGAGCGCATCGAATCAGCCGCGGCCGACGCCGAGGTCGGCGTCGACACCCCGGTTCCTTTCATTTGCGAGTGCTCCGATCGCGCCTGCACCACCGTCATCCGCGTCTCCATGGACGCCTACCGACGCGTTCGCAGCAACCCACGCTGGTTCGCTCACGCGCCAGGTCATGAGGAGTCCCTGGACGGGGCTGTCCAGCCTCTGGAACGACACGACGCCTACGTGCTCGTCGAGAAAGTCGGCCGCGCCGGCGAGATCACCCAGGCCCTTGCTGAGACGAAGGATTCGGGCTAGCGTCGACCGGGTGGAAGAGGCGGAGCGCCGTAAGGCCACAAACGAGACGCTCTTTCGGGCGGTGAACGAGCAGATCGAACGGCTGCAGAAGCCGTTTGCGCTGACGGACACGGAGCCGCTGCACATCGTCTGCGAATGCGACAGTCTGACCTGCGCCCAACGGATCACCGTGCCGGTCGAGGCCTACGAGCTGACCCGCGCCGACCCGACCCAGTTCTTCGTCTGCCCGGGACATGAAGACAAAGAGGTCGAAGACGTCATCGACACCGGCGGCGACTATCTGATCGTCCGCAAGCATCCGGGCGTCCCCGAGCGCATCGCACGAGACACAGACCCGCGCAACGGCTGAGCTCCTCGCGCCGTGCAGCGGCGGTGATTCGCACCCTCGGTCGCCGATAACTCCGTTCAGATGACCGAACGGCTGGCCGGTGACCTCGCGCCCCCGAGGCGTTTAGTGTCATGCTTGTCAGTAATCAACGCTCGGGGAGGGCAGGCAAATGAGGAAGATCCTCGCGACCGCCGTCGCAATTTCGGCGATGGTGCTCGTCAGCGCAACCGCGTCGCTGGCCGGGGAAGTGAAGGGCCCGCCAGGGTCCGGCAACATCAAGGGCGTCAACCCAAATGCGTCCCTGTGCGCATACTCGGGGCTAAACGACAACATCGAGGGGCAGACCGAGCGGCAGACGCAGACTCCGAAGGACGCAGCGCCAGGGTCGGCGGCTCACGGGTGGCAAGTCGAGGAAGGGATCTACATCTCGTGCAACAAGAACTTCGTCGCGCCCACCTCACCTTGACCGAGACGCTCCAGTAGCGATCGACCCGTAGCCGTACTGCGGAAGGCCCGCGAGTCGCGGGTCTTCCGCGTTTTCAGGGGTACCGAACTCGCGCAGTGCCGGTCGAACAGTAGAACGCGAGGGCCGGAGACTCACCGGGGATTCCGCGGCACCGCGCGGAAGGCCCGGCCATCTTTGCCGCTACAGGCGGCTCGAGCGTTTGCACTCGGCCTTCCAGCGGGGCTTCCAAGAGAGGAGAGCGGATGATGGGACTCGAACCCACGACCTTCTGCATGGCAAGCAGACGCTCTAGCCAACTGAGCTACATCCGCGCGGGTCGGCAGTATAGCGGCGCTACGTCGAGATCCCGAGCCGCTCGGCCATCGTCCGGGCAACCGCCTGCAGGCCCGAGAGCGGGCGGATCATGACCGTGAAGCGCTCGATCAGGCCGTCATCGCCGTCCTCGAGGATGTCGACGCCCTGCAGCTCCCGGTCGCCCACGTTCGCCTCGAAGAAGAGGATCGTCGTGCGGCCGTCGCGCCACTCGGCCGTGTAGCGGAAGTTCTCGAAAACGGTTTCGACGAGCCGCAGGATCCCTTCGACCTGCGCCTTGCCGTGGTAGGGCTTGTGCACCGCGGGGCTGCGGAACTCGACATCGTCTGCGAGCGTCGCAACCGCTGCATCATGGTCAGCGGTGACGATCGCCTGCGCGAACGGGTGCGTCACGCCTTCAGCCAAGCAGCTCGACCTCGACACCGAGCAGTCCGTAGATCTCGGTCGCGCGGCGGTCGCGCGTCACCAGTCTGAGGCGGTGCTCCGCGGCCGTGGCCCCGACGAGCGCGTCGTACACGGAGCCACCCGCGATTCCCAGCGACTCGAGCCGGCCTACGAGGGAGGCCGCACCGTCGGCGCTGAGGAATCTCGTCCGGGGAAAGTTCGCGCGCAGGAGGCGGGCCACGACGGCCGGCGTGCGGCGCGCAGGTGGCGGAAGACGCGTCAGGACCGAGAACGTCTCGAACGCGGCGTGCCCGGCAAGCCCGAGTCGGCGATCTGCGAGCGCCGCGAAGGTGGCTGCGTGATCGCGATGGTCGGCGACGGCAAGCGGAACGGCGGCGCTCGTGTCGACGAGCACCTCGGGGCCGCGCCTACCGCCGGTCGGCATCCCGGAGCGAACGGACGAGCTCGTCGTCGATCGGCACGCCTTCCGCGGGGATGACGAGACGCCCCTCCCGCTCCTCCAGCGACTCGAGCGCGATCGGCTCGACGCGAATCCCGGAGCCGTCGGCGACGATCTCGACCTCACCGGAGCGCAGGCCGACGCTGTCCCGTAGCTGCTTGGGGATGACCAGTCTTCCTGCCTTATCGATGGTCGTTCGCATACCGTTATCTTACCATCGATTATCCATCGGTCGTGGCTGCGTCCAGCGCCTCGTTGACGAGCCGATCGGCGAGCTCGTTGTGCGCGCGCTTCACGTGGCGATACTCGACGCTGCCGAGGCGCCGGGCGAGCGCGTTCGCCTCGACGAACAGCCCCCGCAGCGCCTCGTTCTTGACGCGGTACTCGCCGCGCATCTGCTTCACCATCAGCTCGGAGTCGGAGACGAGCTCCACCTTCGACACGTGCAGCTCGAGCGCCTTGCGGAGCCCAGCGACCAGACCGCTGTACTCGGCGACGTTGTTCGTCGCCGTGCCGATCGCAGCTCCCTCGGCCGCGAGCACGGTGCCGTCCTCCGCCTCCAGCACGAACCCGTAGGCGGCCGGGCCGGGGTTGCCGCGCGCGCCGCCGTCGGTGAAGAGGCGAGCCTTCACGCGACCAGCTCGTACACGTCGAAAGCCGGTTCCTCGTACGGGTGCGCGGCGCGGAGCGCGGCGAGCACCTCGTCCTGGCACTCGACCGGGAAGACCGTCTCGAGCCGGAGCTCCGGCACGCGCTCCTCCACCCCGCGCTCGCCCACCGCCGGCACCGCGCCCTCGCCGCCGAGGAACGTGCCGGTGCCGTCCGCGTACCACGAACAGCGCTCGTAGGCTCCGATGCGGCCGGCGCCGGCGGCGAACACGGCATCGCGCACGGCGTCGAGCGCGTCGGGTGGCACGAAGACGACGAGCTTCCGCTTCACGTCGCCACAGAACGTACCCGGGCCCGGATGCAAACGGGGGATTGACTCACGCTCAGCCGAAAACGACACTTCGCTCCGCGAGGCAGGCACGAAACCCGGAGGGCAACAAATGAGAATTCGGCTCCCACGGCCGGCAACCGTGATCGCGACGATCGCGCTGTTCGCTGCGCTCAGCGGCGGCGCCTGGGCGAGCGGGGTCGTCCCGCTCGCACGGCACGCCTACACGGCAGACAGGGCCACGAACTCGAGGAAGCTTGGTGGCAAGACCCTTGCGCAGCTATCCGCGAGCCTGCGAGGCGCTCGCGGACGGACTGGCGCGACGGGCGCGACCGGCCCCGCGGGCGCCACGGGCCCGGCAGGGCCTGCCGGACCGGCCGGGCCGAAGGGCAACACGGGCGCGACCGGCGCCGCGGGGCCGCAGGGCGCCACCGGGCCCCAGGGGCCCGTCGGCGCGGGGCTCAAGATCGTGGGCACCGTCGCCACGTCGGGCGACCTGCCCGCGTCGGGCACGACCGGCGACGCCTACCTGGTCGCCGGCCACCTGTGGGTCTGGACGGGCAGCGCCTGGACGGATGCCGGGCAGGTTCAGGGGCCGAAGGGAGACACCGGCGCGACCGGCGCGACCGGGCCGGCCGGCGCGACCGGACCGCAGGGCCCGAAGGGCGACACCGGCGCCGCGGGAGCGACGGGCCCGGCGGGACCGGCCGGCGCGACCGGCGCGGCGGGACCGCAGGGGCCGCAGGGGCCGGCGGGCACCGCGGCCGTGAGCGTGCACAGCCAGACGTTCTCGCTGAATGCGAGCGGGACGTCCGGTGACCAGGGCGCCGTCACGGCGAACTGCGGATCGGGGCAGCTCGCGGTGGGCGGCGGCTTCGACAGCACGGGCAGCGTCGTGAACTTCGACACGCGGGCGACCGCCGGCGACGACGGCTGGACGATCTACCTCGAGAACATCGACAGCGCGACGAACACCGGCGCCGTCTACGCGTACTGCCTCGGGTAGCGCGGACCCGGCGAGGGGTCGAGGCGACGAGCCTCGGCCCCTCCTCCGCGCCGGTTCACCGCGGCGCCGGCCACATCACTGGTTGTCGATCTGCGCCCGCTGCAGCTTCCCGCTGTAGTCGACGTACACCGACTTCCACTCCGTGAACACGTCGAGCGCCGCCTGCCCCGCCTCGCGGTGGCCGTTGCCGGTCTGCTTCATGCCGCCGAACGGCAGATGCACCTCGGCGCCGGTCGTGCCCGCGTTGATGTACGTGATGCCGGTCTGCAGGTCGCGCATCGCCTTGAACGCCTTGTTCACGTCGCGCGTGAAGATGGACGACGAGAGCCCGTAGCGCACGCTGTTCGCAGCCCGCACCGCCTCCTCGAACGAGTCGACCGGGATCAGCGCCGTCGTCGGCCCGAAGATCTCTTCCTGCGCGATCCGCATCCCGGGCTCGACCTCGGCGAACACGGTCGGCCGGTAGTAGAAGCCGTGGCCGTCGACGCGCTCGCCCCCCGTGAGCAGCTTGGCGCCCTCGTCCTGCCCGATCTCGGTGTACGAGTGGATCTTCTCGACCGCCGTCTCGTTGATGACGGGGCCGATGTCGACGCCGTCCTCCCACGGCGCGCCGATCCGCATCTTCTCGGCTCGCGCCACGAGCTTCGACTGCAGCTCCTCGTACGCCCCGCGCTGCACGATCACGCGGGACGCGGCGGTGCAGCGCTGGCCGGCGGTGCCGAACGCGCTCCAGACGATGCCGTCGACGGCGAGGTCGAGGTCGGCGTCGTCCATGACGATGATCGCGTTCTTGCCGCCGAGCTCGAGGTGGACGTGCTTCAGCTCGTCGGCCGCCGCCTTCGTCACGAGCACACCCGTCTCGCGCGAGCCGGTGAACGTGATCACCGGCACGTCGGGATGGCGCACGAGCGCGTCGCCCGCCTCCTCGCCGAACCCGTGCACCACCTGCACGACGCCCTCCGGCAGGCCCGCCTCGCGCAGCAAGTCGACGAACCGCTGCGCGAGCAACGGCGTGTCCTCCGCCGGCTTCAGCACGACGGTGTTGCCGCACACGAGCGCCGGGCAGAGCTTCCACGCCGGGATCGCGATCGGGAAGTTCCACGGCGTGATCGCACCGACCACGCCGACCGGCATCCGCACGCTCATCATGAACTTGTCGCGCAGCTCCGACGGCGTCGTCTGCCCGAAGAGTCGCCGGCCCTCGCCGCCCATGTAGTAGCTCATGTCGATCGCTTCCTGGACGTCGCCGCCCGCCTCCGCCTTCACCTTCCCCATCTCGCGGGTCATCAGGTCGGAAAGCTCCGGCTTCGAGCGCTCGAGCAGCTGCGCGAAGCGGAAGAGAATGTTGCCGCGCTCCGGCGCCGGCACAAGGCGCCACTCCTCCCACGCCGCGCGCGCGGTCGCGACGGCGCGGTCGACGTCGCCCGCGTCGGAGCGCGGGAACGACTCGATGACCTCGCCGGTGGACGGGTTCAGTGATTCGAACGTTGCGGTCGCCATGACGGCGATCGTAGCGCCGCGCTACTCGGGCGCGTTCGTCTCGAGGAACGTGCCGGTCGCGCGCTTGCGGCGGCGGTCGCGGGTCTCGCGACGCTCCCGGAACGAGCCGTCCTCCTGCCCCTCACGCCGGTCGGGCCCCTCGCGTCGGTCGACGATGACGGTCACGTTCGGGTTGTCCTTGTAGTACTCGACCATGCGGTCGAAGAGGTCCGCCTCGAGCTCCCGCGGGACGACGCAGTAGATCACGCGCTCAGTGTACGAGGCCTTGCGGGGGAGTCATCCCCCTTACGGTCTACACCCGCGCGATGTCGGGGACGATGCGGCCGCCGTCGTCGAGACGTGCGTTCCACCCCGTGAACGAGCCCTCGAGCTCGGCCGGGTCGTGCCCGCGCCCCTCGAGCCGCACCGGGTTGTCCGACTCGGGCGAGACGCGGTACTGGTACCAGGAGATATCCCAGGCCACCGTCACGACCACCTCGGCGTTGACGCCCGAGAGTGCGACGACGGACACGCGCGGCTCGCCCAGCGACTTCCCGATCCCGGCGACGGTCCGGCGGTACTGCGACGCGTTGAAGAGGTCGGCTGCCTCGACCATCGCGAGCTCCTGCTCGGAAAGGCGCCGCAGGATCGGGTCGGGCGCGACCGTCTCCTCGGCCTCGCGCGGTCGCGTCCCCATGATCGCGGCCAGGATGCCGCGGCCGCGGCGGCGTCGCTCGGTGGCGACGGTCGGCGTCGTCGGCGCGCCCTCGCGGATCCAGCCGTACTCGACCGCGGTGTCGGCGCAGAGCGGGCACACGTCGACGTACTCGCCGCCCCCGTTCGGCGAGAAGCGCGTCGCACGCTCGCCCATCAGGAGCGTCCGCTCGCAGATGGCACACGTGCGCTCCACGGTCACCTTCGTGACGCGAGTCATGACCATGCGAGAGTACCCGCAAATGGCGGTCACACTGACCTGCGGCAACCTCGGGGTCGACGTCCTGCCGGAGCGCGGGCTCGACCTCGCGGCGGCGTGGTTCGAGGGGAACCGGCTCTCCTGGGAGTCGCCGATCGGCCATGTCCCGTGGCAAGGCGACTTCGCCCGTTCCTTCGGCGGCGGACTCGTCGTCACCTGCGGCCTGCGGAACGCCGGCGCCGCCTCCGAGGGGCAGCCGCTGCACGGCTGGTACTCCTCCCTCGCCGCACGCGACGTCGAGATCCGGGAAGAGGGTGCGACCGGCCGCGTCGTCGACGCCGAGGTGCCGGGGGCGACGCTCACGCTGCGGCGGGAGATCACCGTTCGGCCCGGCGCGATCGAGATCGCCGACCGGGTGCGGAACGAAGGCAAGCACCCGGAGCCGGCGCCGATCCTCTACCACGTCAACCTGCTCTGGGACACGGTCGACGTCGACTCCGGCGAGGTCGTGCCGCGCGACGACGACGCGCGCGCGGGCGACTGGCGGACGCTCGGCCCACCGGGCCCGGAGCGCGTCTACGAGCACCTCGGCGCGACCCGCGCGGTCGTCGAGCACGACGGCACGCGCGTCACCGTGCGCTCCGACCTGCCGCGCCTCTGGCAGTGGATCCACCCCGACTACGGCGTGCTCGGGATCGAGCCGGCGAACTGCTCGGTGCTCGGCCGCGCGCACGACCGCGCCGAGGGCAGACTGCCGGTGCTCGCAGCCGGCGAGGAGCGCAGCTCGAGGCTCGAGCTCAGCGTGGAGAGCGCATGAAGCTCGGCCTGCTGACGGCGGCGTTCGGCGACCGCACGCTCGAGGAGACGGCCGCATGGGCGGCCGCGAACGGCTACCAGGCGCTCGAGATCGCATGCTGGCCGGCCGGCGGCTCCGAGCGGCGCCGCTACGCCGGCGTCACGCACATCGACGTCGACTCGCTCGAGCCCGACGACGTGCACGCGACGATGGAGCGCCACGGCCTCGCGATCTCGGCGCTCGCGTACTACCCGAACAACCTCGCTCCCGACGACGCCGACCGCGAGGAGGCGAACGGCCACCTGCGGAAGGTGGTCGACGCGGCGCAGCGGCTCGGCGTCGGGATCGTCGGCACGTTCGTCGGGAACGACAAGGACCGGCCGCTGCCCGAGAACCTCCAGCGGTTCCGGTCGATCTCGCCGCCGCTCGTGCACTACGCGGGCGAGCGCGACGTGAGGATCGCGATCGAGAACTGCCCGATGATCTTCAGCTGGGACGAGTGGCCCGGCGGCACGAACCTCGCCTGGTCGCCTGCGATCTGGGACGAGCTCTTCTCGGCGATCCCCGACGGCAACTTCGGCCTCAACCTCGATCCGTCGCACCTCGTGTGGCTGCAGATCGACTACGAGCGCGCCGTCAGCGACTTCGGGCCGCGCATCTTCCACACGCACGCCAAGGACCTCGAGATCCGCGCCGACGGGCTGTACCGGCACGGCACCTTCTCGGCCGGCATGGGCTGGCAGGTGCCCCGAATCCCCGGCCTTGGGCAGGTCGATTGGTCGCGGTTCGTGGCGGCGCTTTACGACGTCGGCTACGACCACGTGCTCTCGGTCGAGCACGAGGACCGCGGCTTCGAAGGGACGCGGGAGCTTGTCGAGCGCGGCTTCGTGATCGCGCGCAACACGCTCGCACCGCTGCTCGCGTAGCTACTTCGTGATCTT
>JAICYG010000033.1 GCA_025934335.1 Thermoleophilia bacterium | reverse complement strand
AGCCGGATGCCGCCGGCGAGGTCGCCGTAGATGCCGGCATCGCCCGCGACCTCGCGCAGCGCCGCGTCGTCCGAGCAGACGACGGGCGTGCCGCTCGCCATCGCCTCGAGCACCGGCAGCCCGAACCCCTCGAAGCGAGAGGGCAGGACGAGCGCCGCGGCGCCGCGGTAGAGCCGGGCGAGCTCGTCCTGGGACACGACACCCCGCACGTCCGCACCCTCGTCGCCGAGCCGGCGGGCGAGCGCGCGGTCCTTCGCCGGCCCGACGACGACGAGCGGGAGCCCCGCGGCGCTCGCCGCGGCGAGCGCGGCGAGCGGGTCCTTGCGCGGCTGCACGGCCCCGACGAAGAGCACGTAGTCCCCGGTGCGGCCGTCCCCCGGACCGAACGCGGGGTCGACGCCGTGCGGCACGACGACCACCTTCTCGGGCGAAAGGCAGTACAGCTCGATCGCATCCCGCTTCGTGCGCTCCGAGACGGCGATGACGCGGTCGGCGCGGCGGGCCGCGCGCGGCACGACCGCCCTGAACGTCAGCCTGTCCGGTAGGGACATCACGCCCGGGTCGCGCTCGAAGTGCAGGTCGTGCAGCGTCACGACCGAGTGGCCGCGCCAGCCGAGCGGGAGCGCGTGCTGGGTGTGCAGCAGCCGCGGCCGCAGGCGGCGAAGGAGCCGCGGCAGCGACCACGCCATGCGCAGCTCCTGCGAGCGGGCAGGCAGCGCGACGGGCTCGACACCGTCGGGAACGAGCTCCGGGTGGCGCGTCACGGCGGCGAAGGCGAGATCGGGCGCGGCGGCGGGCAGCGTGCGCAGGAGGTTGAGGACGTACGTCTCCTCGCCGGTGCGGTTGCGGCCGAGCACGTCCGCGTCGAGCAGGATCACGCCGCCGCCTCTTCGTAGACCTGCCACGTGCGCGCGGCGACCTCCGGCCAGCCCGCGCCGCGACGCGGCTCCGGCGGCGTCGTTCGGGCGATGCCGTCACGGATCGACTCGACGTCGAGCGGGTCGACGTACGTCGCGTCGTCGCCCGCCACCTCCGCCATCGCCGAGCCCTGCGAGGTGACGATCGCGCAGCCGCAGGCGAGCGCCTCGGCGACCGGGATCCCGAAGCCCTCGTAGAGCGACGCATAGACGAGGCAGCGCGCGCCGCGGTACAGCGCCGCGAGCTCCACGTCGGGCACGTCGCCGAGCGGCGTCACGTTGGCGGGCAGGCGCACGTCGCCCCAGCCGCGCGCGCCGACGACACGCAGCTCGGCATCGACGGCGGCGGCAATGCGCTCGAGGTTCTTGCGCGGCTCGAGCGTTCCGACCGCGAGCACGAAGTCGCCCTCGGCCCGCGGGCCGGACGGCGTGAACACGTCCTCGACCGCGTTCGGCACGACGCTGATCTTCTCCGGTGGCACGCGCAGGAGGTCGACGAGCTCGCCGCGCGTGAACTCCGATACCGCGATCACGCGCGACGCGGCGCGAACGACACGCGGCACGGCGAGCCTCGAGTACGTCGCCGTCCAGCGGTTGAACCACTCCGGGTGCCGGAGCACCGCCAGGTCGTGCACGGTGACGACGAGCGGCCGGCGCGTGCGGAGCGGACCGCGGAACGTCGGGCAGTGCAACACATCGGCGTCCGTCGAGAGGCGTGGGTACCAGAGGACGTCGGCGGCGAGTGTGCGCGCGCGGGACGTTGCGGGGAACGAAACCCGCTCGAGCTCGAGCTGCTCGAGGAGGCCGCGCACGTAGCGCGCGGTGCCGGCGCGCGTCTGGCGAAGCGGCGTCGTGTCGATCGCTACGCGAATCGCTCGTACCCCTCGAGGAACGCCTCTCCGGTCCGCCGCCAGGAGAAGCGGCGCGCCTGCTCGAGCCCGGCTACACGCAGCTCCCCCGACCGCGTGATCGCCTCGCGAATGCCCGCGGCGATCGCCTGGGGGCTCTCGGGATCGGCGCGCACCGCGGCTTCGCCGCACGCCTCGTCGAGCGACGGGTGGGACGACGCGACTACGGGAGCGCCCGACGCCATCGCCTCCGTCACGGGCATACCGAACCCCTCGAAGCGAGACGGGTAGACGACGGCCGCGGCGCCGCGGTAGAGGCGCGCCAGCTCCTCGTCGCTGACGCGGCCGAGCCTGACGATGCCCCGTCGGTCGAGCTGCGGCTGCTCGCCCCAGCCCGCCCCGCCGACGACCGCGAGCAGTAGGTCGGTTCCCTCGAGGAGGGCGAACGCCTCCACCAGCGTGCCGAGGTTCTTGCGCGGCTCGAGCGTCGCAACCGTCAGCACGTACGGCACGCCGAGGTCGGCGCGCTCGCCCTCCGCGCTGTAGTCGGCGCCGATCCCGGGATGCGCGACGACGATGCGCGCACGTGGAATGCCGAGCGTCGCCGCGACGTCGTCGGCCGTGAACGCGGAGTTGGCGAAGACGACGTCGCAGGTGCGAGCCGTGTTGCGGTACTTGCGCGCGTGCATCGACCGCGTGCGCGGCGTCGTCCACTCGGGATGATGCAGCGGCACGAGGTCGTGAATCGTCGTCGCGCGCACGCCGTGCGACTGGGGCGGGTACATCCAGTCGCTGAAATGGAGCACGTCGAATCGCCCGAGGAACCGCTCGGCCGACGGACGGCCGACGGCCGACCAGGCGGTTCGCACCGCGTGCCCGGCGGGGAGCGGCACGAGCCGTAGCTGCACGTCGATGCCCGCAAGCGCGTCGCGGATCGTCGCGCGGCCCCACAAAGACGTCGGGGCGAACGCGATGATCTCGTGCCCTTGCTGGCGGGCGACCTCGGCGAGGCCCGCGAGCGAGCCGCGGATGTAGTTGTTCACGCCCGTGCGCTCGTGCGAGAGCGGCGAGACGTCGAAGGCGATCCTCATCGCGCGTAGTCGAAGGCGTAGTAGTGCGCGGCGAGCCGCCGCCTGTCGCTGTTGCCCGGCTGCACGTGCGACGGCACGCGCGTCAGCCCCGCCTCGAAGACGACGAAGCACGTGCCTGCAGGACCGGGCCGGAGCGGCACGACGAGCGACGGCTGCTCGCCCGGGACGATGTGCGCACGACCGACGACGCGCCCGTTCTCGTGCGCGGTCACGGTCTGCGTGCGGTCGAACAGGTGCTCGTCCGTGCCGAGCCGCACCGTCAGCTTGCCGCCGGTGCAGCGGAGGCGGCGGTACGTGACGAGACTGCCGGCCCACGTGTCGGGGTCGACGCCGTGGATCTGCGTGATGAAGACGAGCGGCCCGTCGACGCGGTAGAGCCCGAGCCCGATGCCCTGATCGCGCGCGAGCAGCTGCCCCGCGATGTCCTGGTAGGAAACGGCGTAGCGCACGCGCGGCGCGTGCCCCGTTTCGGCGACGAGCGTGCCGTCCGTCCGTTCGCGGACGGGCGTCTCGGGCAGGCCGCCGTCGGCGGGGTCGGGGCCGTCGAGGGTGTACACGGTGCCGACGCTGCGGTTGAAGAACTCGTTGTTCCAGAGCGGCCGCGTCTCGCCGGCGTAGTGCCAGAGGAAGGCGACGTCCGCGTTCCGGCCGACGCGGCGGTCGATCCAGTCAGGGTGCGCCTTGCGGATGCCCGCCCAGAGCCCGCCGACGGACGCCTGCCGCATCCCGTGTCGACCGTTCTCCGCGACGACCGACACGAGCACGAAGTACACGCCGGTCGCGGCGAGCAGCACCGGCACGACCCGCCGGGGCGAGAGCACGAACGCGAGCGCCGCGAGGACGCCCGCGCCGAGCGCGACGAAGCGCAGTGGGCCGAAGCGGATTCCGTGGTCCTGCAGCCACCACCAGGGCAGGAGCGCGAGCGTGTCCGAGACGGCGGACGGGTTGACGAAGCGGGCGAACGGGATCGCGACCGGCAGAACGCCCGCGATGAGCGCGGCCGCGAGCAACGGCGTGCGCCGGCGGGGGATCGCACCGGCGGCGAAGCCGGCGAGCGGCACGAGGAAGAGCGGCGTGACGTAGAAGTCGTTCCGCTCCTCGATCCGGAACGACTGCCGCGAGGCGAAGACGGCCACCTCGACGACGAGCAGCACGACGACGGGCAGGGTCGCCGCCGCGTACGCGCGCGCGGCCGGTGTCGCCGCCCGCGGCCCGAGCCACAGCGCGAGCAGCGCCGCGAAGCCGACGATGCCAACGTACAGATCGAGCTCGGCGACGTGCCACAGCACGTAGCGGAGCACGTCCCCCGCGGAGTAGCCCGAGCCGGTCGCGGCACGGTAGGCGCCGAGCAACTCGAGCGGCGAGCGGCCGCGAAGCGTCGTCGCAGCGAGCGCGACGACAACGGCCGCGCCCACGATGCCGTAGAGCGTCGCGAAGCGGCGAAGACGGCTGCGAAGGTCGCGCTCGATCAGGCCGTGCAGGACGGGCGCGACGACCGCGGCACCGAAGAGCGCGACCGCCTGTGCTCGCGTCGCGAAGCAGATGCCGCAGACGACGAGCAGCGCGACCTGCAGCGCCGGGGACGGGCGCTCGAGCGCGACGACGAGGACGTAGCTGGCGAGCAGGAACAGCGGATAGAACGCGTTCTCGGTCATCAGCGTCCCCGTGTAGAGCATCGACGGGACGAGCACGGCGAGGACGGCGACGGCGAGCGACGGGCCGGGCGCAGCGACGCGGCGCGCGAGGGCGTACGCCGGGATCGCTGCGAGCGACATGACGACGGCGTTGATCTGCTTGGCCGTCGCGTACGCATCCGGGATCGCACCGTGTAGCCGCCAGGCGGGCGCGATCAGAGCCGGATAGACGAAGCCGTAGCCCGTCGACGGCACGCCGCGGACGAGCAGGCGCCCGTGCGAGGCGAGCGACTTCGCGAGCTCCGAGTAGATGAGCTCGTCGACCATGATCCACGGGGCGACCATCCGGTGCGCGAGCGCCATCCGCGCCGCCGCCGAGGCGACGACGACCGCTGCGAGCAAGACCCACACCGGTCGCGCGAGCACGCGCGCGCCCACGCCGCGCGCGGCCGCGACGCCGTTCATGCGAGCCCGGACTCCCGCAGCCCCTGCGCGAGCGCGGAGACGTCCGAGATGCCGGCGGCCGCGGCGGCGTCGGCGACCCGCCACAGCACGGCGTCGCGAACCGTGTCACCGCCTGCTGCGAGCTCGATCGCCTCGACGTACCGGTCGGCCACGAGACCCAGGGCGTGCTCTCGCTGCACGTGCGCACGCGCGGCTGCGCCCAGCGCCTCGCCGTGCTCGGCGGCGAGCCCGAGCGCCCCGGCGAGCACCTCGACCTCCGACTCGTCCACGGGCACCTTCAGCACCGCGTCGTCGGGCAGCTCGGCGAACCAGCCGACGTCCGAGACGACGAGCGGCTTGGCGAGCGACATCGCGCGGATCACCGAACCCGACGTCTCCCCCATCGTCGGGTAGCGCAGGTTGACGAGCACGTCGCATGCCGCCATCAGCGACCACAGGCGCTCCTCCGGGACGTAGTCGATGCGCTCGACGCCGTCCGTCAGGCCGAGCCGCTCGAGTCGCCGCTGCACGTCGAACCGCTCGGCCACAGCGCCGACGAGCAGGAGCCGCGCACCCGGGCGTTCGCGACGGAATGCCGCGAACGCCTCGAGCAGCTGCGGGATGCGCTTGTTCATGTTCAGGTAGCCGAAGCAGCCGACGAGCGGGTCGCCGGCGACGTCGGCGGCCGCGGCGACGTGCTCCATCGGCCAGGCCGGGTGCGGGATCCGCCAGAGCGGCCCGCCGTAGCCGGCGTCGCGGGCACGGTCGGCGACGTAGTGCGAGTGGACGACGAGCCCGTGCGCACGGTCGAGGACGACGCCCGCGAGCGGGAAGCGCTCGGGCTGCGTCTCCCAGAGGAGCGGCAGCAGGTTGTCGAGCACGCCGAGCCCGAGCAGTCGCCCGGCGACGCCGAGGTCGCGTTCCATCGCGTCGAGGTAGCCGCGACCGTCGCCGCGGCCGATCGTGATCCCCGCAATCAGGTGGTGGAGGACGAACTCGTGCAGGACGACGAGCCCCGGCCGCTTCCGCAAGGCGTCGACGATCCAGCCGTGCGCGTCGGGATCGTTGCCGATGTGGTAGAGCGCGACGTCCGCCGCGGGCGCGCGCTTCCCCGGCTCGGCGACGACCACCTCGACCCGCTCGCTCAGGGCCGGCAAGAGCAGCGCCGAGTAGTCGGCGATTCCCGACCGCGACGGCGGCAGCGGCGAGTGGTAGGCGACCCTCATCGGTTAGGGGAGGAGCGCGTCGACGCACGCATCCCAGGTGACGCGCTCGGCGATCGCGCGACCCGCGTGGCCCCACGCCCTCGCCTCGTCGGCGTGCGCCGCGAGGTAGGCGCACGCCCGCGCGACTGCCTCCGGCTCCGGCTCGACCACGAGGCCGGTCTCGCGATCGTGGACGACCTCGAGCGGTCCGCCCGCGTCGCGCGCGGTGACCACGGGCTTGCCCGAGAGGAACGCCTCGTAGGGGACCATGCCGAAGTCCTCGTCGGCCGGCGCGTAGTAGACCGCGAGGCTGCGGGCATAGAGGTCGACGAGCTCGTCGTCGCCTGCGCGCCCGACGAAGCGGACCTGGCCGTTCAGTCCCGCGGCGAGTCGCTCGAGGCGGTCGCGGTCCGGGCCTTCCCCGGTGATGACGACGCGCAAGGACGGCTCGCGCTTCGCCGCCTCGATCAGCAGGTCGATCCGCTTCGCGCGGTCGAGCCGGTTCACGGAGAGCACGAACCCCTCGGGCTCCGACTCGCGATAGGGAAGCGACTGCGGCGGGTGCGGCAGCACCGTCGACTCGATCCCGTTGAAGCGGCGCAGCCGGTCGGCGACGTTCGCCGAGGTCGCGAAGACGTGCCGCGCCTCGCCGAGCGCGACCGCGTCGAGCCGCTCGACTGCGCGCCTGGTTGCCCTGTCCGCCGGCGACTGGTCGAACTGCCCGAGCTCCGTGCGGTCGTAGTCGTACGCCTGCCGGAACTGGTGCAGCACCCACGCGACCTTGTTCGGGTGACGGACGCAGTAGGCCGGGAACTTGGTCGCGATCACACGGTCGATCGGGACGCCGTCGGACTCCGTCAGGTCGACGAGCCGCCAGAGAAAGGCCTGGTCGAGCACGCGCGCGCCCGGGTACCACTTGAACGGCATCGTCACGAGGTCGGCGTCGTGCCCCCGCGCGCGCAGTGCCGCGACGAGGTCGTCCGCCATCAGCTCGGCGCCGCCGCGCACGAACGGCACCTGCGGCGCGCAGACCGCAACTCTCACGAGTTTGGCTTCGGCTTCGACTCGAGCCGCGCGATGCGCTCGTCGAGGTCGTCGATCAGCTTCAGGACGGCGTCGTTGAACGCGCGCTGGTCGGCGAACGCCGGCTCGACGTACCACCGCTGCAGCCGCCGCAGCACCGCTTTCAGCGGCCCGCCCTTGCCGACGATCGGGCGCTCCGCCGAGACCGGCCAGAGGCGCTCTGCCTGGTCGCGCACCGACAGCCGCACCTGCGCCGGGGTGACGCCGTCGCCGCGCGGGCCCGCCGCCCGCAGCTCCTCCTTCAGCCGCGCGAAGAGCGCGGCGACGTCAGACGGCTCGTCGGTCATTGCGCGGGAGTCTAGAGCGGCGGGATTACGGCTCTGTAAGCCGGGGGCGTGGCCCGCGGGCCGTAGGATCGGCCGGTGATCGCGATCCCGCTCCTGACGCTCGTCCCGGGCAGGCTCGGCGGCAGCGAGACCTATGTCCGCGAGCTCCTCGGGGGACTCGGCCGGACCGGGCGCCACGACTACCGGGTCGTCCTGCCGCCGGTCGCACCGGACGCTGCTGCCGGCCTGCCGTCGGTCGTCGCGACCGACTACCGCACCGCCCGCACGACGCCCGAGCGCCTGCTCGCAATGGGCGAGGCGTGGGCGCGGCCGCGCCGGCTGCGGCGTCCGCTGGCGGGAGCCGCAGTCGTCCACTACCCGCTGACGATCCGGCTCCCCAGGGTCGACACGCCGAGCGTCGTCACGCTGCACGATCTCCAGCATCTCGACCTACCGGCGATGTTCCCGCGCTCGGAGCGGCTCTTTCGCCGCGCCGTCTGGCACCCGTCGCTGCGCGGCGCCGAGCGCGTGATCGTGATCAGCGAGTTCGTCCGCGGGCGGGCGGAGGAGCTGCTCGGCCTCGACCCCGGGCGGCTCCGCGTCGTGCCGCTCGGGGTCGACCACGACCGCCTGCGCCCCGGCGGCGCGCGCGGCGACTACCTGCTCTACCCGGCGCGGCGCTGGCCGCACAAGAACCACGAGCGGCTCTTCGAGGCGTTCGCGCTGCTGCGGCGCGAGCGCCCGGGCCTACGGCTCGTGCTGACAGGCGGCGGCTTCTCCGACGTACCCGAAGGCGTCGAGGCGCGCGGGCACCTGCCGTGGGACGAGGTCGTCGACCTGATGCAGCATGCGGCGGCGCTCGTCTTCCCGTCGCTGTACGAGGGTTTCGGCCTGCCGCCGCTCGAGGCGATGGCCTGCGGCTGCCCAGTCGCGTGCTCGAACGTCGCCGCACTGCCCGAGGTCGTCGGCGACGCGGCGCGCCTCTTCGACCCGCGCGACCCGCGCTCGATCGCCGACGCGGTGCTCGACGTGCTCTCCGCGCCAGACGAGTGGGCCGCGCGCGGGCTCGTGCGCGCGCAGGCGTTCTCGTGGGACGCGACCGCGCGCGCGACCGACGAGGTCTACGCCGAGCTTCTCTGACCGAGGCGGCCGGCGCGCGCGTCGCGCCACCCGTCCACGACCGCGAGCGCCGCGGCGACGCGACGCGGATGACGCGCGGCCTGCACGAGGTGCGCCGAGACGACGACCACGCGGCGAAGGCCGCGGAGGCCGCGCGGCAGGGGCGCATGCCGTTCGCAGACGGCGATCGTGTTGCGCGTGTCGTAGTAGAGGTTCGTGGTCGACGCAGCGCCGCCGCTCGCGGCCGAGCCCCTGTGCCGCACGCGTGCATCCGGGACGAGCACGACGGCGAAGCCTGCCTCCCGAATGCGCAGCGACCACTCGACGTCCTCGACGTAGAGGAACAGCGTCTCGTCGAGGAGCCCCGCGCGCTCGACCGCGGCGCGCGAGACCGCGAGCGCGGCGCCGTCCGCCCGCCCCACGTCGCGCAGCTCGCGCTGCGCGCCTGTCGCGAGCCGGCCCGAGTACCCGAGCCTCGGCTGGAACGTCGCGCCCGCGTACTGGATCGCCAGCCCGTCCGAATCCAGGATCGAGCACGCGAGCAGGCCGGCATCCGGGCGAGCCGCCGCCGCGGCTTCGAGCGCGGCGCCGAGGCCGGGCTCGGCGACCGCGTCGTTGTTCAGGATCAGCACCCACTCGGCGCCGCCGGCGAGCGCGCGGCGGATGCCGACGTTGTTGCCGCCCGCAAAGCCGAGGTTGACGCCGGTGCGGATCAGGTCGACCGACGGGAAGCGCGCAGCGATCGCAGCCGGCGACCCGTCGGTCGAGCCGTTGTCGACGCAGACGACGGGGATGCCCTCGAGCGAGGCGAGGGCGGCGAGCGTGTCCTCGCCGCCGTTCCAGTTGAGGACGACGGCTGCGAGCTTCACGCGCGCTTGACGAAGTGCGCGATCGAGCCCGCGTTCGGCTGCCGCTCCCAGCCCGGCCCGATCTCGGCGACCGCCCGCGCGACGCCCGGGTAGTGGTTGCCGTAACCGCCGGAGTCGACGGCGTCGTGGAAGAGCAGGTGGCCGTCCGGGCGCACGAACGCGCCCCAGCGCCCGAAGTCGGCCTTTGCCCCCTCGTAGCTGTGGTCGCCGTCGACGAAGAGGAGCTCGAGCGGCCCGGGCGGGGGGTCTGCGGTGCGCGAGTCGGCCACGAGCAGGTGGACCTTGCCTGCGAGCCCGTAGCGATCGAGCGCCGTGCGCAGCTCCTCGTCGAGCTGCTCGCCGGGCATGTCCGGCCGCAGCGCCACGTGGAAGTCGTACGACCACAGCTCGGCGCCCCGCGGCAGCGCCGACGCGAAGATGAACGTGCTGCCGCCCTTGAAGCGCCCGATCTCCGCGACCGGCCCCTCGCGGACGTCGCGCGCGAGCCGGTAGAGCAGCGCGGCCTCGTCGAGCTGCAGCGACGCCACGCCGTGGTTCAGCTGGTTCGACGAGAGGAGGAACGCCAGGTCCTCGAAGCCGCGGACCTCAGCCGGCCACTGCGAGACGTTCGGGAAGCGCATCGACGCCGGGTCGGGAAGCACCGCCGCGTGCACGAGGTTCTTTCCCGGTCCCGTGCGACCGAGCCGACGGACGAGCGTCTTCAGGTCGGGCACGCCGCCGAACGCTACTGCAACGTTCGCAGGTACGCCCACGCGTCGCGCAACCCGGCCGGCCGCCATGCACCAAGCGCTGCCCCGTAGAGAACGATGCCGACGCCTGCGGCGGCGACGGGGCCGATCACGAGCCGAGGCAGACCGAACGCGGCGGCGGCGAGGATGCCACAGACGACTGCTGCAACGACGACGCCGGCCGTCGTGCGGCGGAGGGCGCCGAGCGCGGCGAGCAGCACCACGACGACCGCCGCCGTCGTCAGCGCCATTCCGCCGGCGACGCCGCCGAGGCCGAATGCGGAGCGCGCGCCCCACTCGATGAGCACCTGCACCGCCAGCACGCCGGCGGCGAGGGCGGGCAGCCAGCGCGCGCGGCCGCGCACGAAGACGATCGGGTACGCGACCGAGACGACGACCGAGGCGACCATCCAGGGTGCGAGGTACCCGACGAGTCGCCCCAGCTCTGCACCGGTGCCGCCGCCGTAGCTCGCGCCGAGGACGTTGCGGACGAGCGGCTCGCCGGCGAGCGTGAAGATCCCCGCCGCCGCGGCGACGGGCACGAGCGAGAGCCAGGCGATCGCCACAACGTGCCGCGCAACGCGCTCCGGCGAGGCTCCCTCGCGCGCGAGCGGCACCGTCGAGACGAGCGCGATCGACGTCGCCGTCACCGCCACGAGGAACGCAGCGATCAGGTAGGCGTAGGAGAAGGTCGTCGCACGGCCGGTGCCGAGGCCGGACGCGAACCGGTAGGCAACGACGTAGAGCCCCTGGAGGGCGATCGGCAAGGCGATTCCCTCCCCCAGCTCGAGCAGCCTGCTCCACGGGCGCGTGTCGGGCGCCGCGATCGAGCGGCGACGCAGCAGCGGGACGAGCGGGATCGCGAGCGCGAGCCCCCCGTTCAGGGCGAGCCCCCAGCCGAAGGCGATCACGCCGTGCCCGACCAGCGCGACCGTGAGCAGCACGCCGCAGACCGCGCCGGTCGCGAAGCCGAACGCCGCGGACGAATAGTCGTCGTGCGCGGCGAGCGCGCTCGCGACGAGGCCGGCGTACACCTGTGCCGCGGCCGCGGGAACGACCCACGGTAAGAGCTCCGCCGCCTGCCCGCGCGCCTCGGCGCTCGGCGTCAGCGCCGACGCGATCCCGTGCGGCCACGCGACGGCGACGGCGATCGCGCAGCCGAGCGGCATCGCGAGCCCGACCGTCCACGCTCCGACCTCGTGGCCGAGGCGGCCGTCTGCCCGCGCGACGACGAAGCGCGGCAGCACCACCACGCGGAGCGCGCCCGCAACGAGCACGACGGCCAGGTAGACGCCGTAGGCGGCGAAGAAGCCGTCCGTGTGCACGCCGTGCCCGAACTTCCGTGAGAGGAGGACGCCGAGAATCGCGGCCGAGCCGCTGACGGCCGCCGTGGAGATCCCGGTGAGGACGCCGCTCCCGAGGGCTCCTCCGGCTGACCGACTACGCTGCATCCGTGTCCGGCGACGATACAGCCACCTGGACGCGGCAAGAGCTTGACGGCCTGCGTGAGGAGTTCGGTTCGCGGTATGCGGGCCGGACGGTGTTGGTGACGGGCGCTGACGGGTTCATGGGGTCGCACCTGACCGAGGCGCTGGTCGAGTTGGAGGCGAACGTGGTCGCGTTCGTGCGGGCGACGTCGTCGGGGGCGTTGAACAACATCGGGCATCTACGCGACCGGTTGCGGGTGGTGTTCGCGGATCTGACCGACAAGACCTCGATCGACTATCTGATGCGTGACCTGGCGGAGGCAGCGGACCGCCCGTATGTGTTCCATCTGGGCGCGCAGGCGCACGTGGGTGAGTCGTGGCATCGGCCGTACGAGACGGTGATGGCGAACACGGTCGGGACGTTGAACCTGCTGCAGTCCGTCGTCGACCACGGCGTCGAGCTGGAGAAGTTCGACACGGCCGGCACGTCGGAGGAGTACGGGAACGTGCGCGAGTCGGTCGCGCATCAGCACGATTTCGACGAGCTGGGCGGGCTGATCCTGCACGAGCGCTCGCCGATCAACCCGAAGTCGATCTATGCGACGGCGAAGGTCGCGGCCGATTTCCTGACGATGAACTACCACGACGCCTACGGGGTGCCGGGGGTGGTGACGCGGATGTTCAACAACTACGGGCCGCGCCAGAACCCGCGCTACGTGACCGGCACGATCATCACGCAGGCGCTCACGCGGCCGGAGATCGAGCTGGGCGCGCTGGAGCCGCTGCGGGATTTCTGCTTCACGATCGACGGTGTCCGTGGCCACCTGACCGTCGCTGCGGAGGGGATCCCCGGCGACCTGTACGTGTACGGGCAGGGGAAGAACATCTCGATGCGCGACTGGGCCGACCTGATCATCCGCACCGGCAGCGAGGAAGGCTTCTGGCCGGCCGACCGGCACGTCGTCACCAGCGAGCGCAGGCTGCGTCCCGGCTCGACCGACGTGCTCGCGCTCAGGGTCGGCTACGACAAGCTCCACCGCGAGACCGGCTGGCAGCCGCGCGTCAGCTGGGAGGAAGGTGTCCTCCGCACGATCCGCTGGTACGCCGGAAACCGCGACCGCTGGATCGGCCGCGTCGACTGGGCGACGAAGGATCGGGCCGCGCGATGAGCCGCGTCGTCGTCACGGGCGGCGGCGGGTTCCTCGGCTCGCACCTGGTCGAGCGCCTCGAGGCGGACGACCACGACGTCATCGTCGCCCGCCGCCGCGACTACGACCTGACGCGCTACGAGGACGCGGAGCGCCTCTTCCGCGACGCGCGCCCCGAGCTCGTCTTCCACCTCGCCGCCGAGGTGGGCGGCATCGGCGCGAACCGCGCGAACCCGGGTCGCTACTGGTACGCCAACCTCGTGATGGGCGCACACGTGCTCGAGCTGGCGCGTCTCACCGGGGTCGAGAAGCTCGTCGTGACGGGCACCGTCTGCGCCTATCCGAAGTTCACGCCGGTGCCGTTCTCGGAGGACGAGCTCTGGAACGGCTACCCCGAGGAGACGAACGCGCCGTACGGCGTCGCGAAGAAGTCGGTGCTCGTCGGCGCGCAGGCCTACCGCGAGCAGTACGGCCTGGACGCGATCTACCTCCTGCCCGCGAACCTCTACGGCCCGCGCGACAACTTCGACCTCGAGACGTCCCACGTCATCCCGGCGCTGATCCGGAAGATGGTCGACGCGACCGACGAGGTCGTGCTCTGGGGCGACGGATCGCCGACCCGCGAGTTCCTCTACGTGGACGACTGCGTCGAGGGGCTCGTGCTCGCGGCCGAGTGCTACGACGGCGCCGCGCCGGTCAATCTCGGCACGGGCGTCGAGACGTCGATCCGCGAGCTCGCCGAGACGATCGCCGACCTGACCGGCTTCGAAGGCGAGCTCGTGTGGGACACCTCGATGCCGAACGGTCAGCCGCGCCGCCGGCTCGATGCGTCACGCGCGCGGGAGCTCTTCGGCTTCAAGGCCCAGACGTCGCTGCACGAGGGGCTCGCGCGGACGATCGCCTGGTTCCGCTCGACGCTTCGTGCGCACAGCGCTCGCTGACGCCCTGGCGCGGCCTGCGCGCCGCGTCACGTCAACGGCCGGCGGCGCTCCGGCCACGCTCATCCTGGCCGGCGCAATCGTGTTGCAGCTCGCGGTCGCGAGCTGGTTCGCCTTCGCGACGCCACACAACGGCCTGCTCTGGTACTCGGGCGGCGACGCGACCGAGTACTGGACGGAGCAGTGGGCCGTCGGGCACCTCGTGCTCCCCCAGCCGGTTATTGGTTGGGCCCTTCCGGTGCTCTACGCCTGGATCCCGCTGCTCGCCGGGCCCTCGCTGCTGAACGGCCTTCCGGTGCTCGTCGCGCTCCAGACGCTGATCCTCCTGCCGCTCAGCGTGATGCTCTTCTTCCTGCTCGCCGGGCGCCTGTACGGACGTGTATTCGGTCTCTACAGCACGTTCGTCTGGATCCTCGCGCCGGTGCTCCTCCTGCTCTGCTTCAACCGCCCCAGCTACCGGGAGAAGTTCGAGCAGTTGTTCGCAGCCCCGCATCTCTACGGCCTGACGAACATGGGCGACTTCCCGTCGCTTGTGCTCGTGATCGCGGCCGCACTCGCCACGGTGAGGGCCGCATCGAGTCGATTCTGGCGTGACGCGGTGCTCGCCGGCCTGCTCGTGGGACTGCTCATCGGCGTGAAGCCCGCGAACGCGTTCTTCGTGCCCGCGGCCGCTGTTCTCATCCTGCTCTCCCGGAGCACGCGAGTCGCGATCGCCTTCGCGGCGGGCGTCGCGCCCGCACTCGTCACGCTCTTCTTCTGGAAGCATCGCGGCCTCGGTTACACGCCGCTGACCTCGTACGGCGATGTGCGCGTCGCGGCGCCGCCGGACGCGGTCGCGAGCATCCTCCCGGAGCGCTACGTGCCGCTGAGCTGGCACAACCTCACGCAGACGTGGAGCGACTTCGGAGAGGTGTTCCGCAGCCCGACGCTCCTCGCCCTGCTGGTCGCACTCGGAATCGCGGGCGCGGCTCGCCGTAACTGGCGCCACGCGATCTTCCTCGTGCTCTGGGCCGGCGCGTTCCTGCTCGTGAAGGGCAGCAGCGGTGAGGCTTCTGTCGTGACGACGTCGTACTACCGCCTGACCGTACCCGGCCTGCCGCCGCTCGCGATCCTCGTCGCCTCGTCGGTCTTCCTGGTCCCGCGACCGGCGCGGCGGTCGCCGGAGCCGTCCCCGGCGCGCCCCGTTCACCGCGGGTGGCTCGCGGCGGTGGCGCTCGTCGCCGGCCTGATCCCGCTCGTGCTCGTCCTCGTCATACGATCACCTGCGACCCTGCGAACCGTTCGCGACAGCAGCACGGCGAACGAGGCACCGCTGGACTCAAGCCTGCGTGCGCGGGTCGCATCGACACCGGACGGGCCGCTCCTCTCGTGGCGTCCGTTCGACGGCGGCTCCTCGAACGTCTACTACATCGTCTACCGCTCGGTCGACGGAACGGACGGCTGCACCCTGCCGGAGAGGGGAGCGCGGATGTGCATGCTCGCGGCGACACTCGTCGGGACGACCGCGGACACCACGTTCACAGTCCGGCGCGCGGGTATCTACCGCGTCGCGGTCGCGGCGTATTACGTGCCGACGTTCAACGGCTCAGACCTGATGCTGCTCGGACCGCCCGCGCGGGTCATCCCGTCACTCGTCTCGGCGCGTTAGTCGCTCTTCGAGGAGCGCGAGCCGCTGTGCCAGCACGACGTTCTGGTCCGAGAGGCGCGAGATGACCGTCGAGTAGTGCAGCAGCACGAGGATCACGAACAGGAGACCGACGGCAAAGAGCACCGCCGGCGGATAGCCGCGAACACCGAGCCAGCCCGCGATGGTGTTCAGCCCGCCGCGCCAGGCCGACAGGACGACGAGCACGATGCCCGTCAGAAGCCACAGCAGCGCGTAGCGCTCGCGCAGGCGGCGCGAGCGGATCAGCTCGAACACGACCAGCACGAGCACGACCGACGCCGCGGTCGCCGCGAGCGAGACCTTGAAGGGCGTCTGCGCCGCGATCACACGTCCTCCGCGGGCACCACGCGTCGCCGGAAGAGCCCGACGAAGAGCGCGACCAGCACCTTCACCATGTAGTAGATCGAGCGGAGGGCGGTGATCGACGAACGGCCGTGCTCGCGCTCGCGCATGCGCACCGGTACCTCGACGAGGCGAAGCCGATGCTTGATCGTCATCACCATCCCCTCCACCTCGGGGTAGTCGTGCGGGTAGTCGGACGCGAAGAGCTCGAGCGCGCGGCGGTTGAGCGCCTGGAAGCCGGACGTCGTATCGGTCAGCCGTTGGCGCGCGATCGCCGAGACGACGACGGCGAGCAGGCGGATCCCGATGCGTCGCGTTGCGGACGAGCGGTACCCGTCGATCTCGCCGAACCGCGAGCCGACCGCAATGTCCGCGTCGCCGGCAAGAACGGGGGCGAGCACCTTGGGCAGCTCCGACGGATCGTGCTGGCCGTCGCCGTCGCAGCGCACTACGAGCTCGTAGCCGTACTCGTGCGCAAAGCAAAACCCGGTCTGAACCGCACCGCCGATGCCGAGGTTGAACGGCAGGCTGACGACGTGCGCGCCGTGCGCTCGCGCCACCTCGGCGGTACGGTCGACAGAGCCGTCGGAGACGACCACGATGTCGAGCCCGGCGTCGAACTCGCGAAGCTCGTCTAGGACGCGTCCGATGTTCAGCTCCTCGTTGTACGCCGGCACGATCGCGACCCGCCGCGGCAGCTCAGACAAGCGAGGGCTCCCGCAGGCCGAGCAGCTCGAGCAGCTGCCGCGCCCGATGGCGGTACGTGTGCTCGTCGAGCACCCGCTCGCGCGCGCGCCGGCCGAGCTCCTGCGCCTGCGCGGGATCTGCGAGCAGCTCGCGGTACGTTTCGACCGCGTGCGCCGCGTCGGAGACGACGAGCACCTCGGAGCCGGGCTCGAACCAGCGGTCGATACCGTCGTACGGGTTGGCGACGATCGCCGCCCCCGCGGAGGCCAGCTCGAACGGTCGGCACGACGACGACGCGTAGACGGTCGCGTGCGAGCGACGTGTGATGCAGAGGTTGATGCGCGCCGCGGAGATGGCGCGCGAGAACGAGTTGAACGTGACGTCGCCGATCGATCGAGCGAGACCGACGTCGCCGCGGAAGTCGCGCCCACCGAGGGCGAAATCGACGTCCGGCAGCGCCCGCGACGGCTCTCCGACAAGCTCCCGCATCCAGTCTCGCCGGAACTTGTCGCCGTAGCCGTAAAAGAAGACGTCCATCGACTTCTCGACCGCCTGCGGCGCGAAGAACTCCGGATCGGCACCCCAGAAGACCGCCTCCGCCCGGCGGGCGCCGAGCTCACGCAGACGCTCCAGGCCACCCTCGGAATTCGACACGACCAGGTCGTACTCCGAGGGGTCCGCCTGGTGGTACCAGTTGAAGCCCGTGTCCATCCCACCGAACTCCGGCAGGCTCATCGGCACGTCGCCGTCGTAGAAGACGACCGGCACGCCGTGGCGCTCGCGCAGGTACCGCGGGATCCCACGAAGGTGTGCCATCGGAATCGTGAAGACGACGACGGCATCCGGGCGCTCCGATTCCACGAGCCGGTCGAGGTGCCGCCGCCATCGTGGCGTCACGAACCGCCACACGAGCTCGCGCGTCATTCGGTCGCCGAGCCCGTCCTCGGGGTTGTCCTCAGCGCGGCGCACGTGCGTGTCGCCGCGAAGACGCGCCGCAACGTCGCGGGTCTTCGCGAACGACTCGCCCTCGAGATACGTCGGGTTCGGGGCGGTACGCCACCACGGCGACTCGACCGCGCGGCCGCGATAAGGGGTGACGACGAGGTCCGCCCCCTCCGCGTACAGCCCCTTCCAGAGCTGCCACCACGCCGGCGTGCAGCCGTAGCGGAAGTCGAGGTCGATCGCAGAGGCGGCGAGGAGCAGCTTCATCCCGTTCAAAAGTGTCTCAGAGGCGCATTACGGCGCCGTTAGGGCGAGCAGGCAGGTTCAGTAGGCGCCGCGCTTCGCGAGCACCGCCAACGGCGTCTTGAAGAGGATGGTGATGTCAAGCCAGAGCGACCAGTTCTCGAGGTAGTAGAAGTCGAGCCGGACGAGGTCGTCGAAGGTGAGGTCGGAGCGGCCCGCGACCTGCCACAGGCCGGTCACCCCGGGGAGCACGTGGTAGCGCCGTCGATGCCACGGCTCGAGGCGCCGGTAGTCGCGCACCGGCAGCGGCCGCGGGCCGACGAGCGACATCTCCCCCCGCAGCACGTTGATGAGGTTTGGCACCTCGTCCAGCGACAAGCGTCGTAGCACGCGGCCGAGCGGAGTGACACGTGGGTCGTCGCGGATCTTGAACAGTGCCCCGCCCGCCTCGTTCCGCTCCTCGAGCTCGCCCTGACGGCGCTCAGCGCCCGCCACCATGGTGCGGAACTTGAGCATCCGGAACTCGTGCTCGCCGAGACCGATACGCGGATCCGCGTAGAGGACGGGCCCGCGCGAGCTCAGCTTCACCGCAGCGGCGATCAGTGCCCACACGGGCAGTCCGAGGAGCACGACTGCCGACGAGACGGCAATGTCGAACGCGCGCTTCGTCGCCCATTCGGTCCCGGCGAAGATCGGTGGCCGTAGCTCGAACAGCGGCACGCCCTGTCCGGGGACGTACTCGCCTCGCTCGATCAACAGCTCCGTGGTCCGCGGAGCGATGCGAACGCGCACGTTCCTTCGGTGCGCCGCGTCGACGAGCTCGAGCAGTCGCGTCTCGTCGATGCCGGCGTCGGCGACGAGGATCTCGTCGAGCTGCGACCGGGACAACGCGTCTTCGACCGCCGGCCCCGGCTCGACCTCGCCGGCGAACTCGTAGGCGATCCCGCCGCGGCTCGTGCCGAGCGAGCGCCGGAGGTGTTCACGTGCCTCGGGCGCACCGACGAGCAGCGCGCGCCGTCGGACACCTACCGCATGCAGCATCAGGCCCGTGACGAGCTCGTAGCTGGCACGGAAGATCGCGATCAACGTCGCAACGAAGACGGCGCCAACGATGTAGAGGCCGAACGTCGTGAAGTGCTGGCCCGTGCCGATCGCGAACGCCAGCGCGAGCGCGGCGACGAGGATGACGCTCGGCAGGACGCGGCCGACCCCCTCGCGCAGCTCCCTCGGCGCGTACAGGCCGGCGCGCCAGAACACGAGCACGAGCAGCAGGATCAGGAAGGCCAGCCACTTCACCTCCTGGTCCCACAGGAGGCCCCAGATGACGGGATGTGGATCGAGGGTGTAGGCCCGTAGCGCAAGAGCGGCGTAGAGACCGATCACCAACCCGACCACGTCGGTCGTGAGCAGCGCGAGGATGCTGACCAGCCGGCGGAGACCCGCCTTGAGTGGGGACGTCGTCAGGAAATACGGGCGCGCCGCACGGACGTCCTCCACCTGGCGGGCGCTGCTCATCGGGCGATCGTAGCCTCGGCCCATGCCGCCTCCGGGGCAGCGGCGGCCCGCTCGGCGAGCCGGTCGATGCTCAGTGCCGGCCGGCGGCGCCCGAGCAGCGAGAGCAGCGTGAGGATCGCCGGGCCACGGAAGCGGTCGACGAGCTCCCAGTCGTGGAAATGGACGTGCACGGCAGCGGGAAGCCGGTGGAACCCACGGGCGAGCATGCCGATGCTGTGCGTCGCGGGGAGCGCCGTGAGGGACGCGCCGCTACCGAGGCGAAGCCGACGCGGCCCCGGCAGCTGCAGGCGTGGCGCGTCCGGAGCAAGATACGACTGCCGGAACGTGGTGGCGGTGCAGTCGACGTAGCCAAGGCTCGACAGTGCTTCGGCGAGCGGCTCGTCCAGATACCAACCGCCGCCGCAGAAGTAGCGCGGTGCGAAGCCACGCTCGCGCAGCCATTCGGCCTCTGCGCGCACGACCGCCGCGGCGTCGACCGTT
>JAICYG010000153.1 GCA_025934335.1 Thermoleophilia bacterium | reverse complement strand
GGCATGTGGATGCGGCCGGTGATCGGCTCGAAGTCGTGGATCGAGAACGTCCACGGGTAGACGTAGCCGTCCCAGCCGACGACGTCGAACGGGTGGTAGTCGATCACGTACGTCTGGTAGCCGCCTCTGACCCGGACCTTGACCTCGAACTCGCCGCGGTCGCGGTGTGTGTGCAGCTCGGTCGGCGGATGGAGGTCGCGGTGGTAGAACGGCGCGTGCTCCATCAGCTGGCCGTGCTCGTTCCGGTAGCGCTTCGGGATCGTGATCAGGCCGGGCGTCTCGAACACGAGGTAGCGCTGCTCGCCCTCCGGCCGGAAGCGATACGTCGTGCCGCGCGGGACGACGACGTAGTCGCCCTCCTTGTACGGGAGGTCGCCGAAGATCGTCTCGAGCTTCCCGGAGCCCGCGTGGACGAAGATCACCTCGTCGCCCTCGCCGTTCCGGAAGAAGTAGTCCATGTCCTCGCTCGGCCGGCAGAGCGAGATCTCCACGTCGGCGTTCCACATCAGGAGCTGCCTCCCGCCGACCGCGTCACCGGCGGCGGGGATGTCCCACGTGCGCAGGTGCCGGTGGGCGTGCGCGTCCGGAACCCACTCCTCGCGAACGATCGGCTCGAACTCGCCGCACTCGATCACGCGGCACGGCGACTGCAGGTGGTAGAGGATCGACTCGAGGCCGGAGAAGCCCTCGAAACCCATCACCTCCTCGGTCAGAAGCGTGCCGTTGTCGCGCGCGACCGTGTGCCGTTTCCTGGGCAATTCGCCGAGTCGCTGGTAGAACGGCATACATGGAGGATATCGCCGGGCAGATCGAGCGCGAGGTGGGGTCGTGGGAAGGGGTCTCGATCGGGGCGCATCGGTTCGGCGGCGTCGAGTTTCTACTCGCCGGGCGGGCGCTCGGTCACCTGCACGGGGAGCGGTGGGCGGATCTCCGTTTTCACGAGGGCCTGCGGGACATGCTCGTGGAGACGGGCCGCGCCCAGCCGCACCACGTCCTCCCGCACACGGGCTGGGTCTCGAGGCAGATCCGCGACGAGGACGACGTCGCGGCGGTGATCGAGCTCTTTCGCCTGAGCTACGAGCGCGCGATGGTCGCGTCGCGGATCAGCTCCGAGAACCTCTGAGCGTCGACGTTCCCGCCCGAGATCACGATCCCGGCCGACGGTGCCTCGACGAGCCCTTCGCGCAGCGCCGCGATCCCGACGGCGCCGCTCGGCTCGACCACGAGCTTCAACCGCTCGAACGCGAAGCGCATCGCGTCCACGATCTGCTCGTCGGTGACGGCGACGACGTCGTCCACGAGCCCGGCTGCCACCTTCCACGTCAGCTCGCCCGGCGCATGCGTCTGGAGCCCGTCGGCGATCGTCCGCGGCACGTCGATCTCGACGCGCTCGCCGGCCGCGAACGAGCGAACCCAGTCGTCTCCCGCGGCCGGCTCGACGCCGACGATGCGGCGGACCCCGAGGCTCTTGGCGATCGTCGCGCAACCGGCGATCAGCCCGCCGCCGCCGAGCGGGACGACGAGGGTGTCGACGACGCCCGCGTCCTCGACCAGCTCGAGCGCGGCCGTCCCCTGCCCGGCCATGATCAGCGGGTCGTCGTACGGCGGCACGATCTCGGCACCGTGCTCCTGCGCGAGCTCCGCGGCGATCTCCTCGCGGTTCCCGGTGTAGCGGTCGTACGTGACAACGTCGGCGCCGTAGCCGCGCGTCGCGGCGACCTTGGCCGCGGGCGCGTCCTCCGGCATCAGGATCGTCGCGTGCGCGCCGAGCAGCCGCGAGGCGAGCGCGACCGCCTGCGCGTGATTGCCGGAGGAGAAGGCGACGACCTCGGCTCCCGAGGGCAGCGAGGCGATCTTGTTGTACGCGCCTCGGAACTTGAAGGCGCCGACGCGCTGCAGATTCTCCGGCTTGAGGAAGACGTGCTCGCCGAGTGTCCGCGAGCGGACGACGGGCGTCCGATGGGCGACGCCGTCGAGCACGCGCGCGGCGGCACGAACGTCGTCGGGGCCGATCACGCGAGCGTGTTCCGGAGCACGCCGATGCCTTCGATCTCGAGCTCGACGAGGTCGCCACGCTGCAGCCAGCGGCCGTCGCCGTGCTCGAGGATGCAGCCGCTGCCGACCGTGCCGGAGCCGATCACGTCGCCCGGCGCGAGGATCGTGTTCCGCGCCGCCTGCGCGAGCAGCGCGTCCCACTTGTGGAACATCGAGGCAAGGTTGCCGCGCGAGCGCTCTGCCCCGTTCACGCGCGCGACCATCTCGCCGCTCGAGCCGTCGAGCTCGTCCGGCGTGACGAGGACCGGTCCGAGCGACGTCGCGAAATCTTTGCCCTTCGCCGGACCGAGGCCGACTCGCATCTCCTGCCGTTGCACGTCGCGCGCCGACCAGTCGTTCATGACGGTGAAACCGCCTATTTTCCCCTCGGCGCCGATGATCGCGGCGCACTCGAGCTCGTAGTCGAGCTCCTCGGTGCCCTCCGGGTACGGCACCTCCTCGCCGTCGCCGTAGATCGCGTGCGGGTTCGAGAAGTAGAAGACGGGGATCTCGTACCACTCCCTCGGCACCTCGGCGCCACGCCGGCGGCGCGTGTTCGCGACGTGCTCCTCGAAGGCCATGAAGTCGCGCACGGACGGCGGCCGGAGCACCGGCGGCCGGAGCTCGACGTCGGCGAGGGCGTACTCGGCGTGCTCTCTCGCCGAGCCGCCGCCGGTGAAGAACGACTGCAGCGTCTGCGCCGCGAGCTGGATCACGCGGTCGCCCTCGACGCGCCCCGGCCATCCTCGCTCGAGCCCGAGCTCCCGCGGCGTGAACATGCACAGCTTCACGCCGCGACCCTAGCCTGTGGACGGTTCGTGACAGTTCCGTCACGTCGTTTGGCGAGGGGACACGGCCCGCAGGGCCGTGTCCCCTTCCCGGCGATGCCGCATGGCTCCACGCCGCAGGCCGCGGCCTACGGATGGCTCATCGGTTCTCGTCACGTCGTTTGGCGAAGGGGCTCGGCCCGCAGGGCCGTGCCCCTTAGGGCTCGGTGTGGACGATCACGTCTGCGATGCCGGGGCGCTCGCGGCGGATGCGCTCCTCGATCTCGCTGGCGCGGGCGTGGGCGGCGTCGAGGCGGCTCGCGCCGTCGAGGCCGAGCGTCAGGAACGCGACGAGGCCCGCGTCGGTGCGCAGGAAGCGGAGCTCGCGCGGATCGGATCCCGTCTCGTCGCGGACGACGCGACGCACGACTGCTTCCTCGGCGGCGTCCACCTCGGCGCCGGAGCTCGTCTCCGCCAGCGGCTCGAGGTGCGTCTGCACGCCGCCGATCTCCGGAATCGCGACGCGGATCGCCTCCTCGAGCCGCTCCGCCACCGCGTGCGCCTCCTCCAGCGACAGCTCGCCCGGGAGCTTCACGTGCAGCGACAGCTCCGTACGCCCGCCGACGTCCACGAGCGCGATGTTGTGCACCTCGCGCACCCGCGGGACGCAGACCGCCGCCGCGTGCACACGCTCCCGCAGCGTCGCGTCCTCCAACGGCTCTACGTGCACGACCACGTCCGCGTTCGGGAGCGCGCCCTCGACCGCGTCCTCGACCGCGTCCGCAGCCGCGTGCCCCTGCCCCACCGCGGCACCCGGCGAGACGCCGATGACGACGTCTGCGAACTGGCGCCCGCCCGCCTGTCGCATCCGCAACCGCCGCACCTCGACCGATGGGCGCAGTGCGCGGATCGCTGCCAGCGCAGCCGCCTCTGCCTCCGCCGGCGCCCGGTCCATCAACACGTCCACGTTCACCTTGATCAGACGCGTCGCCCCGAGCAGCACGAGCACGCCGACGAAGAGCGCCGCGACAGCGTCACCGTTCGGATGACCCTGGCGCGCGGCGAGCAGCCCGACGAGCACCGCGGTCGAGCCGAGGAAGTCGCTGCCGAAGTGGAGCGCGTTCGACGCGAGCGCAGCGCTGCCGTACCGGCGCGACGTGCGCAGCGAGACCACCGTCCGGCTGAGGTCGATCGCGAGCACGACGCCGACGACCGCGAGCGCGTACCACGGCACCCGCACGTGCGACTCCGCCGAGCCGACGAGCCGCTCCACCGCGCGCACGGAGATGAAGAGCGAGACGACGACGAGGAAGCCGGCCTCCGCGAGCGCCGACAAGTGCTCCGCCTTCCCGTGCCCGAACTGGTGCGTGACGTCCGCCGGCCGCGCCGCGACCCGGATCGCGAAGTACGTGAGCAGCGCCGCGACGAGATCGGTGCCCGAGTGTGCAGCCTCGGAGATCAGCCCGAGGCTGTGCGTGGCGAGCCCGACCGACAGCTTGAGGACGACGAGCGCCGCGGCGGCGGCGACCGACATGAGCGCGGACCGGCGCTGCGGGCTCATGAGGCGGACCCTAGGTCAGAGCTCGGCGAGCGGCCACACGACGACGTCCAGCCGCGGCGAGAAGAGAACATGCGGTTCGTTCCCGCCAAGCGTGACCGGCGACATCGTGTTGAGGTCCACCGTTGCCTCGCCGCGCTGCAGCTCCCAGGGCGGATGATGGATGTCGGCACGGTACGCACGGCCGCCGTCCTCGGTGTAGAGGCAATAGCGCTCGGTCAGGAAATGCTCGAGCGTTCCCGGCTCGGCGTGGAACGAGGCGCCGGTGCCGCGATAGCTGCCGCTGAACGCGGCGCCGGGGCGCGCCGACTCGTACCGGACGCGATCGCCGCCGCGCGTGCAGGTCATCTGCGCCCGGTAGTACGGGAGCTTGAAGAGGCGCTTGGCGCCCTCGACCGCGAGCGCCGACGTGGCGTCGAGCGAGAAGAACCAGATGCCGGGCTTGCCGCCGCGAGTCACGTACGTGCGGACGTTCAACTCGAGGAACGTCGACAACCTCGGAACCGGCGGTAGCCCTCGCAGGCGGAAGTCCGCGAGCAGGAACGGCGTGATCCCGAGCCAGGCGTCGCCGCCGAACGTGTCGAGCTCGAACGTTCGCCCGACCACGCGCCGAAGCTCCTCGACGTCGACGCGCCAGTGCAGGAACGCGAGATCGACCCACGTCTGCGCGTTCGCCCACGGCTCGTCCGGCAGCGGCCACGGCCGGTGGGCCGTCTCGCTCGTCACCGCGGCCTGCCTCGCAGCAGCGGTGAAGAGCTCGAGCGTCAAAGGTTCCCGCGGAGGGCCTGCTCGCGCTCGATCGCCTCGAACAGCGCCTTGAAGTTCCCGTCGCCGAACCCACGCGCGCCGTGCCGCTCGATCACCTCGAAGAAGAGCGTCGGCCGGTCCTGCGCGGTCTTCGTGAAGATCTGGAGCAGGTAGCCGTCGTCGTCGCGGTCGGCGAGGATGCGCAGCCGTCGCAGGTCGTCCCAGCTCTCGTCGATCTCGCCGACACGGCCGGGCGTCTCGTCGTAGTACGCCTCCGGCGTCGAGAGGAAGACGACGCCGCGCCGCTGGAGCGCCTCCACCGTCTCGACGATGTTCGAGGTCTGCATCGCGATGTGCTGCGCGCCCGGGCCGTGGTTGAACTCGAGGTACTCCTCGATCTGGCTCTTCCGCTTCCCCTCGGCCGGCTCGTTGATCGGGAACTTGACCTTCCCCTGACCGTCGGTCATGACCTTCGACATCAACGCCGAGTACTCCGTGGAGATGTCGTCGTCGCTGAAGTGGATCATCTCGGTCATCCCGAACACGCGCTCGTAGAACTCGACCCAGTGCTCCATCCGGCCGAGCTCGACGTTCCCGACGATGTGGTCGAGCGCGAGGAGGCCGACCCCTTCGTCCGGCGCCGACGACGGCTCGCGCACGACGTAACCCGGGAGATACGCGCCCTCGTAGGCGTGCCGGTCGACGAACGTGTGCACGACGTCGCCGTACGTCGCGATCGACGCGAGCTCGACCTTGCCGAACTCGTCCTCGATTGCCTTCGGCTCGAGGATCCCGCGCGCGCCGCGCTGGACGGCCTGGCGGTATGCCTCCCTGGCATCAGGCACGCGCAGCGCGATGTCCTTGACCCCGTCGCCGTGCAGCGACGCGAACTCGCCGATCTCGTGGCCGCGACGCAGCGAGCTCGAGACGACGAAGCGGACATCGTTCTGCTCGAGGACGTAGCTTGCGCGATCGCGAACGCCGGTCTCCGGGCCCGCGTACGCGGTGCAGCGGAACCCGAAGGCGCGCTCGTAGTAGTAGGCCGCCTGCTTCGCGTTCCCGACCCACAACTCGACGTGGTCCCACCCGTCGAGAGGCATGAAATCGTCAGTCACTTGGACGGGATTCTACCCCTGCCGTGGCCGGGGTACCGGCGGCAGCGTCGGCCGCGGCGACGTCGTCGAGCGACCGCCGTAGCGGCTGCTCCTTCACGAACACGACCGCGATCGCCCAAACGGCGGCGGCGACGCACGCGGCGACGAGGAACGCCGGGTGGATCGCGCGCGCGAGCCCGAGCCGGAGCGCCGGCGGCAGACGGTGAACCCCGGCGTCCTGGCCACCAGCGGCGACGCCGGGCGGCAGGCCGTGGTTGACGATCACGCCCATGACGGTCACACCGAGCGTCGCCCCCATCTGCCGCCCGAACTGCGTCAGGGCGGTGGCCGCGCCGATGCGCGCACGCGGCACGGCGTTCTGGACCGAGAGCACGAACACCTGCATCATCGACCCGATCCCGAT
>JAICYG010000044.1 GCA_025934335.1 Thermoleophilia bacterium | reverse complement strand
ATCGACTCGAAGAAGTTCTTCATGATGAAGACGCCGGCCGCGTCGACGAGCAGCGGGACGATCATCCCGTAGTAGGTGTCGTACATCCCGAGCTGCCGGATCATCAGGAACTTGGGGATCAGGAGCACGACGCTCGGCACCGCCATCACCGCGACGATCGTCGCGAACGCGGCGCCGCGCCCGCGGAAGCGCAGCCGCGCGAGCGCGTAGCCGGCGAGGCTGTCGAGGAAGACGCGGAGGAACGTGACGCTGAGCGTCACGATCACGGAGTTCTTCACCCAGACCAGGAAGTCCTGGTCCTTGTAGAGCTGGTGGAAGGCGCTGGTCGTGGCCGGCGACGGGACGAGCGAGAGCGGGTTGACGGTCGCGTCGGGCTCCGTCTTGAACGCCGTCACGACGGCGATCACGAACGGGAAGATGTAGACGACCGCGATCGCGACAAGGACGCCGTACGAGATCGCGGTCGCGACGCGCCGCCGCCGGACGGCGCTCGACTCGCTCCGGAGCGCGGCGTCCCGCCGGGGCGCGGCCGTTGCCGCCGAGCCGCTCACCGCGGGCCACCCGTCGCGACGCGGGACTGACCGGCCTGCACGCCGCCGGTTGTCGTCGGCAGGAAGCGCCGGCGCCGCGGCACCCGGTCGGGGTTCCGTGTCGCGAGCCGCGCCACCACCGTGAAGAAGACGATGATCGCGAACAGGATGAACGCGATCGCCGCACCGACGCCCCACTCGTTGCTGTTGAACGACGCGTTGAAGGACAGGAACGCCGGGGTGAGCGTCGTGTTCGACGGGCTCCCTTTCGTCCCGACGTAGATCTGGTCGAAGATCTGCCACGTCCCGATCAGGCCGAGCGTCACGATCGTGAAGAGCGTCGGCCTGATCATCGGCACCGTGATGTGCTTGAACTTCCGCCACTCGGTCGCGCCGTCGAGCTCCGCCGCCTCGTTCACGGACTCGTCGATGTTCTGGAGCGCGGCGAGGAAGAGCAGCATGAACGTGCCCGACGTCGTGAAGACGGCCATCAGGATGAAGACGCACATCGCGATGCTGGGGCCGGCGAGCCAGTCCCAGTAGCTGACGCCGAGGAAGAACCCGTTCGCGAGCGACGACGGCGGGGTCGAGCTGCCGACGCCGAACTGGCCGAGGATGACGTGGAAGAGGCCGCGCGGGTCGTAGAGCCACGAGGGCCCCGTTGCGCCGAGGTACGACAGGAGCTTGTTGATCACGCCGCTCGGCGAGAAGAGAAAGAGAAAGAGGATGGTGATCGCGACCGAGCTCGTGACCGACGGGAAGTAGAACGCCGTCCGGAAGAACCCGACGAACTTGACGCGGCGATTCACGATCACCGCCAGGAACAGCGAGACGGCCGTCTGGACCGGCACGACGAGGATCACGTAGTAGAAGTTGTTGCGAAGCGCAGTGCCGAAGTTGTTCTGGTCGAGCCCCGGTGTCGTCAGCAAATGCCGGTAGTTCTCGAGCCCGACCCAGTGGGCGTTCGCGCCGAGGGGGCTGCCGTTGCCCGTCCAGTCGGAGAAGCTGACCCACACCGCCATCGCGATCGGCAGGACGAGGAACAGCCCGAGGATGACGATCACGGGCAGCAGGAACAGCCAGCCCGCCCCGGCCTCGTGGCCGCGGATGCCCGGTTCCCGCAGCCGTCTCGTGACGCTCTTCAGCAACGTTGCCTCCGTGGTCTCGCGGGCACTCCGCCGGCGGCGAGGCTATAGCCGCCGGCGGAGCGCGCCGTCTCGTTACTGGTTGAGGATCGACTGCAGCTCGGAGTTGATCCGGTTGAGGATCGTCTTGGGATCCGTGTTCGGGAGCCCCTGGAGCTGCTGATTGAAGTCACCCAGCACCGTCGCGATGTTCGGGACGGGCGGGATGCTCTTCGAGTAGTCCGCAGACGCGAGGAACGCCGCGTACTGCGGGTACGTCTTCGACCAGATCTTCCGGTCGGCCTTGACCGACGGCATGACGCCGAACGCCTTCGCGTTCCCCATCTCGACCTTCGTCTGCGTCAGGTACGTGATCAGCGCCATCGCGTCAGGCTTGTTCTTCGAGGCCTGAGCGAGGCCCCAGCCGCCGTCGTACTGCAGCGTGCCCTTGCCGGCCGGGCCGGTCGGAAGCTCGACGGCCTTCCAGCCGACGGTCGGGTAGTCGGCCTTCATCGCTCCGGCGATCCAGTTGCCCTCGATCGTCATCGCGCACATCTTCTTGCCGAAGCCCTCGCCGCCCCAGCCGACGCCGAGCTGGTTCGTCAGCTTCATCGAGCCGTTCTTGATCATCGACTTGACGAAGTTGAACGCCGCGACGTTCGCCTTGCTGTTGACGGTGGCGGTCTTGCCGTCCTTCGAGACGAGCCAGCCGCCGGACTGCAGCATGAAGACGCCGAGCCGGTGGAACTCGGGGTTCGTGCAGAGCCCGACCTGACCGTTCCGCGTCAGCTTCTTCGCCACGGAGGCGAGCTGCTTCCACGTCTTCGGGTAGTCCTTCGCGGTCAGGCGCGCCCCCTTCCAGGAGGCGGTGTTGACGACCAGCGCGAGCGTCGAGAAGTCCTTCGGCGCCGCGTAGAGATGGCCCTTGTACGTGTAGGCTGCGCGCAGGCTCGGGTAGAACGACTTGACGTTCTTCAGGTTGTCGAGCGGCGCGAGGTCGCCGGCCTTCGCGTAGGTCGCGACCTGGTCGTTGCCTAGGTAGAAGATGTCCGGCGGGTTGCCCGAGGCAAAGCCCTGTGCGAGCTGCTGGCCGAGGTCGGAGGCAACGACGACGTTCACGCCGATGCCGGTCTGCTTGCTCCAGGCGTTCGCGGCGTTCTTGACCGCGTAGGTCTCGGCCGGGCCGGAGCTGCCGATCAGGGCCGTGATGGTCGTGGCCTTCGTGCTCGCCGGCGAGGCGAGCGCGACGCCGGCCGTGACAGCGAGGGTGCCGACCGTGACGGCCGCCAGGGCGAGGCGCCAGCGAGCCGTCCGGGAAATGCGATGCGGATGCACGAACTGTCCTCCTTGGGGAGCTGTCGAGAACGACGAACGGATCGCTGGGGGCGTCTCTGTGGAACCGGCTCCATCCGTTGTTCGCGGCGAGCCTACGGCTACGGTGTCCCGCTTGTCAAGGCTTTCGATCTGGCAGTGACAGGCGTATGGTTGGGCTCGATGGAAACGCTTCCTTCGGGCCCGGCGACGATCAACGACGTCGCTGCGCGCGCCGGCGTCGGCGTCGGCACCGTCTCACGCGTCCTCAACGGCCGCACGAACGTGCGCCCGGTGACGCGGGCGAAGGTGCTGGACGCGATCGAGGCTCTCAAGTACCGGCCGAGCTCGATCGCGCGAAACCTGTCGCTACGGCGAACGCACGTGATCGGCGTCGTCGTCCCGTTCTTCACCAGCCATTCCGCCGTCGAGCGGGTCCGCGGCGTCGCGTCGGTGCTCGGTCGGTCGCCCTACGACCTGATGCTCTTCGACATCGAGGCGGAGGACCGGCGCGAGCACGCGTTCCGGCTCTTCGACCGCGGCGACCGGTCGGACGGCCTGCTGCTCCTCTCCCTCGTCCCGCCGGACGACGAGGTCGAGCGGCTGCGCGCCGCACGGCTGCCGTGCGTTCTCGTCGACGCGCCGCATCCCGGCTTCCCGAGCATCGTGATCGACGACGTCCGCGGCGGCGAGCTCGCGACGAAGCACCTGATCGAGCTCGGACACCGGTTGATCGCGTTCGTCGGCGACAAGCCGCCCGACCCGTTCCGGTTCGCGTCGAGCCGCGACCGCACGCTCGGCTACGAGCGGGCGCTCTCGCAGGCGGGCATCGAGGCGCGGCCCGAGTTCGTGCGCGAGGGGACGCAGAGCCACCAGGTCGCGCGCGGCATCGCGATCGACCTGCTGCGCCTGCCGCAACGCCCGACGGCGGTATTCGCCGCGTCGGACGCGCAGGCGCTCGGCGTGCTCGAGGCCGCGCGGATCCTCGGCATCCGCGTGCCGCAAGAGCTGTCCGTCGTCGGCTTCGACGACGTCGAGGTCGCCGCGCTCGTCGGGCTGACGACGGTGCGCCAGCCGCTCTTCGAGAGTGGCCGTCGCGGAGCCGAGTTACTCCTGCAGCTCGTCGCGGGAGGCGCCGATCAGGTCGTCGAGCCGGTCGTCGAGCAGCTGCCGGTCGAGGTGGTCATCCGCTCGACGACGGCCGCTCCAGGCTGAATCACGTCGCCGCTCGGGCGCGCGGATCGGTCAGCAGTGTCGCGCCGCCGACGATCAACACGAACGCGGCGACCTGAAGGATCCGGTTCGCGCCGCCCGGCAGCGTCTCGTGCAGAAGCACGATCCCGGCTGCGATCGGCACGGCGTTCGTCGTCAACGTCGCGATCCCGGCCGCGGTCACCGCGTCGCCGCGCTGGAACGCCGCCTGCAGCTGGATCGAGCCGAGCGCGTAGAACGCGACGAGCGGCACCGCCACGAGCAGCCAGGCGCCGCCGTGGACGACGAGCTTCGCCGAGATGTCGCCGCCCGAGAAGAGCGCGCCGGCCGCGAGCCCCAGCGTGGCCGCGTGCGAGACGTCGAAACGCACGGCGCTCAGGAGAACCCCCGCTCCGGCGCAGCCGCCGAGCCAGAGGGCGGCCTCCGACCAGTGGGGCACGTGATCGGTCGGGTGCGCTCCCGCGAGCGACAGTCCGAGCACCACGAGCCCGCCGATCGCGAGCACGATCGCGAGCAGCTCGCGTCGCGGCAGGCGCAGCGGGTGCCCGCGCCCGCCGGCGAGGGCGAGCACGGCGATCCCGCTCGCGCTCACCGCCTGCACGAGGGCGAGCGGGGCGAGCCGGAGCGCGGCGAGGTACACGAGCCAGCCGGCCGTCTCGGTCCCGAAGGCGGTCAGCCAGGCACGGCTCTGTACGAGCGCCGCCGCGGCGCGCAGAGGCCGTCGCGGAGACATCGGCCGCAGCCCGACGACCGCGTCGTGCTCACGCGTGTACGCCCAGTTGACCGCCACCGCCGAGACGAGCGCGAGCCCGAGCCCTATCCAGACCGCGATTGCCCGGCCCCCGCCGCGACCGAGAACGCCATCGCGCGATCCTACGCGCGGGAGGCAAACGTCAAGCCTGGACGTCCTCTCGAACGAGGTCGGCGTTGATCGAGATCGCGGCGGCGGAGCCCTCGCCCGCCGCGGTGATCACCTGCGCCCGCGGGTTCGCGACGTTCCCGGCCGCCCAGACACCCGAGACGCTCGTCCTGCCGTCGCGGTCGACGCGGACGAAGCCGTATTCGTCGAGCTCGCAGCCGAGGCGCACGAGCAACTCGGAGTCCCGGGGGCGGATGCCCGGACGCACGAAGAGCGCTGCGCGCTCAACCGTTCGACCGCTGCCGAGCACGACTCCTCTCAGGCGATCGTCCTCCACCACGAGCCGTCGAACCTCGCCGTCGACGACACGGATCCCGCGCGCCTCGAGCTGCTCGCGCTCCGCCTTCGTCAGGTCGTAGGTGTGCGTGAAGAAGATCAGGTCGTCCGACCACTGCCGCACGAGCTGCGCGTGCTCGACGGAGCCGGCGCCGGTGCCGAGCAGGCCGACCGGCAGGTCCCGCACCTCCCAGCCGTGGCAGTAGGGGCAATGGAGGAAGTCGCGGCCCCAGCGCTCGCGAAGCCCGGGGATCGGCGGCAGCTCGTCCGTTGCTCCCGTCGCGATCAGGAGCCGCCTCGCTTCGAGCGTCTCGCCGTCTGCGAGCAGCACCGCGAAGCCCGGCTCGATCGCGGCGACCCGGCCGATGACGAGCTCGACGCCGTACCCGGCCGCCTCGTCGCGTCCCAGCCGGAGCAGCTCCGACGGCGGCATCCCGTCGCGGGAGAGGTAGCCGTGCATGTGCGCCGCCGGCGCGTTCCGCGGTGCGCCGCCGTCGACGACCGCGACCCGCCGCCTCGCCCGCCCGAGCACGAGAGCCGCGCTCAGACCGGCCGCGCCGCCTCCCACCACCACGACGTCGTACGTTGCTGTGTCCATGAGGCCGACCTTGCCCGGAGAGCGCCGCCGGCGCCACTTTCGTTGCCGTTTCCGGGAAGCCTGAGTAGCGTGGCCCGCGTGGAGAGCGCGTCGGTCATCCCGGACGTTCTCGCGGAGGTCGGGCCGCGGTTGAAGCGGCTGCGCACGCGCCGCGGGATCACGCTGACCGCCCTCGCGGCGAAGACCGGGATCTCGAAGAGCACGCTCTCGCGCCTCGAGAGCGGGCAGCGAAAGCCGAGTCTCGAGCTGCTTCTACCGCTCGCCGAGGTGTACCAGGTGCCGCTCGACGAGCTGGTCGGCGCGCCCGAGGTCGGAGACCCGCGCATCCGTTTCAAGCCGCGCACCCGGAACGGCCGCCTGGTCTTCCCGCTCACCCAGCAGTCGAGCGGTCTGGCGGTCTGGAAGGTGGTGATCCCACCCGAACGCGAACGTGCGCTTCGCACCCACGCGGGCTACGAGTGGGTCTACGTGCTTTCCGGGCAGATGCGCCTGATCCTCGGCGAGCACGACATCACGATGGGGCCGGGCGAGGTCGCGGAGTTCGATACTCGTCTGCCGCACTGGTTCGGCCCGGCGGGCGACGAGCCGGTCGAGATCCTGAGCGTGCACGGGAGCGACGGCCACCGGATGCACGTGCGGGCTGCGCCGCGCCGCGACCCGGCCACCTGACGCTCGACCCGATTTCCCGGAAACGGCAACGAAAGTTGCCCGCCGGTTCGACGCCGATCAGCCTCGTTGCATTCGAACCTCGGAAGGAGGGATCAGCAATGCAAGCATCGGATCGGCGGACGGCACGCATCGTCGGCTGGCTCTTCATCGGCACGTTCGTGTTCTCGATTCCCGGCCTGCTCCTCTACGGCCCGGTGCTCGACGACCACGGCTACGTCCTCGGCGCCGGGCACGACAGGCAGATCGCGTTGGGCGCGTTCCTCGAGATCCTGACCGTGATCTGCAACGTCGGCACCGCCGTCGCGCTCTACCGCGTCGGCAAGCGGCACAACCAGAGCGTTGCGATCGGCTATGTCGCATCGCGCATCGTCGAGTCGACGATGATCGTCGTCGGCATCGTCAGCGTCCTCTCGGTCGTGACGCTCCGCCGGGAGCTCGCCGGTTCGGGCGCAGACGCGGCGACGCTCGTCGTGGCCGGGCACACGCTCGTCGCGGTGCACGACTGGACGTTCCTGCTCGGCCCGAGCTTCTGCGCCGGGATCGGCAACGGCCTGCTGCTCGGCTACCTGATGCTCAGGTCGGGCCTCGTGCCGCGACGGCTCGCGATGCTCGGGGTCGTCGGCGGACCGCTCGCGATCGTCGCCGCGGCCGGCGTCCTCTTCGGCGTCTACGACCAGAACTCGCATCCGCAGCTCCTCCTGACGCTGCCGGAGATCGGCTGGGAGGCGGCGTTCGGCATCTACCTCGTCGCGAGGGGCTTCACCAGGCCGAGCGTGGTCGGGCATCGCGGCGAGGAAGCCGCGCTCGCCGCGCCGGTAGCTGCCTGAAGCGCCCCTTGGTCGTGCAGTTTGTGTTGACTCAACACGAAGTCAGGGCCGCCGCGCCCCGCGCCCGCACCTCGGCCCTGGGCCGCGGGGCCGGGCCCCCACTTTGTGTTGAGTCAACACTAAGTCACGACGAACATCACCTCGTCGACGTAGCACCAGCTCCAGTCCTCGCCCGGCACGACGGAGCAAGCGACCGGGTGATCCGCCTCCGCCGCCGGCGACTGCGCCGAGACGCGACATCGGCTGCTGCCGGACCGGGTCAACATCCAGCTCGGAACCCACGCCAACAAGCAAGGACGCATCGCAGGCACCAACGCCACCGGCGGCGACATCGCCTTACCGCGTGCTGTCGCGCGCAACGCGCGCCAACCTGTGTTCCGCGGTTCGCTAGTTGGCGCCCGTGCGCAGGCGATGCATCGACGCGAGGAGCTCGGCGCTGTCGACGTCGTCGTCGCCTTCGACGGGACCGAGCCGCAGTCGCAGAGACGTCCACGACATCAGGTCGCGCATCGAGACGATCCCCAGCACGCGCCCCTCCTCGACGACGGGGAGGTGACGGAATCGACCTTCGACCATGATCGCCATCGCCTCGGGGACGCTCGTCCTCGGCGATGCCGTCGTCACGCTGCGCGTCATGCGCTCGGAAACAGGCGTGTCGGAACGACACCCTTCCGGGATCGCGCGCATGAGATCGCGCTCCGAGATGACCCCGACGAGAGCGCCGTCGTCGATGACGACGGCAGCGCTGGTCTCGCGGTCGATCATGCCCTGTGCCGCAGCCGCGATCGTCGTATCCGGCGAGATCGCGAGCACGTCGGTGACCATCAGGTCGGCAAGCTGCATCGCTCGAATGTACTCGAACTCAGGCCAGGAGCAGCAGCGGTTGCTCGAGGCGGCGCTTGATCGAGGCGAGCAGGCGGGCGCCCTCCGCGCCCGAGGTCGCACGGTGGTCGACGGACAGCGTGACAGCCATGATCGAGCGGATTTCGACGGTGTCGCCTTCGACGACGGCACGCCTGACGGCGGCGCCGACGGCGAGGATGCCCGGCTCGGGTGGGTTCACGACCGCGCTGAAGCTCGGGATGCCGAACATGCCGAGGTTCGAGACGGTGAAGGTCCCGCCCTCGATCTCGCTCTGCCTGAGCTTGCCCGCGCGTGCACGCTCCGCGAGGTCACGCGATTCGCGGGCGATCTCGCGCACGCTCTTCTGCTCGACCGAGCGAAGCACGGGGACGATCAGGCCGTCGTCGAGCGCGACCGCGATGCCGACGTGCGCGCTCTTGTGCAGCACGAGCTTGCCGTCGTCCCAGCTGCGGTGGAACTTCGGATGCTCGATCAGGGCGAGCGCCACGGCTCGAACGACGAGGTCGTTGACGCTGACCTTCTCACCTTCGTCCGCCAGTGCCTGGTTGAGCTCCTCGCGCACCTCCAGTGTGCGGCTGACGTCGATCTCGGCGTCGAGATAGAAGTGCGGTACCGTCGCTTTCGACTCGCTCATGCGCTGCGCGACGGCGCGCAGCATGGGCGTCGCCTCGATGACCTCGTCCGACGCCGGCGTCTGCCCGGTCGCCGGGGTCGGACCCGGGGCGGCGGTCTGCGCGACCGGGACACCTTCGGCGCCGAGGGCACGCTCCACGTCGACCTTGACGATGCGACCGTCGGGGCCGCTGCCCCTGCCCGCCAGACCGCGGAGGTCGAGGCCGGCGTCGGTTGCCATCCGGCGAGCGATCGGGCTGGCTTTCACCTCTTCGGTCGGCTGCGACGGCCGGGCAACCGGCTCGGCGGGCTCGGGCTCCCGCTGCCCTGTGTCCGACGGAGCCGCGCCTTCACGCTGTTCGAGGGGTGGGGCGGCCTCGGGGACCTCCTCCCCCTCGGAGCCGATCAGCGCGATCGTCGTCCCCAGGTCGGCCGACTCGCCCTCGCCGACGAGGATCTTGAGCAGCACGCCGTCCTCGAACGCCGTCAGCTCCATGGTCGCCTTGTCGGTGTCGATCTCGGCGATCACGTCGCCCTCGGCGACGCGATCGCCTTCGTGCTTCAGCCAGCGAGCGACGGTGCCCTGCTCCATCGTGTCACTGAGGCGCGGCATCGGGATCTCGACGGCCATCGCTCGCTACGCGCTCCCCACGAGGCCACATTCGGCGAGCAGCGAACGGGCCGCCGCCTCCACCTTGTCCTCGAGCGCGAGCGCGGCCAGCTCGAGCGGCTTGGCGTACGGCATCGGGACCTCCGCGCCGGCGACCCGCTCCGGCGGCGCGTCGAGATCGTCGAAGCAGGCCCGCCCGATCCGGGCGGCGAGCTCGGCTCCGACACCGTAGGTCGCCCACCCTTCCTCGGCGATGAGCACGCGGTTCGTCTTTCGCACCGACTCGACCACCGTGTCGACGTCGAGCGGGCGCAGCGTCCGCAGGTCGACCACCTCCGCCTCGAAGCCGCTCTGCGCCAGGCGGTCGGCGACCGCGAGCGCGCGCCGCACCGTGTACGAATGCGCCACGATCGTCAGGTCGGTGCCCTCCCGCGCGACGTGCGCGCGGCCCAGTGGGAGCGTGAAGTCCTCCTCAGGCTCGGGGACGCTGCCGGTCACGTTGTAGAGCACCAGGTTCTCGACGAAGAGCACCGGGTCGTCGTCGCGGATCGCCGACTTCAGCAGGCCGTAGGCATCCGCCGGGTTCGAGGGCGCGACGACCTTCAACCCCGGAACGTGGGCGAACCAGACCTCGAGCGACTGCGAGTGCTGCGCGGTCAACTGCGCGCCCGCACCTCCCGGCGTGCGAATCACCATCGGCACGCCGACCTTGCCGCCGAACATGTAGCGGATCTTGGCGGCATGGTTCACGACCATGTCCTGGGCGACGAGAATGAAGTTGATCGTCATGATCTCGACCACGGGCCGGAGGCCGAGCATCGCAGCGCCGATGCCTGCGCCCACGAACCCCTCCTCCGAGATCGGCGTCTCACGCACGCGTTTGGGCCCGTACTTCGCCCACAGCCCTGCGGTGACCTTGTACGAGCCCTCGAAGCGGCCGATCTCCTCACCCATCAGAAAGACGCGGTCGTCGCGCTCGAGCTCCTCGTCGAGAGCCCGCCTGAGCGCCTCGCGATAGGTCAGCTCTGCCACGACCGGGTCTCCATCCGCTCGCCGAACGGCGCCGCCGTATCCATCCGCTCGAACTGCTCGCGCCAGCGCTCGTCCCCGTAGACGTTCTCGTACAGCCCGCCGAGATCGGGCGCCGGCGCGGCGGCGGCCTCGCGGATCGCCTCGCTCACCTCGTCGGCGACCTCCTTCCGCATGCTCTCGAGCTGCCCGTCGTCGAGCAGGTCGTGCTCGCGCAGGAGCCCGGCGTACCGCGCGATCGGGTCGCGCTCGCGCCAGGAGGCGAGCTCTTCGGCGGTGCGATAGGCCTTGCCGGCGTCGGCCACGGAATGGCCGCGGAAGCGGTAGGTCGTCGTCTCGAGCAGAGCGGGCCTGGACTCTTCGCGTGCTCGCGTCAGCAACCGACCGGCCGCCTCCCGGACGGCCAGGAGATCGTTCCCGTCGACCCGCTCGCCGTGCATCCGATAGGCGCAGGCGCGCTTGTAGAGCTCGGGCTCGGCCGACGACTGTTCCACCGACGTGCCCATGCCGTAGAGGTTGTTGATCACCTGAAAGACGATCGGCAGGCTCCAGACAGCGGCAAGGTTCAGAGCTTCGTGAAAGGCACCGATGTTGGTGGCGCCGTCACCGAACTGGCAGAGGACTGCGCCGGCGACGTCCCGGTAGTCGAGCGCGAGCGCTGCACCGACCGCAATCGGCAGATGGCCCCCGACGATGCCCCAGCCGCCCAGGAAGCGACGGTCGACGTCGAGCAGGTGCATCGAGCCGCCGTACCCGCGCGCAACACCCGTCACCTTGCCGAAGAGCTCGGCCATCACGGCCGCCGGCGAGCTGCCGACTGCGAGCGCCGCCGCGTGGTCGCGGTAGCTCGTGAACAGGTAGTCGTCGGGCCCGAGGCAGTCGATGCTGCCGACGTTCGCCGCCTCCTCGCCGATCGCCAGGTGAAGGTAGCCGCCGATGCGAGCGCGGGTGTACTGCTCCTCGGCACGCTCCTCGAACCGCCGGATCAGCAGCATCAGGCGCAGGAGTCGCAGCGCCTGCTCGCCGTCCTGCAGCACGTCGTGCACCTCATCGACTGCTCTCGCCATCTGCCACCTCCTCTGGAGCTCGGGCCGCCGAAAGAGTCTCACAACAACCTAGTCGCCGCGTTGATGAATGCCTCCCGGCGCGAGCCCGGTGTCCTCGTGCTGACCCACACCGAGGTTCGTCCGGTCGATTCGGGGAAGGAGCGACACGTGCCCTACGACCCGATCGAGCGGTGGGAATGGGAAGGCGGCTTCGTTCCGACCGAGCGTGATCGCGGAGACCACGGCTCGAGGACGCAGGACGCGCCGCACCCGGCCCGTGCCGGCACGAGGCCGAGCGCGCCGGATCTGCCTACCAGCGAAGCAGGGCCGCTACGCCGTCCGGCCCGACCGACGCGGATGCCGCCTCGACGACCGTGACGTCGGCACCGGTCCGAAGCGCCTGACGCAGGAGCGTCTCTCCGGCGGCGAGGCTGCCCGGGTCGCCGGCCGCTTCGAGCAGGAGATGCTCCACCCGCCCCTCGGCGAGCGCGCGTTCGACCACCGCAGCGTCACGCGTGGCCGCAGTGGACGCGTCGAGTTGCTCCACGAGCTGTTTCTGCTCCACCTTCCGCCGGTCGCGCAGGACCGCCGCCACGCGGTCGGCCGCCTCCGCCCGCGCGATGTCCGCCAGGGGCTCCGAGCTTCGCAGCACGGAAGCGCCGTTCGGGCCGATGCCGCCCTCGAGCGTTTCGACGAACCGCGGTACGTCGCCGTCGACCACGATCACGTCCCAGCCTCGCGCCTTTGCCTCGTGCGCAACCTGCGCACCGACTTCCCGGATCCGCGTCAGCACGCGAGAGCCGACCCCGGTCTCGAAACGGTCGCGCTCGGGAAACGACTGGGGCACCGACGGATTCGTCGTGGGGCGGCCGGGCTCGCCGGCGAGGTCGACACCGAGCTCGATCGTCTCGAGCTCCCGCAAGACTCCGAACTCCCATTCCGACAGAACGACCTGCGACCAGGAGAGCTCGGCGACGCCCGCCGGTCGGCCCGTCTGCTGCGCGGCCACGAGCGGCAGCACGAGCGCCTGGGGCCGGACGGTCACCAGCGAGGGCCACACGGCGTGGATGTCGATCGGTCGCACGTCGTCCCGTTCGATCGCAGCGAAGAGTGCGCGACCACGGCTCAGATCACGCCGCGCGAGGACCGACGTCAGCTCGGGCTCGAGCTCCTCGAGCCGCGCCTCGAAGGCCATGCGGTGATCGCGCGGCCACTCCCGTCGGGCCGTGCCGAGGAGCTCGCGGAGCTCGGTTCGGATCGGAGTCTGCCAGGCGGGCGGCGTGCCGGCCGCAAGGGCCGGATCGGCATCGACGTAGACCGAGAGAACGCCGATCGGATCTTCGAGCTCGAGGATCGGGGCGAGCCAGTCGGCGGTCACTGTCCCTCGCTTGGGTTCGCTCACAATCAGCCTGTTCACCAAAGCGGCCTGCTTGACACCTCGCAGCCTCAGTAGACGACGACCGGCGTCCCTACGGCCGCGAATTCGTAGACGAAGGGCGCCTCCGGTGCCGACAGGCGCACGCAGCCGTGCGAGGCGGGCGAGGCCGGCACCTCGTCCGAGGCGTGGAACGCGATGCCGCCGTTGAAGTAGCTCGCGTACGGCAGCCACACCTGGTACGGGACTGACCACGAGTTCGTCTCCTTGCGGAACACGGAGTACGTGCCGGTCGGAGTCTCGTATCCGGCGGCGCCCGTGGAAGCGTGGACGACGCGAAGCACATCGCGGTCGTCGATCAGGAGCACGACGCCCTTCGCGCGATGCACCTCGATCCTCCGCCCCCCGTCCGTGCTGCCGGGCTCCGGACGTGTCGCCGTCTCGAGGGCCGCGAGCGTCTGAGGCCCGACGATGCCGTCTCGCACGAGCCCGTGCCAGCTCTGGAAAGCGAGAACGGCTTGCCTCGTCCGGTAATCCCAGGCTCCGGTGGCGGCCCCGGACGGCAGGTAGCGCAGTGCTGCGAGCCGCTTCTGCACGCCGGTGATGTTGACGGGCGCCGGCCCGGCCGGAAGCCGCTCAGCCTGCGGAGCGAGTCGGACGGGCGTGCTGAGATCGTCCTGGTCGAGCGGGCCGCGCACGACGAGATCCGAGCCGACGAAGGTCGCGCGCTCGGTGCCGTCGACGTTGATCAGCACCCGCTCGACGCCGGGAACGTCGGTGAGCGTGTAGACGATCTGCGCTGCGCGAGCCGGCCGAAGCGAGACGTCGGCCGCGGTCGAGGCCGTCGGCATGCCGGCGAGCTCCAGCGTCACCGTCCCGTCGTCGACGCTGAGAGACTCGAGCGTCGCCCCCGTGGGGATCGTCGTCTCGACACCGCTGCGCCGCTCTGCCTCATCCGGGCCGGCGAGCAGCCATTCGACGGCGCGGGCGGCGACGGCCGCGGAATCGTTCGGAGCGACGTGACGCTCCACCCGCGCGAACTGCTCGCCCTTCACGAAGTAGACGCGGATCGTCTGCGACGGCGGCTGCGGCGCCGGCGCTTCCGCGGCGGGCGCCCGGGGCGTCGGCTCGGCGGCGACGGCGCTCGTCAGGCGGGTCCAACCGGTCAGGGCGGCGGCCAACGCCACCGCCGCGACGAGCAGCGAAAGTCCGACGATCCTCCGCATCACGACCATCGTCCGCGCTGAACGACACGAGCCGCTACTGGGCGTTCACCTCAGATTCGAGAGGTTGTCGCCCCATCTGACGACAGTCTCAGCGAACGACGAGCACGTCGCACGGCGCGCGTCCGACGAGCCCTTCACCGACGGAGCCGCGCAGAGCCCGCGCGACGAAGCTCTCGCCGCGCGCCCCGACGACGATCAGGCCCGCGTCGGAGTCGCAGGCGACCTCGACGAGCGCATCGACGGGCTCGGCGTGCGCAACCCGCGTCGCCACCTGCACGTCTCGGCCGCGGCAGAGCTCGACGGCCTCGTCCAGCAGATCGTCGACGGCCGGCGCTCTCCGTGCGCCGATGCGCTCCTCGAGCTCGCGTGACGGCGGTGAGGCGGTCACCAGCACGACCGTGCCGCCCGGCTCCGCCGCGGCGGTCGCACGCGCGATCGCGCGCCGCGACGCTTCCGAGCCGTCGTACCCGACGACGACCGAGTCCACCAGTCTCGGCCCGGCCCAGAGGGCGGGCCGGGTCATGTCAGTGAACTGAGGCATGTCTCTCCCGCCCCTGCACGGTCGCGGCAGCGGCCCCTGCGTCCGCGCCGGGTGGCACGACGAGCACCGGGCGGCGCGCGACGCCGATCACATCGGTCGACACGCTGCCGAGGAACGCCGCCTTGAACGCCCCGCGCCCGCGCGAGCCGACCACGATCAGCTCCGCGTCCTCCTCGTCGGCCAGATCAGCGAGCCGGTCGGCCGCAAACCCGTACTCGACCCTCTGGTCGACCTCGGAGAGCCCCTCCTCGTCGAGCAGGCGCTCGAGCATCTTCACGCCTGCTTCGAGCGCGGCGCCGATGGGCACGATCGTCTTTGGGCCGAGCCGGGAGGACTGAGGCGGCAGCTGTACGACGTGCGCGACGACGAGCCGCGCATCGAGTTGCTCGGCCAGCCGGGCAGCGGTGCGGAGCGCCAGCCGGGCATCGGCGGAGCCGTCGACGCCGCAGAGAATCGGTCTCGCCATGTGGTTTTCCTTTCTCGGTGACATGGCGACACCGTCGCCGGGACGCTCGCGACCCGCCATCGGCTGCTCGCCCCAATCCGGCGGCGCGAGCGGTGCATCGCGAGCGGGCGCGTCAGGGATCACGAGGACGGGACACGTCGCACGTTCGACCAGGCTCCTCGAGAGCCCGCGGAAGCCGACCAGGATGAACGCCGCCGCCTCGCGCTCTGCGATCTCGAGCAGCGACCTCTCGGCATTGCCGAATGCGGCGTGGATCCTCGTATCCTCACCGGCGCCCGCGGCGGCGGCGATCCGCGCAAGCTCGCGCGCGGCTTTCCGAAGCTCCGCTGCCGCATCCGGCTGCGGTGAGGCGAACGCGATCTGCGGCTCCGCCGCGATCAGCGGCGCAGGCCGGGTGTAGACGAGCACCTGCGCCGCGCCCAGGCGGGCGGCGAGGCCGGCAGCGGCACGAATCACCTCGACCCCGTCGCCGAGCTCCGGGACGGCGCACACCACGACCGGCGTCCGCGGCACGTCGAGTTGCGCCTCGTACGAGACGTCGACCTTCGATCTGCTCGTTGTCGCCGGGGACATGCAGGCAGCGTGCTCGCGAGCGGGACGGACGGCGATCGGGCGGAGGGCCGATTTCCGGCCGCCCGCCGGCCCATTCCATCGGGTGCCGGGTGTCCGGTAGATGGATGACGCGGAGCGGCGAAATGGCGCGGCGCCTCCATCGCCGCTCGTGACTCCTGTCGCGACCATGGCGGCAATGTCGATTCACCTTTCGCGAAAGGAGCGAAGACCATGCGTCTGCGGTTTCCACTGCTGATCGCCGTCGCTGTCGTGGTCGCGGTGGCGCTGGTCGCCGCGGGCTGCGGTGGAGACGGCGACAGGAAGGGCGCGGCCGGCGACGGCAAGCCGGCCGCGAGTCAGGTTCTGAAGATGGCGTGGGGCGCGGAGCCGCCCTCGCTCGACCCGGGCCTCGCGACGGACACGACGTCCTCGAACGTGCTGCTGAACATCATGGATCCGCTCGTGCGGCTCGGCGACGACCTCGAGCCGGTGCCGGCACTCGCGGAGAGCTGGGACGTCGACGGCAAGGTGGTGACCTTCCACCTACGTGACGACGGCCGCTGGACGAACGGCGACCCGGTGACGGCACGCGACTTCGAGTACTCGTGGAAGCGCACGCTCGACCCGAAGCTCGCCGCCGACTACGCCTACCAGCTGTACGGCATCGTCGGCGCGGAGGCCTACAACAACGCGAAGCCGGCGCAGGCGGCGGCGCTGCGCGCCAAGGTCGGCGTGAAGGCGCTCGACGAAAGCACGCTGCAGGTGACCCTCACCTCGGCTCAACCGTGGTTCGTGCAGCAGATGGCGCACCACTCGTTCCTCGCCGTGCACAAGCCGACGGTCGAGCAGCACGGGACGAAGTGGACGGAGCCGGGCAACATCGTCACGAACGGCGCCTTCAAGCTCTCCGGCTGGAAGCACGACGCGTCGATCACGCTCGTGAAGAACGACGGCTGGCGCAACGCCGACGACGTCGCGCTCGACCGGGTCGAGGGTCGGATCATCGTCGACGGCACCACGCGCGTGCAGGCGTTCGAGGCCGGCGAGGTCGACGCTCTCGACGGCGGCGGGCTGCCGCCGGCGGACATGCCGCGGCTGAAGCAGATGCCGGAGTACGAGAAGTACCCGGCACTCGGCACCTACTACTACGGCTTCAACCTGAAGAACATCCCGGACGTCAACCAGCGTCGGGCGATGGCGTTCGCGATCGACCGCCAGTCGATCATCGACAACGTCGCGCAGGCCGACCAGATCCCGGCAACCGGAATGGTCCCGCAGGGGATGCCCGGCTTCGACGTGATCAAGCAGGACTTCCTGCCGACGACCGCGGACCTCGACCAGGCCAGGGAGTTCATGGCGAAGGTCGAGAGCCCGAAGCGGAAGATCACGCTGTTCCACAACGACTCGCCCGGCCACAAGGAGATCGCGGTCGCGGTGCAGGGCATGTGGAAGGAGCTCGGCATCGACGTGACCATCAAGGCGCAGGAGTGGGCGCAGTACCTCGAGTTCCTCGGGCCGCCCCCCTCTGACGCGGTCTACGTCTACCGGCTCGGCTGGATCGGCGACTACGTCGACCCGATGAACTTCCTCGAGCTCTGGACGAGCAAGTCCGGCAACAACAACACGCGCTTCGCGAGCCCGGCCTACGACCGGCTGATCGAGCAGGCGCGGAACACGGCGGACGACGAGGAGCGGTACGACATCTACCGCCGGGCCGAGGCGATGCTGACCGGCCCGGAGGGCGAGCTGCCGATCTCGCCGATCTACTGGTACACGTACACGAACCTCGAGCGGGAGTCCGTCAAGGACACCTTCAAGATCAACCTGCTCGACCAGTTCGACCTGTCGAAGGTCGTCATCAGGGAGGCGTAAGCGAGGTCGACACGTGGCTGCCGGGCGCTCTCCCCTGACCCGCGCCCGGCAGCCGCCACCTCGGACAAGCCATGGCCGCCTACATCATCCGCCGCGTCGTCTGGACCGTCCCGGTCGTCCTGCTCGTGATCCTGATGACGTTCCTGCTGATGAAGCAGATCGAGGGCAACCCGTTCAGGAAGACCGAGCGGGCCGTGCCCGCTGCGGTGCAGGCGAACCTGGAGCGGAAGTTCAACCTCGACAAGCCCTGGTACGTGCAGTACACGCAGTACGTGAAGGGCGTCGCGACGGGCGACCTCGGCCCGTCGCTCGTGCTGCGCGACCGCACCGTCAACGACATCGTCAAGGAGCAGTTCCCGCGCTCGATCGAGCTCGGCCTCTACGCCTTCGGCTGGGCGATGCTGCTCGGCGTCCCCGCCGGGGTCCTCGCGGCCCTCAAGCCGAACTCGCGCTTCGACTACGGCTCGATGCTGTTCTCGAACGTGGGCTTCGCGCTGCCGAACTTCCTCGTCGCGACGCTGCTCATCTACTTCGTCTCGGTCAAGTGGGGCGTGCTGCCGACGAGCGGCTGGACGACCTGGCAGCACAAGATCCTGCCCTCGTTCACGCTCGGGCTCGTCCCGATGGCGTACTTCGCGCGGCTCGTTCGCGGCACGATGCTCGAGACGCTGCAGCAGGACTACGTGCGCACGGCGAAGGCGAAGGGGCTCCGCCGGCGCCGTGTGGTCGGGATCCACGTCCTGCGCAACTCGCTGATCCCGGTCGTGACGGCGGCGGCGCCGCTGCTCGGCTACATCATCACCGGCTCGTTCATCGTCGAGAACATCTTCGCCGTCCCCGGCATCGGCCGCTACTACGTCACCGCCGT
>JAICYG010000216.1 GCA_025934335.1 Thermoleophilia bacterium | reverse complement strand
GCCGGAGGAGCTCGCGATCCGGCGGCTCCGGCTCTTCGCCGGCTACTCCGGCTGGGGCGGCGGGCAGCTCGAGGCCGAGCTCGGCGACGACTCGTGGATCGTCGTCGACGCGATCGCCGACGACGTGTTCGCAGACGACCCGGACGAGCTCTGGCGCGGCGTCGTGCAGCGCAAGGGCGGGGCGGTCTCGCTGATGGAGAACATGCCCTTCGACCCCGGCTGGAACTAGGTACTAACGCGGCCCCGGCAGGCTCGGGAAGCGGAACGGCTCCGGCTCGCGGCCCGGCTGCACGAACCAGCACTCGCCGCTGCCCTCGCCCGCGACCGCCCGCCACATCCCCTCGGCGACGTCCTCGGGCGCGAGGAGCGGCACACCGAGCGCGGCGATCTCCGCCCGCTCGCCGTCGACCATCGTCGTGTCGGTGTAGCCGGGGCAGACGGCGTTCAGGCGGACGGGAGCGAGGCGCGGCGCCAGCGAGCGCACGAACCCGACCACCGCGTGCTTCGTCAGCGAGTAGACCGGGTCGCTCGGCATACCAGTCAGCCCCGCGAGTGACGCCGTCGCGACGATCGCGCCTTCTTGCATCACCTCGCGCAGCCGCAGCACGCCGAGCACGACACCGTCGACGTTCACCGCGACCGCCCGCCGGTACGACTCGACCTCCAGCTCGCCGGTCAGCACGCCCGCGTTCAGGCACGCGACGTCCACCGGCCCGACTCGCTGCCACGCCTCCCAGGACGTGACGTCGAAGCCGGTCTCGAGGTCGAGCGACTCGACCGCGTAGCCCTCGCGCTCGAGGCGCGCCCGCAGAGCTCGCCCGATCCCACCCTCTCCGCCGGTGACGACGGCCTTCACGCCTCGAGCACGACCTTGCCGACGTGCCGCCGCGCCTCGATCAGCGCGTGAGCGTCGCGTGCGTCGGCGAGCGGGAACGTCGCGCCGATCGGCGGGTCGATCTCGCCGCGGCGCCACAGCTCGAGCAGCTCCTCGGCGCAGGCACGGACGTAGTCCGGCTGCAGCTTCACCAGCCGATTGAGGTAGACGCCGACGACCGAGGCGTTGCGCCCGACGAGCCATTGCACGCTCGGGTCACGCCACAGCCCGTCCGCGAAGCCGATCGCGACGATCGTCCCGAGCGGGTTCAGGAGCGGCAGCGAGCGCGTGAAGACCTTGCCGCCGACGGAGTCGAGCACGAGGTCGACGTGCAGGTCGTCGATCTCGTCGTAGCCGCGGACGTCGTCGGCACCGCGCCCGCCCGCCCACTCGCGCTTCTCGGGAGTCGAGGCGGTCGCGATCACGTATGCGCCGCGTCGCTTCGCGAGCTGGATCGCTGCTGCGCCGACTCCGCCGGCCCCGGCATGCACCAGCACCGTCTCGGCACGGTGCGCGAGCGAGAGCGGGATGTGCGCTGTCAGGTACGTCGTCAGGAAGGCCGCTCCCGCGGCGAACGACGCGCCCTCCGGCAGGTCGAAGACGAAGCCGGGGTTCACCTCGACCCGCTCGGCATAGCCGCCGGCCGCGTGCGCGAACGCCGCGACCGGCCGCCCGTTGAGCAGGCCCGCGACCTCCATGCCGAGCACGTACGGGAGCGTCGGCATCTGCGGGTAGAGGCCGCGCCGAACGAGGACGTCGGCGAAGTTGATCCCGGCGGCCTTCACGTCGACCACGATTCCCGACGGGTCGGGCCACTCCTCGAGCGCGAGGTCGCCGCCGACCTCGCGCAGGACGACCGCCTTCACCTACCGGTCCAGTTCGGCGTGCGCTTCTCGAGGAACGCGGCGACACCCTCCTGGCCGTCATCCGACTGCAGGCACGCCGCGAACGCCGCCACCTCGCGCTCGTCGTCGCGCCGGTCACGCGTGGCGTGGAAGAGCCGCTTGATCTCGCGGAGCGCGTGTGGGCTCTGCCGGTCGAGCGGCTCCACGTAGCGCGCGATTCCCTCCTCGAGGTCGTCCACGACGAACTCTACGAGGCCCCAAGCCCCCGCGGTTTCCGCCGAAATCCGCTCGCCTGACATCGTCAGCCACCGAGCTCTGCCCGGGGAGACGAGCCGTGGCGCGCGCTGCGTGCCGCCGCCGCCCGGCAGCAGGCCGAGGTTTACCTCCGGGAACCCGAGCTGCGCGTCGCGCGTCGCGACCCGGAAGTCGCACGCGAGCGCGATCTCGAGGCCGCCGCCGAGGCAGTAGCCGTGGATCGCTGCGACGACGGGCACCGGCGCCTGCTCGATCAGGTCGGCGACGGGCTGAATGCCGCCCGGCCGGTCGCCCTCGCCGAGGCCGCCGACGAAGCCGGAGATGTCCGCGCCCGCGGAGAAGGCGCGCTCGCCCCGCCCGCGCAGGACGACGACGTTGACGCCGTCGGCGAAGCTCTCGAGCGCGTCCCACAGCGTGTTCGTGATCGTGCTGTTGACCGCGTTGACCGGCGGGTTGTCGAGCCAGACGGTCTCGATCACGCCGTGACCCCGGAGAACTGCTCGCGCAGCTCCGTCTTCTTGAACTTGCCGACGCTCGTCTTCGGGATCTCCGCGACGAACTCGAAGCGGTCGGGGAGCCACCACTTGGCGAAGTTCGGCGCGAGAAACGCGCGCAGCTCGTCGCCCGTTACGGTCTGCCCCTCGCGCAGCACGACCGCGGCGAGCGGCCGCTCGTCCCACTTCGCGTCGGGCACTGCGATCACCGCCGCTTCGGCGACGGCCGGGTGCGCCATCAGCGCGTTCTCGAGCTCAACCGACGAGATCCACTCCCCGCCCGACTTGATCACGTCCTTCGAGCGGTCCTTGATCTGCACGAACCCCTTCGGGTGG
>JAICYG010000206.1 GCA_025934335.1 Thermoleophilia bacterium | reverse complement strand
TCGCGCTCGCGCGCTACGGCTTCGCCGGCCGGAAGCTCTTCGTCGTGCTCGTGATCGGCATCCAGATGCTGCCGCAGGCGGGGCTGATCATCCCGCTCTACGTGGTGCTCGCGCGCTATCACCAGGTGAACACGCTGACCGGCGTGATCGTCACGTACATGACGTTCGTGCTGCCGTTCTCGGTGTGGACGCTGCGCGGGTTCCTGCTCGGCATCCCGAAGGAGCTCGAGGAGGCGGCGATGGTCGACGGCTCGACGCGCCTCGGCGTCTTTCTGAAGATCCTGCTGCCGCTGATGGGGCCCGGGCTCGTCGCCACGTCGGTGTTCGCGTTCATCACGACGTGGAACGAGTACATCTTCGCGCGCATCCTGCTCAACGACCAGGGGAAGCAGACGATCACCGTCTGGCTCTCGTACTTCTACGGCACGAGCCGGCACACCGACTGGGGCGGGCTGATGGCGGCGTCGACGCTGACCGCGATCCCCGTCGTCATCTTCTTCCTGCTCGTGCAGCGGCGGATCGCATTCGGCCTCACGGCCGGAGCCGTACGCGGATGAGCGCCGCCGCGTGCGTGCTCCCGAGCTTTCCCGGCGCCGCGCCGCCGGACTGGATCCGGCGCTTCCTCGCCCGCGGTGGGCGGGGGATCCTGCTGTTCGCCGACAACGTCGGCGACCTGCCGGCGCTCGTCGCCTCCCTGCGGCTCGAGCGGGAGGATCTGCTCCTCGCACTCGACGAGGAGGGCGGCGACGTCACCCGGCTCGAGTGGCGCGAGGGCAGTCCGTACCCCTCCGCGGCTGCCCTCGGCGCACTCGACGACGTCTCGCTGACGGAGGAGGTGGCGGCCGCGATCGCGGCCGACCTCGCCGCGGCCGGCGTCAACTGGAACTTCGCTCCGGTCGCGGACGTGAACGTCCCCGAGAACCCGGTGATCGGCGTGCGCGCGTTCGGCTCCGACGCCGCGCTCGTCGCTCGGCACGTCGCTGCGGCCGTGCGTGGGACTCAGCGTCTCGGCGTGGCCGCGTGCGCGAAGCACTTTCCCGGGCACGGCTCGACGGTCGAGGACTCGCACCTCGGGCTGCCGGAGCTCGTCGGGCCGGTCGAGGCCGGGCTCGAGCCGTTCCGCGCGGCGATCGGAGCCGGCGTCGCGTCGATCATGACGGCGCACGTCAAGGTGCACGACGACGCGGCGACGCTCGATCCGTTGGTGGTCGCCGGTCTCCTCCGGCGCGGGCTCGGATTCGAGGGCCTGGTGGTCGCCGACGCGCTCGAGATGAAGGGCGTGAGCACGCGCCACGACGTCGCCGACGCCGCGGTGCTCGCGCTCGAGGCGGGCGTCGACGCGGTGCTCGTCGGCCACGACCTCGGCGAGCCGGAGGTCGACCGGATCGTCGAGGCGCTTGCGGCGCGGGTACGGCCCGAGCGGCTGGCCGAGGCCGCGGCCCGAGTGGCGGCGCTCGCCGCGTTCGCCGTGCCGCGCCTCGCGGAGGTCGATCGTCGCGCCGCGCTCGCGGCGGCCGCGCGCGCTGTGCAGGTGGAAGGCGACCTCTCGCTGCCCGAAGACCCGCGCATCGTCGAGCTGCGTCCGCGCGCGAACATCGCAGCCGGCGAGGCCGAGCACGGCATCGCCACGATCGTCGTGCGCGAGGGTGAGAGCGTTCCGAACGCCGACGTGTACGTCGTCCGCGACGTCCACCGGCACCCCTGGATGGAGGCCGCCGACCGGCCCGGCGCGGTCGTCGTCGAGACGGGCCTGCCGGTGTGGCGGCCCCGGCGCGCGAGCGCGCACGTGACGACGCTCGGCGGTGGGCGTGCCGCCCTGGCCGCGGCGCGCGCGTTGCTCGAGCCACGGATGGTTGCGTGACGACACATCTCGAGCGGGAGCTCCGGGAGCAGCCGGCGGCGCTCGAGCGGCTGCTCGAGCGGCAACGCGGAGGAGCCGAGCGGATCGCAGCGCTGCTGCGGCGGCCGGACGTCGACTACGTCCTGATCGCCTCGCGCGGCAGCTCCGCGAACGCGGCCCGGTACGCGCAGTACGTCCTCGGTCGCGCGCACCGCGTGCCGGTGAGCTTCGCAACACCGTCGCTCTACACGATCTACGGGCAACCGCCGCGGCTCGCCGGTGCGCTCGTCGTCGGCATCTCGCAGTCGGGGCGCTCACCCGACGTCACCGAGGTGCTCGAGGAGGCGCGGCGCCAGGGGCGCCCGACGGTTGCGATCACGAACGATGTCGCCTCGCCGCTCGCGGCGGCCGCCGACGAGGTGCTGGCGCTCGAGGCGGGAGAGGAGGTCGCGGTCGCGGCGACCAAGACCTACCTCAACTCGCTCGGCGCCGTCGCGCTGCTGTTCGCGGTCGCAACCGGCGACAAGGCCGCGCTTGCGGAGCTCGAGCGCGTGCCCTCGCAGCTCGCGCTGCAGCTCGAGCGCTCGTGGGACGACGTCCGCCGCCTCGACCTGCTCGACGACCTGCAGGGCGGCACCGTGGTCGCGCGCGGGATCAACTACGCGACGGCGTTCGAGATCGCGCTCAAGATCCGCGAGCTCTCGGGCCTCCTTTTCGAGGCGTACTCCGCCGCCGACCTGATGCACGGCCCGGTGGCAGCGATCAGCGCGGGGTGGCCGGTACTCGCGGTCGCGCCGCGCGGCCCTGCATTCGCGGCGATGGGGACCGCGCTCGACGCGCTGAGCCAGCGCGGCGCGCGACTCGTCGTCGTCTCGGACGACGACGGCGCACTGCGGCGCGCACACGTCTCGCTCCCGCTCTGGACGCGCGTGCCCGAGTGGCTCTCGCCCCTCGTCGCGGTCGTGCCGGGCCAGCTCGCCGCGCTCCGGCTCGCGCAGCTGCGCGGCATCGACCTCGACGCGCCGCTCGGCCTCTCGAAGGTGACGTTGACGCGCTAGCGTTGCGCGGCCGTGACGGTCGTCCAGGGGGAACGTCGCTTCGAGGCGCCGCGCGAGCGGGTGTTCGTGCTGCTGACGAGCCCGGACGTCGTTCTCGCCGCGCTGCCCGCCGTGCGCTCGCACCGCGTCGTCGGGCCGGATCGCTGGGAGGCTAAGGTCAAGCCGCCCTTGCCGCTCGCGCCCTCGGTGAAGATTCACTTCGAGGTGGTGCAGCGACGCGAGCCCGAGCATGCGGAGCTGCGCGCCCACGGCGGCGGCGCCGACGTGCGGTCGACGTTCGACCTCGAGGACGACGGCGGTGCGACGATCATGCGCTGGCACACGGAGCTGCGCCTCGGCGGGCCGCTCGGCATCGTCGCGGGGCCGGGGCTCGACGCGGTTGCGCGGCGTCAGGCGGAGCGGACGCTCGACGAGGTCACACGCCGTCTGTGACCTCTGCGTGGCGGTCCGCCACGCAGAGACGCATCCAGTGCTCTGCCCGCTCGACGATTCTCTGCGCCGTCGCCTCGTCGGCGCCCTCG
>JAICYG010000052.1 GCA_025934335.1 Thermoleophilia bacterium | reverse complement strand
GGCGCGAAGGACGAACGCGTCTGGGCGATCGACGTATCCCCGGAGTCGAATCGGATCAACTATTTGCCGCTACGCGCTCACGAGGAGTGTCTCCCTGAGCCACTCCGCGACATTCTCGAACTCGACCGGCCCTAGACATCGGCTGGGCCAGTGTTCCGGGATGACGCCAGAGGCGGCATGCTTCGCGAATGGCTGACCCAATCCGGTACGCGGTTCTCGACCATGCGAGCGACGACGCCGCGTTGTGGGAGTTGCCGCTAGCGCTCCATCAGGACATCGATGTTCGGACGATCGAGCTTCACCCTCGCCGAACCGTGGAGCAGGTCATGCCACATCTCCTCGATCTCCTTCGCGAGGGACACGTCGAGATGTATCCGTACGACGAGCCGAATGGCATGCGCCTCTCGCTGGAAGTTGCGCTCGCAGCCGCATCCGACCCGTCCAACTGGGATCCTGCGGCAGCCAAGCTCCGGTGCGGCGTCATCACCACGGATTCGGGCGACGACGAATACGAGACTGAGCGAGATGCGGCGCAAGGCGGGCGCTGATCCTGAGCTGCGCGAGTGTTCGGCTATGACGCCAGAACGAAGCGCACCGCACGTGTGACTCATCATTTCTCGTGAAGCGCTTCTTTCATGGCTCGACGGTACGGTCGACGTCGCCATAGCGGCTCGCTTCGCATTGCGCCGCGGAGTAGCTCGATGGCTTCAGGCGTCGCTAGGTGGCCGAGTCCAACAGCCGCTGCCTGTCTGATCCTGCGCTCGTCGCTCTTGAGCGCACGGCTGAGAGCCGATAGGACGGCGCCCGGCTCGAAGTAGCCAAGCGACGCGAGCGCCCAGCGGCGCGCCAGCTCGTCCGGATCACTCTCCGAGATCGAAATGACATCTTGGACGTGGTCGTCGGAGCGGAGTTCACCGAGAGCGCGGACGGCCTCGATCCGGCAAGATGGGTCGCTCGCATAGAGCAAAGGTGCGATATGGCGCGCCGCCGACCGATCACCGACCTTGGCCAACGATCGAGCAGCGAACGCCCGCAGATCGGGATCGCGTAAGCCCTGAACCAACGTCGGCACATCGCGAGCTCGTCGCGCAAGGTAGATGCGAGTCCTGCGGTGGTCGAGATCGGAGTCGTCACGGCCCATGCGTGGAGTGACGACTTCTACCATCGGCAGCGCGTTGGGACGATACGCCGGGCCAACCCAGTCGGTTGGTCGAGTGTCCCTCACGCCTGATTCGGCGTTACGTGCGGCGGCCTCGAATTCGCGGCGACTACCGGAAGCCCGAGGAACCTTCGATCGCGAGCGGCGACAACGGAAGCCCTGCCACCGGCGACGCCGCGTTGTAGCTGCCCGGTGCCACGTCGTTCGGCGCGTCCGCGTGGAAGATCGACGCGAGCAGCTGGATCTGCGGGCGGCCCGGCCCGAGCTCGAACTGGCCGCCGCCGTAGAGCGCGACCCCCTCGCGCTCGCACGCGTCGTAGAAGTCGAACAGTCGCCTGACCGAGCCGAAGCGCGACGGCTTGCAGTTGAGGCAGCGCGGCCGGAAGGGCAACGCCTCGACGTCGCTCCACTCGTGGATCGCCGCGTCCCACGTGATCCGGTCGCGGTGCGGCTCGAGCACCTTCGTCGTCTCGGGCGTCAGCGCCGGGTCCTCGATCCACGCCTCGGGGAACGCTTCCGCCACGCGCGCGTACAGCTCGGCGTCGGGCGGGCTTCCGAACGCGAGGCGGTAGATGCCCTTGAAGTCGACGGTGTCGACGTGGCGGAGCGTCGAGATCACCTCGTCGGTCCAGTCGCGGTCGGGGTCGAGCTTGAAACGGAGCTCCGGATAGAGCTCGAGCCAGCCCGGCACGTTGGCCGTGCGCGTCGAGACGACGAAGCGGAGCGGCCGCGGCTCGCGCCCGACCGCCTCGCCGAGCGACAGGCCTGCCTGCCGCAGCGCGAGGTCGAGCGCCGCCGACTCGAACGCCCAGCGGCGATACTCGGATTGCCCCGCCTGCAGCAGCGAGAACGAGTCGAGCGTGTGCTCGCCCGCGAACGGCAGCTTGCCCTCGTCCGCCTGAAACGTCTGCTGTGTCCTCGGGTCGTAGTCGACCTCCTCGCCGCGACCTTCCTCGCCGCGTCCGTGCAGGACGACCACCGTGCGCCGGAGCGTGAAGCCCCGCGCGACCTCCCGTTCGAGCGGTTCGAGGTAGTAGCCGTCAACGTGCAACGGCAGGTGGCGGATCGAGTCGTAGAGGCTCATCTTCGTCGTCTCTCCAGGTGGCGTTTCAGGCTGTCGAGTCGATCGTCCCACTCCGCGCCTGCCTCCGTCAGCCGGTACCGTGTCTCGCGCCCCTGGCGCTCCGACTCGACGAGGCCCGCATCAGCCAGCGTCGCCAGATGCTTCGCGACCGCCTGGCGCGTCATCGGCAGCTCGCCGGTCAGCTCGGTCGCCGTCGCCGTGCCGCGCTCCGACAGGTAGCCGATCACCTGCCGTCGCGACGGGTCGGCCAGCGCGCCGAAGACCATGCCGAGCTGGTCAGACAACAGCGAAGGCGCAGGCCTGCAGCTCGAGCGCGGTCGACCAGGCAGGCGACGACTCGACGACCACGAGGCGAGTCCCGTCGGCGTCGTCGTCGAGCGTGAACTCGACCGTGCCCTCGTCCTCCCAGTCGAACGCGAGCCGCCGCTCCGGGTCGACCTCGGTGACGACCGCGTGGCGCTCCTCGCCGTTTGCCCAGCGGAAGCTCGCGCCGCCGCCGGGGCGCAGGTCGAGCTCGACGTCGTTCGCGAACCAGTCCTCGAGCCGCTCCGCGTCGGTCAGCGCGTCCCACACCTCGTCGCGCTCGGCAGGCAGGACGATCTCCTTGCGAATCATGTGCAACCTCCAAGTTGCGCTACAGTGCAACCTTCGAGTTGCACGTTACAGGAGGTGGACATGCTGGTCGGGTCGGTCGTGCCGATGGTGGTGGAGCAGGACGGACGCTGGGAGCGCTCGTTCGACATCTATTCGCGCCTACTGCGCGAGCGCATCGTGTTCCTGGGCCAGGAGGTGAACGACGACATCGCGAACCTGATCGCGGCGCAGTTCCTGCACCTCGACGCGCAGGATCCCGGCCGCGACATCTGGCTGTACGTCAACTCGCCGGGCGGCTCGGCGTACGCGGGGATGGCGATCTACGACGCGATGCAGTACGTGAAGTCCGACGTGGCGACCGTCTGCCTCGGGATGGGGATGAGCGCGGCGGCCATGATCCTCAGCGGCGGCGCGCCGGGCAAGCGGTTCGCGCTCCCGAACGCGAAGATCATGATCCACCAGGGCTCCGGCGGCTTCCGCGGCACGCCGGCGGATATCCAGATCGCCGCGCGCGAGATCCTCGACATGACCCGGCGGATGGCCGAGATCATCTCGCGCCACTCCGGGCAGGACGTCGAGCAGGTGATGCGCGACATCGACCGCGACCGCTTCATGACGCCCGAGGAGGCGGCGGAGTACGGGATCGTCGACGCGGTGATGGAGACGCGGCCCGCCGCCGCGGCCTGATCAGGCGCCGCGCGTCGAGCGCGGCGCCCTGCGAGCGGTCGCGACGACGCGCTCGACCGCCTGCCGCAGCGCGGGCGGGATCTCGCCGTTCCCGTTCTGGAAGCGCTTGAAGGCGGCGGCGGGTTTCGCGCGGCGGCCGCGCAGCCCGCTGACGCCCTCGAAGTCGGGCACGAGCGCCACGGTGCGCTTGCGGCCGGCCACGCGCAGGATCGTCTCGTTCGCGATGCGCTCCGGCTCCGGAGGCTGCACGCCGCGCGGTGCGTCACGGTCGTGGACGACGACGTACGGGATCCCGCAGGCGTTGCAGATCTCCGCGAAGAGCGGGATGTTCCCCTTGCCGGCGCAGTCGATGATCGCGACCGCCTCCCGGTCGGCGTCGTAGCCGAGCGCGCGGAACACGAACGGGAACGCGAGCTTCTCGGTGCGGCCCTCGACGAGCATGACGGCGCGCGAGAGGAAGATCTCCGCTCGCTCCGCGTCGAGCTCCGAAAAGAGCCGGAACGCGTGCGTCTTTGGCAGCGCGTCCGGCTGAACGAGCATCGTGCCGGTGTGGTCGTAGTGGCGGACGAGCACGAGCTGCTCGAGCCGGTCGACGCCGAGGAACACCGGCGCGTGTGTCGAGTAGAGCACCTGGTTCCGGCCGCGCGCCGCGAGTTGGCGCAACAGCCGGTGCAGGTGCCGCTGCGCGGGCGGGCTCAGATAGAGCTCGGGCTCCTCGATCAGCACCACGAGCCCGCGCACGCGCGCCTCGACGAGCCCGGCAATGGAGCGCACGAGCGACAGCCCGCCGTCCTCGGTCTCCTCGGTCCGCACGACGCCGACCGCGCGCTTCGCGGGATGATCGGTCGCCGCGAGCAGGAACGTCGGACGCAGGTTGGCAGGGAAGAAGAGCGCGGGCGGGGCGCCCTCGCGGTTCAGGTTGAGCGTGGCCGGCGGCCGCGCGTCGAGGAAGAGAGTGCGATCGCCGACGACCGCTTCGATGTGGACCCGCGTGTAGCCGCGGGAGACGTCGGCCGCCGTCGGCATCGGCGCGGCCGCCTCGAGCAGCGTCCAGATCGCCGACAGCACGGTCGACTTCCCGGACGAGGACTCGCCGACGAGCACGCAGACCGGGCCGGGCTCGAGCTCGACGTCGTGGGCGCTGCGGTAGCCCTGGATCGTGAAGCGCTCGATTCGCACGACGACGGATCTACCCGCGCAGCGTGTTCTTCAGGAAGAAGAGCAGGTTCGCGGGGCGCTCGCCGAGCCGCCGCATCAGGTACGGGTACCACTCGGGCCCGTACGGCGTGGCGACGAGCACCTTGTAGCCGCGGCGCGCCAGGGCGAGCTGGAGCTGCGGCCGCACGCCGTACAGCATCTGCAGCTCGAAGCGCTCGCGTGGAACGCCGTGCTCGTCCGCGAATCGGATCGCCCGGTCGATCAGCGACTCGTCGTGCGTGGCGAGCGCGACGTGACCGGAGCCCGCGAGCATCGTCTCCGCCAGACGCGCGTATGCCTCGTCGACGTCCGCCTTCCGCGGGTAGGCGATCTCCGGCGACTCGAGGTACGCGCCCTTGACGAGCCGCAGGTTCGGCGCGAGCGGCAGCAACGACTCCAGGTCTTCGGGCGTGCGGTAGAGGTACGCCTGCAACACGGTGCCGACGTTGTCGAGCCCCTCCTCTCGGAGGCGGAGGTAGATCCGCAGCGTCGCGTCGACGAACTGCGACTGCTCCATGTCGATGCGGATGAACGATCCTCGCCGCAGGAGGCGACTCATGTTCGCGAACGCGAGCTCCTCGTCGATCTCGAGTCCGAGGTGCGTGAGCTTCAGCGCGACGTTCGCGCGCAGGCCCTCTGCGGCGATCCGGTCGATCACCTGCTCGTAGGCGGCGACGACCTGCTCCGTCGCGCCCGGTTCGAGCACTCCCTCGCCGAGCAGTGTCGTGTTCGCATGGAAGCCCTGCTCGTTGAGGCGCCGCAGCACTGCGATGCATTCGTCGAGAGACTCGCCCGCGACGAACCGAGCCGCGCCGAGGCGCATGCCGTGCCGGCGGACGAGCGACTGCACGCGCCTGCTGTCCGCTGCCGCGAGGATCGCCTTCCGCAGCGATGCGTTGACCGCTGTATTCAGCTGTGCGACAGCAGCCACTCGTTGATCTCGGGGACGAGGCTCTGGACGAGCGTCAGGTGACCCTCGGCGTCGTCGATCCGCGTCTCGCAGCCGCGGACGTTGGCGGCGAGCCACAGCCCGTGGCCCTTCGGCACCATCAGGTCGTCGCCTCCCTGGACGACGAGCACCGGCCGCTCGATCGAAGAGACGTCGAATCCCCACGGCTGCACGAAGGCGAGATTGTCGTCCAGCCAGCCATCGACGCCGTTGCCGAGGCCGTGCTGCATGTTGCCGTGGAAGTACGCGGCGAGCTCACCTGTCAGCGCGTTGCGATCCGCGTCGCCCAGGTGCGGTGCCATGGCCTCGCGCAGCCCGTCGGCCGTGACCCCGAGCAGACCCGTGCGCTCGTCGTCGAGTGCCGGCCGCAGGGCTTCCTCGCCCGCGAGCACGAGGTCGAACTCCTTCCGGTTCCCCTCGCCCATTCCCTCGAGCCAGTCGAGATCCTCCGCGCCCCACGGCCCGACTCCCGCGACGCTCGCGGCCGCCACGAGGCGCTCGTCGAGAAGGGCGGCGCAGGCGAGCGCGTGCGGCCCGCCGCCGGAGAGGCCCCACGTCGCGAACCGCTCGAGGCCGAGCGCGTCCGCAAGCGCGGTGACGTCCGCGACCACGTCCGCGACCGCGCGTCCCGGCTTGCGCGACGAGCCGCCGTAGCCGGCGCGGTCGTAGGCGATCAGTCGCACGCCGGGCGTCCGCCAGCGCTCGTAGAGCGTCCCGGAGCCCGGCGTTCCGTGGTGGTACACGACGGGGAAGCCGTCGGGGTCGCCGAGCTCGTGCGCCTCCAGCGTACGGCCGTCGGGCAGCTGAACAGTGTGCGGCACAGGTTGAGCTTAAGCCCAGGTTTCGTCTTGCGCCGAGCTACGTAGTTCTCCCGATGCGCCGGCCGGACGCTCGCGCGAGCCTTCGCAGCATGGAAACCACCTATGCCGTCATCGGCGTCGACCCGGGCCCCGCTGCGGGCCGGGCCCTGCGTGCCCTGGAGAAGGCGCTGCATGCAGCGGGCTGGCGCGCGGTCAACGCCGACGCCGCGGCGCTCGTCCTGCACGTCGTCGACCCGGAACGCCCGACGGTGTTTCGCCGCCGCGCCCGCGGCACCTACGTTGCGGCTCTCTGCGAGTTGCCGCCCGGACGGGCCCCGCAGCTCGCGGACACCTACCCGCTCCTCGTTCGCTCGCTCTCGAACATCGTCCTCTGCGCTACCGAAGAGGGCACCTGGTTCACGACGATGGAGCGCGGCTTCTACCTCGTCGACGACGCGTCGCTCCTCGAGCGCCTGCTGCCGCTCGCCGGTTCGAAGCTCGTGATCGACAACGAGTTCCGCACCGACCTCGAGCCGGAGCTCTGGGGTGGAGACGAGGTGACGGAGTCGATCCGGACGGCCGGTCGCGCGATCGATTCGCTCGGCCTGCTGCCGGCGCCGTTCCCGATCGAGGATCTGCTCGACGAGCGCGACCTACGACACGTCAAGCTGCTCTACGGCATCGGCGGGCTCTCGTACGGGAATCTTTCCGCGCGCAAGGACGCCGAACGCTTCTGGATGAGCGCGAGCGGCGTCGACAAGGCGAACCTCGAACAGGCCGGCCGGGACATCCTGCTCGTCAGCGGTTACGACGCGGGCCGCGGAGTGATCGTGCTGAGCGTACCGCCGGTCGTCGAGCCGAGGCGCGTCTCGGTCGACGCGATCGAGCACTGGATGATCTACCGCCGGCATCCTGAGGTCGGCGCGATCCTGCACGTGCACGGCTGGATCGACGGCATTCAGAGCACGCACCTCAACTTCCCGTGCGGGAGCGAGGAGCTGGCCGTCTCGGTGTCGGATGCGCTCGCGCGCGAGCCGGATCCGCTGCACGCGGTGATCGGTTTGCACAACCACGGGATCACCGCGACGGGCGAGAACCTGCCCGAGATCCTCGGTCGGATCGGGTCGCGGATTCGCCCGCAGGTGCCGATGTCCGGCTAGATGGTCCGCGAGGTGCCGAGCGGCCGCTTCGCCGCATCGAGAGCGACCACGGCCAACCGCGCCGGTGCGCGCGGCACCTTGATCACCGTCTCGAACCCACTCGACCGAACCGTCGTGAGCGGTCGCAGCGCGTTTCGCGCCGGCCCGCCGAGGACGCGCCAGTAGACGGTCTCGGTGCTGCCGTTGAAGCTCGCGTATGTCGTCGCGGTGCCGCCACGGCGGGTGACGGCGAGCGACGGTGGATGGTCCGGCTTCGCGTGCCAGACGTCCCGGAACGCACGGTAGTTCCAGGCGTTGCCGTCGAACTTGGCGTCGAAGCGCACGTCGCCGAGCGGCCCGAACTCCGTCACGTAGGGCGCCGTTCCCCAACCGACGACGACGTTGCCGTTCGAGAGGAACTGTGCGTTCCCCATCGCCGCGGCGGTGATCGCCGGTGGATGCACGAACTCCTGCAGCAGCACGGCCCGCCGGGTCGACTGCTCGAGCCCGATCCGGATCGCGCGCGACTGGTGTGACACGTCCCCGGAGCCGTCGTCGTAGAGCGTGAGCGTCCCGTCCGTGTGCGCACGGGCGTCGTGCTGGTACATGAAGAGGACGCCCGGCCCGAGCTGCCAGTCGCTCGACCTGCCGCCGAGCGTCCAGATCACCTCGCCGCTGCGCCGATCGAGCTTGTAGACGCCCCACGTGTTGCGCGCCGACACGAGCAGGTTGCCGTCGAGGTCGACGTCGACCGAGTTGATGTGGAAGTAGTCGAACGGCGTCAGGACCGGCGAGTAGCTGTCCGCGATCCCGACGTGGTCGAGGCTGTGCCACTCGAACAGCACCTTGCCCGTCTTCACGTCGACCTCCTGCACGATCGAGTCGAGCGTCGGGTGCGCTGCAGGGCCGCCGATCGAGCTCAGGTCGCGCGTCACCTCGTTGTAGATCGTGATCAGGGCGGTCCCCTGCGGCGTGAGCAGCAGCTCGTGCACGTCGGCGACATAGCCGTTGCCCGCGCGCACGCGCGCGATCTCCCGGTACGACGTATCGAGAATGACGCCCTCGCCCTCGCCGGTGCCGATCTGGGTGATGTCGCCCTCCCACCAGGTGAGGACCGGCTTGCCCCGGTAGATCTGCCGGCGGAAGTTGATCGCGACCTTGCTCGTGCGCCGGAACCAGACGAGGTTCCCGCGGTCGTCGACGATCATCGGCCCGCGTTGGCCCGGCCCCGTCAGCGTCGTGACGAAGAGCAGGCCGGGGCCCGGGCTCGTGCGCTTCGTGACGCTCAGCGTCGGCACCTTCAGCGACGGCTCGCTCGCGAAGGTCGCGAATCCCTGAGCGCCGGGGGCGGCGCTCCCGGCGACGGCCACGCGGGGAAGCGCGGCACCGACTGTCGTTCCGGCCGCCGTGGCGAGGAATGCGCGCCGCGTCAGCCGCACGCGAGGATCCTTCCGATTTCGGCGTTCTCGGGTGTGAGAACTTCGTAAAGGTTCGCGCCGTACCCCCGGTGCGCCGTCGCCCGTTCGACCCTGGAGCCCACACATCCGAAAGGAGATTCATGCAGCTTCAGAACCTTCACGACCTGTTCGTCGAGCAGCTCCAGGACCTCTACAGTGCCGAGCAGCAGCTCGTCGAGGCGCTTCCGAAGATGGCGAACGCATCGTCGCACGAGGAGCTTCGGGACGCGTTCGAGCACCACCTCGAGGAGACGCGCGGGCATGTCCAGCGGCTCGAGCAGATCTTCTCGCAGATCGGCGAGACGCCCGGCGGCGAGAAGTGCAAGGGCATGGAGGGCCTGATCAAGGAGGGCCAGGAGGTCCTCGAGATGCAGGGCGACCCGACCGTGATCGACGCTGCCCTGATCGCAGCCGCGCAGCGGGTCGAGCACTACGAGATCGCGGGCTACGGCACCCTGAAGACGCTCGCCGACCACCTGGACCTCGGCGACGCCAAGAGCTTTCTCGACGACACCCTCGGCGAGGAGTCGAAAGCCGACAAGCTGCTGACGAAGATCGCAACCGGCGGCATGTTCAAGTCGGGCATCAACCAGAAGGCGAAGGCCTAGAGGCTTGCACGGCGCGCCGGCCGGGAGGTCGGCGCGCCGGCTGCCCGCAACTCGGGCGGCCACTTCTCCGTTTGTCTCCTGACCCTACGTCGAAGGAGACCATCAGATGCCTCTTCTCTGGATCATCGTCCTGCTGCTGATCATCTTCGCGATCGGCGGCGGCGTCGCCGTCAACAGCTTCCTCTGGCTGTTGCTGATCGTGGCCGTCGTCGTCGCTCTCTTCGCAGTCCTCGGCGGACGGCGCGGCGCTCTTTGATGCCAGGCTGGGCCTGGATCGCGATTGCGGTCGCGGTGATCGTCGTCGTCGCGGCGCTGGCCGCGGCGGCGACGCACCGCAAGCGCCTGCACCGCACGGAGGAGCTTCGCGGCCGCTTCGCCGCCGAGTACGACCGTACGCTGAAGAGCTCGGGCGGCCGCCGTAAGGGCGAGCACGAGCTCGAACAGCGGCTCGAGCGTCGTCGCGAGCTGCGGATCGCCGAGGTGAGGAGCTCCGAACGCAACGCGTACGAGTCGGAGTGGCGCCAGATCGAGAAGCAGTTCGACGAGGCGCCGCTGCCGGCGGTTACGAGGGCGGATGCTCTCACGGCGACGGTGCTTGCAGATTGCGGCTATCCGATGCAGGCAGGGTTCGATTCGCGCGCCGCGCTGCTCTCGGTCGACCATCCCGAGGCGGTAGAGCACTACCGGCGCGCTCACGGGACGCTCCGGCGGTCGGACGACGGCGGCCTCTCGCGCGAGGATCTGTACGAATCGCTGCAGCACTACCGGGCGCTCCTCGACGACGTCCTCGGGGACGGGCCGCCGCAGCACCCGCCGCGGGACGACGGCGAGCCGGCTCCGGGGTTTGCTTCCGGCGGCGGGCGACGAGACTCTCGGTGAGCAGAACGCAAGGAGGTGCGTACATGTTCGGACGGAACGGTGGTGTGAAGAGCAGGATGTCGGATGCCGCGAGCACGGTCAGGAGCGTCGTCAGCGATTACGGCGACCCGCTTGCGAAGGACGAGAAGCTTCGGCGGCGCCTCGTCGAGGCGCTCACGACCGGTGTCGCCGCGCGCGAGCGCGCGCGCAGGCAGATGGGCATCACCGGCGTCGCCCGCAGGCTGGCAACCGACCCCGTTTTGCGGGCACAGCTGAACGAGCTCGCGGACCAACTGCGGTCGGTGCAGCGGCGGGTCGAGAAGCAGCAGAGCCACAGGACGCGGAATACCGTGCTCTTCGTGGCCGGGGTCGGGATGGTGGCGGTCGCCGCAATGCCGGCCGCGAGGAAGGCGATCTCGTCGCTCTTCGACGGTGGTCACGACGACTGGTCGAGCGGCGACTGGCCCGAGCAGCGACACGACGTCGACGGCTCCGTGGAGTCGGAGACGGTCGTCGCGGCGTCGCGGGTCGAGCCGCAAGGCCCGGCTTCCTAGGAGAGGATTCGATCTGCGGGGCCCGCTCGCCCGGGCCCCGCGACCCGCTTCGGGGCCGGCCCGCTACGAGGGGTGCGAATGCGTCGTGGGCAGCGGGCTTGACAGGGCGGTCCGTGCGTGATTATCTATCGGGCTTCATTCGCCGGCCGTCGGGGTCGGCGATTCGCGAAAGGAGGCTCGATGCAGACGAAGCTCACGCCGTCGCCGAACATGCTCGGGCCTCGCGTCGCGCGCCTCTCGCTCGGCGCGTAGACCCGCCGGCGCTCCGGTAGCCGTACCGCGTCTCGCTTCGCAGGCGGGCGGTGTGCTGCGGCTCCGGCCGCGGCCGTAACCCATCGATCGGAAGGAGTCCCTCGTGGACGCAACGTCCTCGCACGCCCTTGCACGTCCTCGTTCAGGTCCCGTCGTCAGCGAAGAGAGGAGGAAACGAGATGTATTACGAGCAGATCGTCCGCGCCGGTATCGCAGCCGAGCGAATTGAGCGGATCGCCGATGCATGCGCAAAGGCGAGCTCCGGCAGGCACATTCGGCGTCTGCCGCGCGCGGCGGGACTGGAGCCCGTCGTGCGTGCCCGCCGCGGTGCGGTGCGTCCCGAGCTCCAGGGATGACCGGTGCCGCGGAGGCGACGAGGCGGGGCCCCACCCGGCCGGGGCCTCGCTTCGCGCTGCGTGCCGTGGCAAGGTTCCGCCGTGCTCACGAAGCCGGCAGTGGTCGGTCGTCGGGCGGAGCTCGAGGTGCTCGAGGAGCTCGTGGCCCGGTTGTCGGAGCGCCCGCGCGCCGTGGTGCTGGCAGGCGCTGCGGGGATCGGGAAGACGACGCTCTGGCTGCACGCGGTAACGCAGGCGAAGACCGCGGGGCACTTCGTCCTCGAGACGCGCGCGAGCGGCGCGGAGGCGCAGCTCTCGTTCGCGGGTCTCGGCGACCTGCTCGAGAGCGTCGACGCGGACGTCCTTCGGTCCCTGCCGCGCGTCCAGCGGCGCGCCCTCGACGGCGTTCTCCTGCGTGGGGACCTCGATGAGCGCGCAGTCCCGCCGCGCGCGGTCGCGACGGCGTTGCGCTCGGTGCTGCAGACGCTGGCGGCGGACCGGCCTGTCCTGGTCGCGGTCGACGACGCGCAGTGGCTCGATCGGCCGTCGGCAGATGCGATCGCCTACGCCATGCGCCGGCTCGCCGTCCATCGCGTCGGCGTGCTCGCCTCCGTGCGCAGGTCCGCCGCCGAGCCGGCCGTTACCTTCGCCGACGGGATCCCCGCCGAGCGGCGAACGGAGGTCGTCCTCGGGCCGCTGAGCCTCGCCGCGATCCACGAGATCCTCGTGCTCGAGCTCGGGCACGCGCTGCCGAGGCCGACGCTCGTCAAGGTGACGGCCGCGAGCGGCGGCAATCCCTTCTATGCGCTCGAGATCGCGCGCGAGCTGATCCGCCTCGAGGTGACGGCACCCGTCGATCGTCTGCCGGTGCCGGCCGAGCCGAACGCGCTGCTCACGGCACGCGTCGCACGCCTGCCGCGCGAGACGCGCGAGGCGCTGCTGCTCGCCTCGTGCCTGCAGGCGCCGACGACGGAGCTCGTGCCGGACCACGCGCTCGCTCCGGCCGAGGAGGCGGGCGTGGTGCGGATCGACGGCGACAGGATCGAGTTCACGCATCCGCTGCTCGCGGCGGCGGTGTACCGGTCGGCATCCACCTCGCAGCGCCGTGCTGCGCATCGAGCGCTGGCGGGCGCCGTCTCGAGCCGGGAGGAGAGCGTGCGGCACCTGGCGCTCGCCGGCCGCGGCCCCGACGAGGACCTGGCGGCGGAGCTCGAGGCCGTCGCGCGTCTCGCATCCGCAAGCGGCGCGACCGCGGCTGCCGCCGAGCTGGCGACGCTCGCGGTCGAGCGAACTCCACCGGACGATCGCGCTGCTGCCGCGCGCCGCCGCACTGCCCTCGGGAACTACCTCTACGTGGCCGGCGACGTCCAGGCTGCAGCCGCGGCCCTGGAGGCGGCGCTCGTCGACGCGCCGCCCGCCGGGCGCGCGCGTGCGCTCCTCGATCTGGGGGCGGTGTACTCGGCGATGGGAGACGCGCGCGGCGTCCCGGTGCTCGCATGCGGCCTGAGCGAGGTCGACGACCCCCTGCTCGCCGCCGAGGCGCACGCGCGCCTCGCCTGGCTATCGTCCGTCGACGCCCCGCGGATGGTCGCCCACGCGCGCGCCTCGCTCGACCTCGTGGCCGGTCGGGACGCGCCCGAGATCGAGTCGTTCGCGCTCCAGCACCTCGCGCTCGGCCTGCTGCTCACGGGGGAGGCCGCCGCCCACGAGCTGATCGACCGGAGCCTCGAAGGGCAGCGACACGCACAGGGCTGGCTGCTCAGCTCGGTCGGCGCGCTCTGGCCGTCGCTGTTCGACGACTTCGAGCTTGCGCGGCAACGTACGGTCGAGCTCCTCACGCTCGCAGAGGAGCAGGGGAACGAGCCGGAGCGGCAGAGCGATCTGATCGCGCTCGCGCTGATCGAGCTCTGGACGGGCGCGCCGGTGGAGTCGGAGGCGCTCGCGCGCGAGGCGCTCGCGCTCGCAGAGCAGATCGAGCAGGCGCCGATGGCCTGCGTCGCCCGGTTCGCCCTCGGCCTCGTGCGCGCGCAGGCGGGCGACGTCGACGAGGCGCGGCGGCTCGGCGAGGAGTCGCTCACGTGGCTCGGCGGGCCGTCGGATGCCGCGGCGATCCTCTTCACGCAGACGCATTCGATGCTCGGCTTCGCCGCGCTCACCGCGGGTGAGCTCGAGGAAGCGGACAGGCAGCTGACCCTCGCGGACGAGGCGAGCGCCCGCTGGCCGGAGCCCGCGCCGTTCCGCTTCCACGGGGACCAGGTCGAGGCGGCGCTCGGTGTCGGCGACCTCCCGCGCGCGAGGGCGCTCGTGGAGCGGCTCGAGCGGCGTGCGGCGGCGATCCCGCGGCCGTGGCTCTGCGCCGTCGCCGCGCGTTCTCACTCGCTCGTCGAGGCGGGCGCCGGCGACCTCGAAGGCGCGCTTCGGGCGGCCGAGCAGGCGGCTGCCTGCCACGAAGGGCTCGAGATGCCGTTCGAGCGGGCGCGCACGCTGCTCGTGCTCGGCGAGCTCCGTCGGCGCCGCCGGGAGAAACGGCAGGCGCGCGAGGCGCTCGACGAAGCGCTTACGACCTTCGCCTCGCTCGGCGCGGAGCCGTGGGCGGACCGTGCGCGGGCCGAGCTGGCGCGCGTGCGCACGCGCAGGGCGAGCGAGACGCTCACGCCGACCGAGGAGCGGATTGCGCTGCTCGCTGCCGACGGGCTCTCGAACCGGCTGATCGCCGAGCGCGCGTTCGTCTCGGTCGGGACGGTCGAGGCGAACCTGTCGCGTGCGTACCGCAAGCTCGGCATCTCCTCCCGTGCGCAGCTCGCGCGGGCGCTCGACCGCCGCTAGAGCGACGGCGTCGTCAGCCGAGTGACCGCCGGGTCAGGAGGATGCGGTCGAACGGGACGCCCGCACGTTCGGCCGTCTCCCGCACGGTGTCGGCACGGCCCTCGAACTGGCAGAACACCACCTCGTCCTCGCGGATCAGAAGCGAGCCGAGATAGCGGATCGGCCGGTCGGGCCCCGTCTCCGCCGCCGCCGCGCGAGCCCGCCGGTCGAGAGCCTCGACGTCGTCGGTGCTCACGCCCGGCCAGAAGCACTCGGCGACGAAGGTCTCGGCCGCATCCGCCATGGGGCGAGGCTAGAGCCGCGGGTCGAGCCGGGAAAGGCGGGAACACCCCATGAACTCGATTTCGTGGGGTGTTCCCGCCTTTCGCTCGCGGGGGCAGAAGCGCAGGCTCACGAGGATGACGAGACAACGCAAGGAACCAGGCAGGCGCATTGCACCGTCACGTCGTGTGGCGCGCGGCGTTGTCTGGGCCGCGGTGATCGTCGCGGTCTGCTGCTTCGCCGCGACTGCCGTCGGCGCGATGAGCTCCACGCCGAAGCTCGGCGGCACGTGGTCCGGCAAGTACAGCGGCGCCTTCTCAGGGACGTTCACCCTCACGTGGACTCAGACGCGGTCGCGGCTGAAGGGGACGATCAAGCTCTCGAAGCCCGCCGGCACGTACGGGATCAGTGGCGCCGTCACGAGCAGCGGAATCAGGTTCGGCGCCGTGAGAGTCGGCGCGACCTACAAGGGCAAGGTCACCGGGCTCCTGTCGATGTCGGGCACCTGGGCGAGCCCGCAAGGCGGGGGGAGCTGGTCGGCTCACAGGCTCCTGACCAAGCCCAAGACGACGGTCAAGTGAAGACCTCCTGAGGGGTCGGGCGGGCGTTGCGTCACGGGCACGGGAGCTCGTGACGCAACGCTTGCTCGCGAATCGCTGACTACTGACTAACTACTAACCGCAGCCGGTCGACGTGCCGCAGTCGCGGCACGTGTAGCAGGTGCCGGCGCGCACCATGCGGCCGCCGCAGCGGTTGCATTCGATCGCATCCTCGAACGAGTTGAAGAGCGCGGTCTGACCGGGCGCCGGCGCCTCGGCCTTCACGGTCTCGCCGTTCGCGTACTTCGCGGCCAGGTTCGCCCGCACCTCTGCGGAGAGGATGCCGGCCTCCTCCTGCTGGTCGACGTCGAGGAACTTCTTGCCGAACCAGCGGAAGATGTAGTCGACGATCGACTTCGCGGTGCGGATGTCGGCGTCGTTCGTCGGGCCCGACGGCTCGAAGCGGAGATGGGAGAGCTTCGAGACG
>JAICYG010000020.1 GCA_025934335.1 Thermoleophilia bacterium | reverse complement strand
CTCGATCAGCTTCAGGAGCGCATTCCACGCGGCGTCCGTCAGCTGGTGCGCTTCGTCGAGGATGTAGACCTTGTACTGCCCCTCGACCGGCTGTAGCACGACGCGCTCGCGGATTTCGCGGATGTCGTCGATGCCGCGCTGCGAGGCCGCGTCCATCTCGATCACGTCCAGCGACGTGCCGTTCGCGATCGCGACGCAGGCGTGGCACGTGCCGTCCGGGGTCGGCGTCGGGCCGTGCGCGCAGTTGACGGCCTTCGCAAGGATCCGCGCGAGGGACGTCTTGCCGGTACCGCGCGGCCCCGCGAACAGGTACGCCTGCCGCACCTTGCCCTGCTCGATCGCATTGGTGAGCGTCCGCACGACCGCCTCCTGACCGACGACGTCCGCGAACGTCTGGGGGCGGTACTTGCGGTAGAGAGCTGCCACGCCGCCGATTGTCGCAGACTACGGAACGGCCACGGGAGCGACGTCCCCGGCGAACGGCGGGCCCGGCTCCGACGCCTCGTCCGCTTGCGACGCGTTCGTGAGCGGGAGCCAGAGCTCGAACACCGCGCCCCCTCCGGGGGCGTTCCGGGCAGCGCACCGTCCTCCGTGGGCCCGCGCGATCGCGGCGACGATCGAGAGGCCGAGGCCGACACCGCCCTCGCGCCGGGTTCGTGACGCGTCGGCGCGCGCGAAGCGCTCGAAGATGCGCTCGTGCAGCGCCGGGTCGATCCCCGGCCCGCCGTCCGTCACGGAGACCACGACGGCATCGTGCTCTCCCCGCGCCGCGAGCTCGATCAGCTCGTACGGCTCGGTGTGCTGCGCGGCGTTCTCGAGCAGGGCGTCGAGGGCGGCCCGCAGCCACGTCTCGTCCGCCTCGAGCACGACGTCGACGACCGGTCCCAGGCGCCACGCACGCGGCGCCACGTCTGCCCAGCGCATGAGAACGTCCTCGGTCAGCGTCACGAGCGGCACCGGCCCGCGGTCGATCCAGTCGCCGCGCTCGGCCCTGGAGAGCAGCAGGATGCGGTCGACGAGGCGCTCCATCCTCGTCAGCTCCTCGAACACGACGTCGATCTCGCGCTGCTGTGTCCCCATCCGCCTTGCCAGGAGCTCCAGGTGGCCGCGCGCGATCGTGACCGGTGTACGGAGCTCGTGCGAGACGTTCTGGACGAGGCGCTCCTGCTGCTCGAGCAGGCCGGCGCGCTCGCGCGCGAGCTCCTCGACCGTCTCGTGCATCGACGCTCGACGGCGCGCGTGCCACACCATGGCCAGGAACATCGCCGACATCAGCGGCACCTCGAACAGCTCGCCCCACAGCTGCAGCCCGTCGAACGCGTCTGCGAGGATCGACGCGCCCGTTCCGGCGATGACGGCGGCCAGCACCACGCCCGTCGTCGCGGGCGACCAGACGCGGAAGCCGTACAGGAGCGTCAGGCTGATCCAGATGACGTGGAACGGGATCGTCTCCCATGAGGGCCAGGCGATCATCGCCGCGAGGCAGGTCGTCGCCAGGACGACCCAGCCGACGTCGACCGGGCTAGGCCGCGATGCGGTAGCCAGCATTCCTGATCGTCTCGATCGCGCCCGTCGCGCCGAGCTTCTTGCGGAGGCGCCGGATGCAGACGTCGACCACGTTCGAGCCCGGGTCGAAGCTGTACCCCCACACCTCCGAGAGGAGACGCTCGCGGCTCACGATCTCGCCGGGATGGGAGACGAGGTGGTAGAGGAGGCGAAACTCCCGGTCGGACAGGTCGACGACGCGATCGTCGACCCGGGCCTGACGACGCGCGAGGTCGAGCTGCACCTTGCCCGCCTGGAGGTGCCAGCCGCCCGCTCCGTCGCCTCCCTTGCGCAGGTGGACGCGGACACGCGCGACGAGCTCGTCGAACGAGAACGGCTTCGCGAGGAAGTCGTTCGCGCCGAGGTCGAAGCCGCGCAGCTTCGTCGACAGGTCCGACCGCGCGGACAGGATCAGCACGGGCACGTCGGCGCGCGAGCGGCGCAGCTCGGCGAGCAGCCGCAGCCCGTCGAGCCGCGGGAGGAGGAGGTCGAGCACGACGAGCTCGTACGAGCCGGCGAGCGCCAGCCGCAGGCCGGCGGAGCCGTCCTCCGCGGCGTCCACCACGAAGCCCTCCGCCTCGAGCCCCAGCCGCAGGAACTCGAGGATCCGGGACTCGTCCTCGATGACGAGAATCCGCACCCCGCCGCGACCATACAACGCGGCCGGGTGCGGGGTCTACGCCGCGATCCGGTCCCGGTGCTCGCGCGGCAGCGTGCGCAGCTCGGCCGCGTTGGCCTTTCGGTGCCGCCGGTCGGAGTCGATGCCGTGCGCGAGGAGCTGCACGAGCCCCCACACGAGGAGCGTCCCCAGGGTCGCGTTCAGGAGCACGAGTGTCGTCAATGTCATGGTTGGGAGCCTCTCTGTCGTTCCTGTGCGTCGGGTAAGAGAAGCCTCTGGGCTTCCCGAGAGGCGACGGATGACACCTGGATGACGCGCAGATGACACCTTCGTAAGAAACCGCACTTCCCGGTGCGGCGGGCGATATACCCGGCCCGGGTGCGGACGAAGGTTGCGATCCTCGCGACGGGCGTGGCGGTGGCCGGGGTGCTGATCGGCCTCTACGTCACGCTGCTCGCCACGGGCCCGGCGCCCTACACGCCGCCCGCTGCTCAGGCGGCAGAGGGACGGAGCGTGAACCTGACGCTGCAGACCGTCGCCGCGGTCGGGAAGCTCGCGCCGAACGAGAACTGGGTCTCCTACCTCGTCAGGGAGCACGGCACCTGGCATCGCAGCACGGTCTGGACGCTGCCCGCGAACACGCTGGTGCACGTCACGATCTACAACTTCGACGGGAAGAGCGGCCTCCGGAACCCCTTCCTCGGGCAGGCGCGCGGGCTCGTCGGCGGCAGGTTCGCGATCAACGGCAAGCCCACGGCGGTGATCGACCCGGACGACGCGTCGCACACCTTCGCGATCCCGGGCCTCGGCGTGATCGTCCCGGTCATGGGCGTCGCCGACGACGCGCCCCATCAGTGCGACGACGCGCCGTGCCCGATGGAGACGGCGCACGAGACGATCACCTTCACGTTCCGGACGGGGAAGGCCGGCCACTACCGCTGGCAGTGCTTCGTGCCGTGCGCCGCCGGGTTCGTCTACGGCTTCGGAGGGCCGATGCAGACCGTCGGCTACATGGACGGGTACGTCGATGTGGTCTAGGCGCGGTCACGGCTGGCGCATCGCGGCGCTGACGACGATCGGCACGGCGATCGTCCTCCCGCTCGTCGTCTTCGTGCTCGGCCCGAACATGCCACCCGGGAAGGGGACGCCCGTCGCGACGAGCCAGGTGACAGACAACACCGTCCTGCTCGTCGTCATGACGCCGTTCACCGTCTTCATCCTCGTCTACCTCGGCTACGCGCTCACCGCGTTCCGCGCGAAGCCGGGGGAGGAGGGTCTCGACGGCGCGCCGCTGCGAGGGCACTTCCGGTCGCAGGTCGCATGGCTCGCTTCCACGACGGCCGCGGTGCTCTTCCTCGCGATCTTCGGCACCACGGAGCTGCTCGCCGACAACGGTGCCGGCGGCGGCGCCGGGCCCAATCCCGTCACGAAGCCCGGTGGGGCCCCGCTGCCCGTGCAGGTGATCGGCCAGCAGTGGGAGTTCACCTACCGCTACCCGACCTACGGCGGCGTCGAGACGGCGACGCTCGTGCTTCCCGTCGGCCGGAAGATCGCGTTCCACGTCACGTCACTCGACGCGATCCACTCGTTCTGGGCGTACGAGCTCGGCGTGAAGGCCGACGCGAATCCCGGCGTCGACAACATCGCGTACGTCGAGACGAAGAAGATCTCGACGTTCCACGTTCGCTGTGCCGAGCTCTGCGGGCTCTGGCACGGGTACATGTCCGACACCGGGCACGTCGTCAGCGACGCCGATTTCGCGTCGTGGATCGCGGCGCGCAAGCGCCAGTTCGCGCCCGTCATGAAGTACCTGCCGAAGTACTCGTCGAGCTACAACCCCGACCCGACCTTCCGCGCAGGATGAGACGCCGCCGCCTGGTCGAGTTCAATCTCCTGACAGGCGTCGTCCTCGGGATCGTCGGCTTCTACGTCGGCTGGTGGCTCGGGCATCTCGTCAAGGCGCCCAGCCTGGACTACTTCGACGACACCGGCCAGAACGACATCGCGCTGTTCGTCGCCTACTTCACCGGCGTCGTCGGCTTCCTGGTCGGGCTCGGCTTCGCCAACTATCCCGTCCAGCGGATGCTCGGCAAGCCGCCGTCGCTCCGCGAGAAGGAGACGGAGGGGATCGGCCGCTACTTCGGCCTGTGCACCGACCACAAGGTCGTCGGCATCCAGTACCTGATCGGGATCGGCGCGTTCATCTTCATCGGCGGCCTCAACGCGATGCTGATCCGCTTCGAGCTGCTGCGGCCGACGCACCTCGCGTGGAACGGCAACAACTACCTGACGCTCGTCGGCCTGCACGGGACGATGATGATGGGGATGATGACGAGCGGGATCCTCGGCCCGTTCGCCAACTACTTCGTGCCGTTGATGATCGGCGCCCGGCGGATGGCGTTCCCGCGCATCGAGGCGCTGACGTTCTGGCTGCTGATGGCGGCCGGCACGATCCTGATGACGGCGCTCGCGTTCGGGGGCTTCCCCACGGGCTGGACCGGCTACGCGCCGCTCTCCGTGCAGGCGAACATGGGCATGGACGCGTACATCGCCTTCTTCGCCCTGGTCGGGCTCTCGATGACGCTGCTCGGCCTGAACATGCTGGCGACCGTGATCACGATGCGCGCCCCCGGCCTTGCGTGGGGCCGCCTCCCGATCTTCGTCTGGGGGACGGTTTCCACCTCCGTGCTCATGCTGCTCGCCGCCCCGGTCCTGATCTCGACGCTCTTCATGCTCGCGCTCGACCGTACGGCGCAGACGGGCTTCTTCAACGACCAGGCGGGCGGCAGCCCGTACCTCTACGAGAACCTCTTCTGGATCTTCGGCCACCCGGAGGTCTACATCCTCGCCCTACCCGGCATGGGGATCGTGCTCGAGCTGCTGCCGGTCTTCTCGCGCAAGCCGCTCTGGGGCTACCGCCTGGCCGTGACGGGGCTGCTCGGCATCACGCTCCTCAGCTTCCTCGTGTGGCAGCACCACCTGTTCGTGAGCGGCATCAACGCCGACCTGAGGCCGTTCTACATGCTCTCGACCGAGCTGATCTCGCTGCCGACGGGCTTCATCTTCGTCTGTGCCCTCGGGACGCTCTGGGCAGGGCGCATCCGGCTGACGGTGCCGATGCTGTTCGCGCTCGCCTGGGTCTTCAACTTCCTGATCGGCGGCCTCTCGGGCGTCTTCCTCTCGGACGTGCCGAGTGACGTGACGACGCACGGCAGCTTCTTCTCGATGGCCCACTTCCACTACACGATCATGGGCGGCCTCGTCTTCGCGTTCTTCGGCGCCGTGTACTACTGGCTGCCGAAGATGACGGGCTTCGAGCTCGACGAGCGCCTGGGCAAGCTGCATTTCTGGGTGATGTTCCTGGCGTTCAACTCGACGTTCGGGCCGCTGCTCGTGATCGGCTTCCTCGGCATGCCGCGCCGCGTGGTGACGTACGCGGGGTACCTGCAGGGAGCGAACGAGTGGGTCTCCGTGTCTGCCTTCGTGCTCGGCGCGTCGATGCTCGTCTTCGTCGCCAACCTGGTCTGGTCGCAGGTCTTCGCGCGCGTACCCGCGGGCGCGAACCCGTGGGGCTCGAAGTCGATCGAGTTCCAGCTTCCGTCGCCGGTGCCCGTGCACGACTTCGACCGGATCCCGACGTTCGGCCCCGACCCGTACCCGTACGGCGGGATCGAGGAGGCCGGGTTCGACGGCACGCGCCCCGCGGTCAGCCCGGCGAGGCCCACGCCGTGACCGAGTTCGCGCACCCCGCGACCGACTACGGCGTCGTCGAGGAGGAGCCGCCGGCGCTGCTCGAGCGCAACCTCCTGATCGGCTCGCGCCTGTGGGCGAGCTCGCTCGTGTTCTTCTTCTTCGCCTTCCTGTTCGCCTACTTCTACCTCAGGTCGCTGAACCAGCACGGCCTCTTCCAGCCGAAGGGCGTGAGCCCGCCGCAGGCGTGGGGCGCGGTCGTCGCCGTGTGCCTCGCGGCCAGCGCCGTGTTGCTGTCGTGGGGGGCGGTCGACCAGAGGTCGGAGCGGCGCGGGCTCTGGCGGCTGAAGGGGGTCGGCGCGCTCGCGCTCGCCCTCGTCGCGGTCGTCGCGCAGGTCGTCGCCTGGTCGACGCTCGGCTTCGGGCCCACGGACGGCGGCTACGCCTCCGTGTACCTCGGCTGGACGGGGCTCTACACGATCTTCGTCGTCGGGTCGCTCTACTGGCTCGAGACGTGCCTCGCGCTCTCGTTCCGGTACCGCGACGAGCCGTTCGGCAGGGCGGAGGTCGAACCCGGCGACGCGTCGGGCGACGACTACCGGGAAGCGCCCGACATCAGGAACGCCGTTCACCTCAACACGGCAGAGCTGGCTGCGCTCACCTTCACGTGGACGACGATGGCCGTGATCGGCGTCGTCACCTGGGTCGTCCTGTACCTCGCCTGAGATGCGGGTCGGCTGGCCGCTCGCACCGCTCCTGCTCGGCGTGACGCTGTACGTGCTCGGCCGGCGGCCGCACGAGCCGTTGCGCCATGACGCTGCGTTCCTCGCGGGGCTGCTGTCGCTGGTCGTCGCACTCGATACCCTCGACGAGTACGCCGACAGCCTCTTCTGGGCGCACATGGTCCAGCACGTGATCCTGACGATGGTCGCACCGCCGCTGCTGCTGCTCGGACGGCCGTGGCCGCGCTCGCTCCGCGGGCTGCCGCTGCGGGCGCGCCGGAGAATCGCCCGCGTCCTGCTCGCGTGCCGGCCGGTCGGGTCGCCGCTCCCCGCGTTCGCGCTCTTCAACGGCGTGCTGCTCGCGTGGCATCTGCCGGCGCTGTACGACCTGACGCTGCGGAACGAGACGGTTCACGTGATCGAGCACGTCCTGTTTCTCGTCACGGGCCTGCTCTTCTGGGCGCACCTCGTTCCCGCCTCGCGGCGCCCGCGGCTCTCGGACGGGCAGCGGGCGGCGTACGGCGTGGGCGCCATCCTGGCGGGCTGGGGGCTCGCGCTCGTGCTCGCCCTCGCGCCGCACCCGCTGTACGCGCACTACGCCGCGCTCGCGCACCGGCCGGGCGGCCTGTCCGCGCTCGCCGACCAGCAGCTCGCAGCGGGGATCATGTGGGTGCCGGCGTCGATACCGCTGACGGTGGCCGTCCTCGTCGCTGCCTACCGCGCTTTCGGGCCCGGGCCGCAGCGGGCGGCCGTCCCCGACCTTCGACCGAGGGAGACGTGATGCTCGCTTCGTTCCTGACCGCGTCGCTCCTGACGCTCTTCCTGCCCCTGGGGCTGCTCGTCCTCGTCGGCGTCTGGTGGGCGGTGACGGCACGCCGTCGGCACGAGGTCTAGAGCCGGGTGCGCCGGCTGCACCTGTTCGCGATCGGTTCTGCCGCGGTCGTCGGCATCGCGGTCGGCATCGTCCTGCACAACACGTTCGCGGCGTCCGGCGCGCAGGCGAAGCCGGCGCTGCCGGCGTTCTACGGGCAGGCGACGTGGAAGCCGCGCGCGGCGCCGGCGCCGCTCTTCCGGCTCCGCGACCAGCACGGCCGGAGCGTCTCGCTCGCCTCCTTCCGCGGCCGAAGCGTGGTGGTCGCGTTCATGGACTCCCTGTGCACGTCGGAGTGCCCGCTGCAGGCGGCGCAGCTCGCAGCGGCGATGCGTCCCCTCCCCGAGCGCGCCCGGCCGCAGCTCGTGATCGTCAGCGTTGACGTCGCTGACACGCCTCGCACGGTCGCCGCGGCGGCCCGGAAGTGGCGGCTGCCGCCGGGTTTCGAGTGGTTGCTCGGGACGCGCGCGGAGCTCGCGCCGGTCTGGCAGGCCTACCGGATCGAGGTGCGGGTGACGAAGACCGACATCCTGCACAGCGACGCGTTCTACGTCCTCGACCGGGACGGCGACGAACGGGCGGGCTTCCTCAGCCCGTTCGTCCCCGGCCTCCTGACCCGGGACCTGCGCATGCTCGCGAAGGTGTAAGGCTGCCCTTACAAGGTTTGCTAGGGTCGCCGCCGTGGACGAGGTCTTCTGCGAGGAGGTCAAGCGGCGCCGCTTCTTCCAGGCGTACGGCCTCTGGATCTTTGCCGGCGCGATCGTCGCCACGCTCGTCGGCGGCCTGATCTACGCGGCTCAGGGCCCGGCCGACCCGACCGCCGCGACGAACACCTCCCACGGCGTCGTCGTCGCGAACAGCGCGATCATCGTCTTCCGCGAAGGGCTCGAGGCGGTTCTCATCTTCGCAGCGGTGACGGCGTCGCTGCGCGGCCTGCGCCGCCCCGTGGCCCTCGGCGCCGGCGTCGCGTTCGGGGCGACCGTCGCGACCTGGTTCCTCGCGCAGGCGATCCTCGCGCAGTTCAGCCGCTACGCGGATCAGACGCAGGCGGTGACCGGGCTGATCGCGATCGCCGTGCTGCTCGTCGTCATGAACTGGTTCTTCCACAAGGTCTACTGGACGAAGTGGATCGGGAAGCGGAATGCGCAGCGGCGCCGCGTGCTCGCGGGCGGCTTCGTCGGCGGTCAGGTGCTCGGGCTCGTCGCGCTCGGCTTCTCGAGCGTCTACCGCGAGGGCTTCGAGGTCGTGCTCTTCCTCCAGAACCTGCAGCTGCAGGCGGGGACCGGGACGGTGCTCGAGGGCGTCGGCATCGGCCTTGCCGGCACGGTCGCAGTCGGCGCCGCGACGTTCTTCCTGCAGCAGAAGCTTCCGTACAAGCGGATGCTCGTCGTCACCGGCGTGCTGCTCGGGGTCGTCCTCGTCGTCATGGTCGGCGGCAGCGCCCGCACGATGCAGGACGTCGGCTGGCTGACGACGACGCCGCTCGGCGTGCGCTTCCCCGACTGGTGGGCCCGCTGGTTCGAGGTCGTGCCGACGTGGGAGACGCTCGGCGCCCAGGCGCTCGCGGCGGTGGTCGTGATCGGCTCGTACTTCGCCGCCGAGCGCCTGCAGCGGCGTCCGCGCCGCGCTCAGGCGGCCGCGCCGCGCGAGGCGCAGCGGGTCGAGCCGGCCGAGACCGTCTGAGCGGGAAACCCCGCGGGGTTCCCGCGGCGCGACCCGTACAAATCCCGTATTCCGCTGGGCGCTCCCGTTCCTACCGTGCAGGTCGAGCACACGACGCAAAAACGGAGGACGAGAGATGAGCACGTACACGGTCGCGCGCAAGGAATCGAACGGCGGGCTGGCGCTGAAGCTCTTTGCGCTGTTCGCCGGCATCACGATCCCGGTCGTGATGCTGATCGGCCTCTGGCTCGCGATTTCCGCCAACAAGGCGCGCGACGACGCCCGCCGCGCCGTCGCGAAGGCGCAGACGGCGGCCCCGGCAGGGTTGTCCTCGATGGCCGGAATGCCCGGCATGGCGATGCCCGCGACGACCGGGTCGGCGGCCGGCGCCGTCGCGACGCCGAGCTTCGCAGGCGCCGCACCGGCGAACGCGGACGCGATCGCCACGGCCCACAGGGCGTTCCCGGCGACGCTGCCCGCGGCGCCTCCCGGCGCCGTCGCGAACGTCAGGCTCGACATCAGCCACGGCGTCGTCTCGATCGCCCCGGGCGTCAAGTACGACGCGTGGACGTTCGGCGGCTCGGCTCCCGGCCCGGCGATCCACGTCCGCGTCGGCCAGACGGTGAAGGTAACGCTCCACAACGCGTCGCCGATGCCGCACTCCGTCGACTTCCACGCCGCGGAGATTGCGCCCAACCTCGCCTTCTCCGACGTGCTGCCGGGCCAGGACAAGACGTTCTCGTTCGTCGCCAGGACGCCGGGGGTCTACATGTACCACTGCGGCACCGCTCCGGCCTTCACGCACATCGCAAACGGCATGTACGGCGCCATCGTGGTCGAGCCGGCGACGATGCCGAAGGCAGACCGCGAGTACGTCCTCGTCGCCAGCGAGTGGTACCTGAACAAGGCGGGCCTCGGCGCCCCGGCCGCCCTCGACGTGACGAAGGCCGAGCAGATGACGCCCGACTGGGTCACCTGGAACGGCTACGCGGGCCAGTACAAGACGCATCCTCTGACCGCGCAGACGGGCGAGACGGTTCGCTTCTGGGTCGTCGACGCCGGGCCGAGCCTGAACACCGACTTCCACGTCGTCGGCACGGTGCTGTCGCGGGCCTGGATCAACGCAGACCTCGTCGACGCGCCGCAGCACGACATCCAGACGGCGGCGGTGCCGGCCGGCGGCGGCGGGGTGTTCGACGTGAAGATCACGGAGCCGGGCATCTACCCGTTCGTCTCGCACAGCTTCGCGAGCGTGCAGCTCGGCCAGGTCGGGCTCCTGAACGTCGGAAACGTCATGGGCACGATGAGCCACTGAGTCCGGCCGTCACCTCTCCCATCGCTCGCCGCCCCTGATCGGGGCGGCGAGCGTGTTCCCGGGCGGTGCCAGCGGGCAGACCCAGCGCGGGTCGTACGAGCAGGACGGGTTGTAGGCGAAGTTGAAGTCGAGGACGAGCCGGCCGTCCTCGCTGCCGAGATCCGCCCCCTTGACCGTGTCGAGCAGGTACCGCCCGGCACCGTAGGTCTCGCCGCCGCTCGTCGCGTCGCGGAAGCAGAGGTAGACGCCGCCGCCGTACCCGTCCAGCCAGTACAGGTCCAGGGACTGGCCGCGGCCGTGGACGGAGAAGACGGCGCGGCCGAAGCGCGTGAACGCGTACGGCTGCTCGCCGGAGGTGGCGACCTCGCGCCGCTCGCGCGGCGCGGGCTCGACGTCGGCGAGTACGCGCAGCGTCGGGTCGTAGTCGAAGTACGCGAGCCCGCCGAAGGGCTCCCGGGCGGCACGCGGGAGCGGCGACTGGGGATGTGAGCGGAAGAGCTCGTCACGCGCCTCGCGCCAGGCCCGCCACGCGGCATGCGGATCGGACGCGTCTCGGATTCCCGCGTACAGCTCGAAGACGCGGCGCTTCCAGTCGAGGAGGTCGAGCTCGTCCATTCCCCGAGGGAGGCTAACTCCGTTGCCTCCCGACCCCGAATCGCGATCTGTGAATGTGGTGCTGCGCGACGATCTCGGGCGACCGCGGCGGCTGCGTCGCTCGTCCTGTCGGCAGGGCGCCGTCGTACTGCACGCGCTGCCGCGGCTGACAGAATCAGCGGGGTGCCACGGATCGAGACCCTCCGGCGCGTCCCACTCTTCGATGACCTCGACGAGACCGAGCTGCAGCAGCTGGCGGGCGCGATGCACGAGCTGACGTACGACGCAGGCGCTCCCGTCACGATCGAAGGAGCGACGGGCGACGCCTTCTTCGTCCTCGAGAGCGGAGCTGCCGAGGTCGTCGTCGACGGTGACGTGCGCCGCACGCTCGGCCCCGGTGACCACTTCGGGGAGATCGCGCTCATGCAGGGCGCCGGACGCACGGCGACCGTTCGCGCTGCAAGCGACCTGCGGTGCCTCGCGCTCTCGCCGACGGACTTCCGCGAGGTCGTCGAGGGAAACCCGGCGCTCGCCTGGAAGGTGATGCAGTCGCTGTCGGAGCGTCTGGAATAAGGCATGGACTCGGGCCCGCGCTCTCTATAGAGTCCGATTCGATGTTTAGAGCCCGGGGGTCCGAGCGGCCGGGCCGTGGAATCGAGCGCTCTGCGACCGGCGCTCCCGCACCGCGGGAGATCCCGTACGCGGTCCGCTGGCTCGTGCCGAAGGGCGAGCGCTTCGCCAACTTCGACGTCCTCAACGACAACGACACGCAGCTCGACTACTACCGCCGCTTCGGGCACATCTACGCGGTCGGCATCCCGACCAAGAAGTGGCGGATCGTCGTGGTCTCCGACCCCGAGCTCCTCGACGAGGTGGCGGCCAACGAGGAGCAGTTCGGGAAACGCGTCGAGGAGATCAACTTCTTCGCGCAGCTCGCGAACAGCCGCGGCACCGGCATCTCCGTCATCGGCGACGGCGAGAGGTACGAGCGGATCCGCCGCGTGATGCTGCCGTGGTACGCGCCCTCGCACCAGCGCACGCAGCTCGGCCGGATGAAGGAGCAGGCGCGGCGGCTCGTCGACGCGTGGGCCGCGATCCCGGACGACGAGCCCGTCGACGCCAAGGAGTGGGTCGAGCGGTACACGCTCGAGGTGTCGGGCCGCGGCGCGTGCAACTACGACTTCGGGCTGCTCGGCGACGGGGCGGAGCCTCATCCCCTTGCGGAGGCGATGCCCGAGAGCACGAAGGAGAGCATCCTGCGCGTCGCCGAGCCGAGACCCGACCTCACCCTCTTCGCCCGGCCGGCCCGCCGCGCGCGGGTGCAGCGCTACCGGCGGCACAACCGAGAGCTCTTCCGCCGGGCCGACGCGCTCGTCCGCGGGCGCGAGCACACGTGCCCGGCCGGCACGCAGACCGACCTGCTCGGGCGCCTGCTGACGGTGCCCGACCCCGAGACGGGCGCGCACCTCGACCTCGAGACGGTGCGCGACCAGGTGCTCATGCACATGTCGAACGGCTTCAACGGGCCGTCGATCACGGGCACGTGGCTCGCGTACCTGCTCGCAACGCATCCGGAGGTGGAGGAGAGGCTCGTCGACGAGATCGACGCGATCTCCGGCGGCGACCCGGAGTACGACCTCCAGTACGACGACCTGGCCTCGCTCCCGTATACGACGCAGGTGATCAAGGAGGCGCTTCGTCTCCATCCGCCCATGCCGATCACCATCCGGCGCAGCCTGCGGAACGGGCTGCTCGGCCCGTACCGCATGCGGAAGGGCGACATCGTCTTCGTCGGCGCGCTCGCCGCGCAGCGCGACCCGCGTTACTGGGGGCCCGATCCGGAGGCATTCGACCCCGATCGGTTCGCGGCCGACAAGGTGCTCGAGCGGCCGCGCCACTCCTTCATTCCCTTCTCGGTCGGGAAGCGGCAGTGCATGGCGCAGGAGGTCACGTTCATGATGCTCCGCGTCCTCCTGTTCGAGGTCTACAACCGGTACCGGCTGCGGCTCGCGCCGGGCGCGACCGTGACGAAGAACACGGTCGTGACGACGAAGCCGGGGCCGGTTCGCGTCGTCCGGCTGCCGCGGGAGCGCCGTGCGGCGCGCCCCCGCCCGCAGCGCGTGTCGGCGCCTGCCGCCCCGGCGGCCGCGACGCAGCCGTGGGACACGCCGTCGGAGATCCGCGCCGAGAGTCCCTACGGGCACCTCGTCGTCGGCTACGGCAGCAACTTCGGCACGAACAAGGGGCTCGCGGAGCGGTTCGCCGAGCGCAGCCGCCGGTACGGCTACACGAGCGAGGTGCTGACCCTGAACGAGCTCGCCGAGCGCCCGCCGCGCGACGGGCCGTGGCTCCTGGTCGTGATGACGGCGACCTACACGTCGAACCCGCCGACGAATGCCGGCGCTTTCCGCAACCTGCTCGAGCGCGCGCAGCCCGGCGAGGCCTGGAGCGGCTGCCGGTACGTCGTGTGGGGGCTCGGGAACAGCCAGTGGAACGCGTTCCTCGCGTTCCCGCGTTACGTCCACGAGCGGCTCGCGCAGCTCGGGGCGCAGCCCGTGACCGACTTCGCATTCGCCGACGTGGGCACGCCGACGTGGGAGCAGGCGTACGACGCGTGGGGCAACCGCGTGTGGCCGGCGCTGCTCGAGCTGTCGGGCGCGACGCCGACGGCGGCCGCCGCCGACCGCGTCGCGGCCGAGCGCGCCGCGGTGGGCGCTCTCACGCGTGCCGACTCGGCGACGGCGATGGCGCGCTCGCTCGGCGGCGGCGGCGATGCCGCGCCTCGCGTCCTGCTCGTGCCGAAGATTCTCACGAACACGGTCGGGCTCGAAACGTTCGAGGCGCGCACGGTTGCCTTCCGCGAGTTGCAGGCGGCGAGCTCACCGAAGCGGACGCGGCACGTCGAGGTCGCGCTGCCGGAGGGTGTCACGTATCGCGCGGGCGACCATCTCGGCATCTGCCCGCGGAACGACGAGGAGCGCGTCGAGCGGTTTGCGGAGCGTCTCGGAGCCGTCCTCGACGGGCTCTTCATGGTTCCGAAGAATCTCGACGTCCAGGCTGTCCCCAGGGGTGTCGTGCTCCAGGTGCGGAACGTGCTGACGAGCCTCGTCGACATCACCGGGCCGCCCAACGCAGCGCTTCTCGACCTGCTCGTCGAGAAGGCGACGGATCCGCACGAGCGTGCGAGCCTGGAGCAGATCCGCGACGTGGTGTGCGCCCCCGACGGACCGCCGTCGGAGCTCCGCGACGCCCTCTCTGCGGGAGCCTATGACGTCGTTCGGCTGCTCGACGACTTCGCGTCCTGCTCGCTCAACATCTTCGAGTTCCTGCAGGTCGCCCAGCCGCTGCGGCCGCGCTACTACTCGACGAGCTCCAGCCCGCGGGTGCACGGCGAGGTCGCGGCACATGTCACCGTCGGCCTCGCTCCCGTCGAGGTGGCAGGCATGCCCGGCCGCGAGTTCAGGGGCGCCTGCGCGCACTACATGCACACGCTCCGAGAGGGCGACCGCGTGAACGTCTTCCTCGACAGCGCCGACGGCTTCCGTCTCCAGGACGACGTGTCGAAGCCGATGGTCTTCGTCTCCGCCGGCACGGGGTTCGCGCCGATGCGGGCGTTTCTCTGGGAGCGGCTCGCGCTCCGGCGCGCCGGCGTTGTGCTCGGCGAGGCGGCTCTCTTCAACGGCATCCGTTCGCGCGAGCAGGACTTCATCTACCGCGACGAGCTCGAGCAGCTCGTCGCCGACGGCGTGCTCGATCACCTCCACGTGGCGACGTCACGCGATCCGGACGCGCCGCGGCGGTACGTGCAGGACCTGCTGCGGGAGCAGGGCGAGCTCGTCTGGCGGCTCGTCTCCGCCGGCGGCTATGTGTACGTGTGCGGGTCGGAGGCGATGCGGCACGGTATCCGCGCCGCGTTCACCGACGTCGTCGCCGAGCACGGCGCCATGCCGCGCGAGCACGCGGAGGCCTTCGTCTCCGAGCTCGAGCTAGTCGAAGACCGCTACCGCCCCGACCTCTGGGGCTGACCCCGGGAGGTATATGGACGTCCTCGCTCTGATCCTGATGGCCGCTGCGCTCGTGATGTTCCTGTTCGCCGCGAGCGGGCGCGAGCTCCGCCACTTCAACGAGATCGCGCTGGGGCTCGTCTTCCTGGCAGCGTCGCTGATCTGCCAGTTCACGGCGATCACCGGCTCGCACATCGGAGGGTAGAGCGGTCGGCTCAGGCGGCGGCGCGGTCCGATGCTGCGAGCACGGCGACGATCACGATCGCCACGGCCGTCGCGATCAGGAACTGCACGACGTTGCCCGCACCGACGATGTGGCCGATGATGCCGCCGAGGAGCGCTGCTGCGATTCCCGCGCCGGCCGTCGCGAGCACGCTGATGTTCTGCTTGCCGGGCAGGATCGCGCGTGCGATCGCGCCGAGCACGAGCCCGATCAGCGCCCACCAGAGCAGCTTCAGCACGAAGCCGACGACGAGCCCGCCGACGACGATCAGAACGATCACCGCAACGAGGACGATCAGCACGATCTCCATTCGACGCTCCTTTCCGGCGGCCGGCCCGCCAAACGCGGCGCTCGTTCACTCGACCTCGCGCAGGCTACCGGTGTGCACGTCGTAGACGAAACCGCGGACGCTCTCCTTGTTCGGGACGAACGGGCTCGCCTTGATGCGGGCGACCGACTGCCGGACGTCGGCGTCGAGGTCGTCGAACGCCTCGGCCGGCCATTCCGGCTTGATGCCGGTCTCGTCCTGGATCTGCGCGCGGAACTCGTCGTCGCCGAAGGTCAACATGCCGCAGTCCGTGTGGTGGATCAGCACGATCTCGGTGGTGCCGAGAAGCCGCTGTGAGATCGCGAGCGACCGGATCTCGTCGTCGGTGACGACGCCGCCGGCGTTGCGGATCACGTGCGCGTCACCTTCGTGGAGCCCGAGCAGGCCGTAGACGTTCAGGCGAGCGTCCATGCAGGCGACGACGGCGACCTTCTTCGCCGGGGGAAGAGGGAGGTCGCCGCGATCGAAGGTCTCCGCATAGCGGGTGGCGTTGGCGAGCAGTTCGTCCGTGACGGTCATGCGAGGCTCCTTTCGAAGGGTTTGCGCGATCTAAAACTTCAAAAACGAAAGTATTATTCCCGGTGCTTCAGGTGGCGGCGCTCCAGCTAGCGTCAACCGGGTGGAGCTCGGGCTCGTCACGTTCGCCGACCTGCCGCCGGGTGTGGCGCCCGAGCAGCGGATGCGGAACCTGCTCGAGGAGGCTCGTCTCGCGGACGAGCTCGGCCTGAGCGTGTTCGCGATCGGCGAGCACCATCGCACGGACTACCTCGTCTCCTCACCGGCGACCGCGTTGGCCGCGATCGCGGCGGTGACGGAGCAGATCAGGCTGTCGAGCGCGGTCACGGTGCTGTCGTCGGACGACCCGGTGCGGGTCTTCCAGCAGTTCGCGCACGTCGACCTGATCTCGGGCGGCCGTGCCGAGATCATGGCCGGGCGCGGCTCGTTCATCGAGTCGTTCCCGCTGTTCGGCTACGACCTGCACGCCTACGACGAGCTCTTCTCGGAGAAGCTCGAGCTGCTGCTCGCGATTCGCGACTCGAACCCGGTCACCTGGTCGGGGAAGCACCGGCCGCCGCTCGAGGACGCCGTCGTCTGGCCGCGGCCCCTGCAGGATCCGATCCCGATCTGGGTCGCGGTCGGCGGCTCGCCGGAATCCGTCGTCCGCGCGGCGCGGCTCGGCTTGCCGCTGACCCTCGCGATCATCGGCGGCCAGAGCTACAGGTTCAAGCCGTTCGTCGAGCTTTACCGCCGCGCCTGGGCCGAAGACGGGAACGATGGGCGGCCGAAGCTCGCGATCAACACGCACGCATTCGTCGCCGACACGGAGGACGCCGCAGACTCAGCGTTCGCTGCCCCCTACCTGCAAGGGATGAACCGGATCGGCCGCGAGCGCGGCTGGCCGCCGTCGGGTCGCGCCGAGTACGAGGCGCTCAAGTCGGAGTACGGTCCGCTCGCCCTCGGCTCACCCGAGCAGGTCGCCGCGAAGATCGTCGGCTTCCACGAGCTCTTTCAGCCGGACCGCTACCTCGCGCACATCAGCATCGGCGCCGTCGACCACGCTGCGGTGATGCATGCGATCGAGCTGTTCGGAACGCGCGTCGCCCCGCTTGTCCACGAAGCGGTCGGCGACCGCGAGCACTGATTGGGGAAACACCGCCGAAGGAGCTATTCGAGCTCGGGCGGGACCGAACGGAGCCCTGCGTACGCCCTGACGACCTGGTCATCGAAGCTCTCGAGGCGAACGGCGCCGTCTGCACGCGTCTCCGCGTGAATTGCGGTGGCGAGCGCGTACGCGTCCGGGAGCTTGAGCCGTGTCCGAACGCGAACCGCGGCAGCGCGCCGCGCCAGAGCCAGATCGACCTGGATCGTCTCGATACCAAAGCGCGCGACCATCGCGTCAACTATGTCGGCGCCCGCCGAGCCGGCATGGCGCAACGGCCCAATCAGCACCTCCGTGTAGTTCACGGCAGAGATCATCCGGCGCGTTCCCGGCTCGAGCGCGCCACGCATCCGCTCAACTGCATCGGCGTGATTGGCGTCCTCGCGGCCGAGATAGGCGATCAGTACGTCGGCATCGAAGACCACTACGGCCACTCGCGCCGCAGCTCCTCGAGGTAATCGTTCGGGTAGACGCGTGCGTCGAACACCCCGGCGAACTCCTCGACAAGCTCGTCGACCCGGACCAGCTCGAGACGGCCCGGCCCCCGAACCTCGACCCGAACGTCGTCACCCTGCTCCAGCCCAGCCGCCCGCAGCGCGTCGACCGGCAACGTGACCTGGTTCTTCCGGGAGATGACGCTCATTCCTTTACTCTAGCAGCGGCTCGGTAAAGGAAATCGTGAAGTGCAGTGGCGGACTTGGAGTTGCGCAAACCAGGGCTGACGGTCGCGCCGTTACGACTCGCGTGATCGGACAGGATCAGGACGGTCCGACGCGGCGAACGGTCGCGACCCGGCGGGGCCGAGCGACGCGATCGCCCCAACGCCGCTCGCCTCGGCGCAGGCGACGAGATAGGCGTCCGCGAATTCGAGACCGTCGAGCTCGTAGACCTCGAGCACGAAGAGGCAGTGGCTCGTCGACGACGATGATCGGCGAGTAGCAGATGATGGCGCGCACGAGCTCCGCCACCCGCGCACGTTCGACCTCGTAGAAGGATTCGAGGACGTAGACGACCTCGGCGACGATCAGGTCGGGGAGGAGCAACTCCTCCGCCCGCCCGAGAAAGGCCGTTGCTCGGCGCGCGTGAGTCGGCGGAGCGCCGGTCAGGTGCCGGATCAGGACGTTCGTGTCGAGGCGTCCCACGCTTTTGTAGTGCGAAATGCGCTACAATTGAACGATGTCGTCCGTACCGCCTCTTTCCCTGCGGCTCGGCCGCGAGGGATTGCGTGCTCTCGACGAGATCGCGCGGCGGCGCGGCGTGACCCGGGCGGAGGCCGCGCGTCAGGCAATTTCCGAGACCGCCGAGCGGGAGCGTCGGCGGAGAGGCCTCGCGGCGGAAGCGGCGGCGCTCGCGAAGAACCCGGCCTACGTCCGCGAAGCGCGTGAGGTGGCGGCGCTCATGGAGCAGCTTCGTGGTCCGCGGTGACGTCCTCGCGATCACGCTTCGGAGCGGTCGCGGTCATGTCCAACGCGGGCGTCGATTCGCCGTGGTCGTTCAGGCGGACGATCTCCTCGCCCTGTCGACGATCGTTGTCTGTCCCACGTCGACGTCGACTCCTCCGGCGAGCTTCCATCCAGAGGTCGAGGTGGGAAATGAGCCGACGCGCGTCATGTGCGAGATGGTCGGGGCCGTCGATGCGCGGACGCTGGGCGAGCACGTCGGGCATCTCACGTTCGACGAGATGCGCTACATCGACGACGCGCTGCAGCTCGTACTCGACCTCGGCTGATCGACGCCCTGCGGGTCCGCCAAGCGCCAAGTTCAGTGCAGTGGGCGCACCTGGGATCGAACCAGGGACCTCTCGCGTGTGAAGCGAGCGCTCTCCCGCTGAGCTATGCGCCCTCTAGCGGGTGGAGCGCCAATCTACCAGGCGTATGCGGGCCCGCCCGTCTCCCCCGCGGGCGGGCCCGACGTCTCCCCGAGCCCTCGCGTGCGCGTGGCTCGCGCGCCTCTGTACCCGCGCCCCGGCGAACCAGCGCACGCGGGCGGCCACGTTTTGCGAACGCCTTACAAATGAGAAGACCGCGGCACCGGTGAGGGATCCTTAGGGCTGCTTCCTCCCGGATCTGACCCGGTTCGGAATCTCACCGCGCCGCGGGCGCGCCCAGTGTATCGTTGGCGCCGTCCCGGCGACGAGAAGGAGGTGCGGAGACATGGCGATTGTGCTGCACGCGTTCACCGCGCCCTGCGCCGCCGTCCGCAGCGTCTCCTGACGCGTCCGTGACGGGCCGGCGCCCGTTCACACGCAAAGGAGCTTTTGGTTGACACTTCCGTCCACGGAAACGCTGCTGCACCGACTCGGCTGGGACGACGGCTTCGACGCCGCGTTCGCCGACCACCGCGCCGCGGGGCTCGTGCCCGCCCGCGTCGCGATCCAGCACAGGGGCGCCTACGACCTGATCGCCGAGCAAGGCGAGCTGCGGGCGAGCGCGGCGACGCGCCTCTTCAAGGCCGACGAGCTACCCGCGGTCGGCGACTGGGTCGGCGTCGACCCGGAGACCGGGCTCGTCGAGGCAGTGCTGCCGCGCCGCACGTCGATCTCGCGCAAGGAGGTGTGGCAGGCGGTGCGCGAGCAGGTGCTCGCCGCCAACGTCGACGTCGCGTTCCTCGTGCAGGCGCTGCCGCTCGACTTCAACGTGCGGCGGCTCGAGCGCTACCTCGCGATGGCGTGGGAGAGCGGCGCCCAGCCCGTCGTGCTGCTGACGAAGAGCGACCTGGTCGACGACGTTGGCCCGTTCCTCGCCGACGTCGATGCCGTCACGCTCGGCTCGTGCCCCGCGCACGCCGTGTCGGCGCGCACGGGGGAGGCGCTCGACCAGCTTCCTCCGTACCTCGAGCCGAACCGCACCGCCGTCCTGCTCGGCTCCTCCGGCGTCGGCAAGTCGACGATCGTCAACGCGCTCGTAGGCGAGGAGCTGCTCGCGACGCAGGAGGTGCGCGAGGACGACCAGCGCGGCCGGCACACGACGACGCACCGCGAGCTGATCCTGCTGCCGGCCGGCGGCGTCATCCTCGACACGCCCGGCATTCGCGAGCTGCAGCTCTGGGACGCCGACCTCGAGCAGACGTTCGGCGACGTCGAGGAGATCGCGAGGCGCTGCCGCTTCTCCGACTGCAACCACGACCGCGAGCCCGGCTGCGCGATCCGCCAGGCGCTCGCCGACGGGACGCTCCCCGAGGAGCGGTGGGAGTCGTACGTGAAGCTTCAGCGCGAGGTCGAGGCGCTCGAGGCGCGCCGCAATCACCTACTGCGACAGGAGCGAGTGCGGGAGTACAAGATCCGCGAACGCCAGAACCGCAAGAAGCCCAGGAAGCGCTGAGCCCGCCGCGCGTGCGCGAGACCGCCGTCGAGCTGACGGTGTTGGACCCCGCGCGCGTCTTCGGCGAGGTCGTCCTCGGCCAGGACGTCGTGCGGCCGCGTCCGGGGCCGCCGTTCGAGTGGCGGGACGGCGCCTGGAGGCTCGAGTTCGCGCGACCGAACGTCGACCGGCTCGAGTACCTCGTCGGCATCGACGGGACGTTCCAGCCCGACCCCGCGAACCCGCTGCGGGCGCCGGGGCCGTTCGGCGACAAGTCCGTGATCGAGTGGCCGGAGTACCGCCGACCGGCGTGGCTCGACTCGATCGCCGACGCCGGGGCGCTCGAGCCGGTCGAGATCCGCTGCCGCCGGCTCGTCGCGCGCGTGCAGGTGCTGATCTACTCGACACCCGACCCGCCGGCCGCCGACGCGCCGCTCCTCCTCGTGCACGACGGCCCCGAGTACGCGCAGTACGCCGGGCTGACCCGTTTCCTCGACGTGATGAGCTGGGAGGAGCGGATCCCGCCGCTCCGGGCCGCGCTCGTCCAGCCGGTCGACCGCAACGAGATCTACTCCGCCTCGGCGCTCTACTCCGCCGCGCTCGCGCGCGAGCTGCTCCCCGAGATCGCGAAACGGGCGCCGCACGGGCCGCGCATCGGCATGGGCGCGAGCCTCGGCGCGCTCGCGCTCCTGCACGCGCACAGCCGCCACCCGCGGCTCTTCGACGGGCTGCTCCTCCAGTCGGGCAGCTTCTTCCGGCAGAGGTTCGACCGCTACGAGTCCGCCTTCCCGCGCTACCGCAGGATCACGCGCTTCGTCGGCACCGCGCTGCGCGGCCTCGACGCCGACCCGATCCCGATCGCGCTCACCTGCGGCACCGGTGAGGAGAACCGCGCGAACAACGAGGCGCTCGCCTCCGCGCTCGTCGCGCACGGGCACCCGGCCTGGCTCGCGCTCGTCCGCGACGGGCATACCTGGACGTGCTGGCGGGACGGCTTCGACCCCAACCTGCCGACCCTGATCGAGGCCGTGACGTGAGTGCGGGCTCGACGGAGCTCGCCCAGGAGCGGAGGCGGCGGCTCGGCCGCCGCCGGGAGCGGGATTGCTGAACCGGCGCGTCGTCGAGATCGACGGCAGCGCGGTCGTCTGCCACGGTCACTACGGGCGGCCACTCGTCGCGTTCCCGTCCGAGGACGGCGAGGCGTGGGACTGGGAGCAGCGGGGGATGGTCGACGCGATCGCGCCCCTACTCGAAGAGGGGAAGGTGAAGCTCTATTGTGTGCCGTCGTTCGACCGCGAGAGCTGGACGCGGCGCGACCTGCCGCTCGAGGAGCGCGCACGCCGGCACGGTCACTACGAGTGGTGGCTCCTGACGAAGCTCGTCCCGTTCGTGCAGGCCGACTCGCACACGCACGAGCTGCTCGCGGCGGGTGCGTCCTTCGGCGCCTACCACGCCGCGAACGTCTGCCTGAAGCGCGCCGACCTGTTCCCGCTCGCGATCTGCCTCTCCGGCGTGTACGACGTCTCGGTGCAGGGCGGCGGCGAGCGCGCCGACGCCGTGTACTTCAACAACCCCATGGACTACGTGGCGAACCTGAAGGGCGACCACCTCGACTGGCTACGCGGCCAGGCATCGCTGCTCCTCGTCTGTGGCCAGGGGCAATGGGAGGACACGACGGGCGCGCTCGAGTCGACGAAGCGCTTCGGCTCGCTCCTCGCCGAGAAGGGCATCCGCCACGACGTCGACCTCTGGGGCCACGACGTGCCGCACGACTGGCCGTCGTGGCGTCGCCAGCTCGCCCACCACCTACCGAGGTTCGTATGAGCGAACTCGTGATCGGCCTGCTGCTCGGGACCGAGGAGGACTGGCCGGCAGCGTTCGAGGCGCTCGTCGCCCGGCTCGGGCCCGTCGACGGCCACGATCTGCGCACCGAGCGCATCGTCAACGAGCCGTTCGACCTGCGCGCGAAGCCGCGCTACTCGCTCGTCATCGACCGTCTTGCCTGGTGGTACGACCTGCCGCGCGCGTGGCTGAAGAAGGCGTCGCTGATGGACGACGTCTACCTCCTGAACAACCCGTTCACCTTCCAGGCGATGGAGAAGCACTCGGCGTACTGCGCGCTGATGCGGCTCGGAATTCGCGTGCCGGAGACGTGGCTGATACCGCACAAGGTGCCGCCGCAGAATCCGCGCTTCCAGCCGACCGCGGAGCGCTACAACGCGGCCTTCGACCTGGAGGCGATCGGCGCGCAGATCGGCTACCCACTCTTCATGAAGCCGTTCGACGGCGGCCAGTGGGTCGGCGTCTCCCGCGTCGGCTCGGCCGAGGAGCTGCGGCAGCGCTACGACGAGTCCGGGCAGCGGCTGATGCACCTGCAGACCGCGCTCGAGGGCTTCGACGTCTTCGTGCGCTCGCTCTCGATCGGAGCCGAGACGATGTCGATGTGGTTCGACCCGTCGCGGGCGATGCACGACCGCTACCAGGTGCGGCACGACTTCCTCTCTCCGCAGCTCGGCGACGAGATCGTCACGATCTCGCGCCTCGTCAACGCGTTCTTCCGCTGGGAGTTCAACTCGTGCGAGACGATCGTCAAGGACGGG
>JAICYG010000155.1 GCA_025934335.1 Thermoleophilia bacterium | reverse complement strand
CACGCGCGAGGGCGACGCGCTGCTGCAAGACGACCGAGAGCTGGTGCGGGAACCGGTCGCCCGCGTGGCCGAGGCCGACGAGCTCGAGCAGCTCGCCGACACGCTGCCGCCGGCCGCCCTTGTCGCGCCCGCGGATCCGCAGACCGAACTCGACGTTCTGCGCCGCCGTCATGTTCGGGAACAGCGAGTACGCCTGGAAGACCATCCCCATGTCGCGCTTGTTGGGAGCGACGCCGGTGATGTCCTTGCCCTCGACGACGATCCGCCCCTTGTCGGGACGGTCGAAGCCGGCGACGAGACGCAGCGCCGTCGTCTTGCCGCAGCCTGAGGGCCCGAGCAGCGAGAGGAACTCGCCCTCGCCGAGGGTGATGTCGATGCCGTTCAGCGCCTTGACGGCTCCGAAGTGGCGGTGGAGGCTCTCGAGCTGGAGGTAGCTCATCTCGTTGCGGGGATCACGGCGCCGCGCGCGCCTCGTTTGCGACCGACGAGGAGGAGCGACAGCATCGCCGCCCAGGTGATGATGAAGCTCAAGAGCGTCAGAGCGCCGGCAGGATACCCCTGCGACTCGTTCACGTACTGGATGAAGATCGGGAACGTGTGGAACGCGGCGAGGTTCGCGATCGTGAACTCGCCCATCACGATCGCGAGCGCGAGAAACGACGCGCCGAGCGCCGCGGTGCGGATGTTCGGGAGGATGACGCGGAAGAGCGTGGTCGTCCAGCGGGCCCCGAGGCTCTGCGACGCCTCCGTCAGCGTGTGCACGTCGATTGCGCGGAAGCCGGCGTCGAGCGAGAAGAACATGTACGGGAACGCGAGGATCACGTACGCCGTCGCCAGGAAGCCCCACGGCTCGGCGTAGTACCAGTGCGGCGTGCCCTTGAACGTCCGCAGCAGCCCGACGACCATCACGATCGGCGGCACGACGAACGGGATCAGCGCGAGGAACGCGATCACCGGCCGAAGCCTCGGTAGCTTCAGGTGCACCAGGTAGATCGTCGGCACGAAGAGCACGAGGCTGATCACGATCGTCTCGACGGCGAGCAGGAACGACACCTTGATCGTGTGCCAGAAGTCGCCGTTGTGGATCACCCAGCCGTAGTTGTGGAGCGTGCAGCACTTGCCGGTGCGATTCGACTTCAGGCTGAAGTCGAGCGTCGCGATCAGCGGCACGATGAAGTAGGTCGCGGCGATGAGCAGCCACACGAAGGCGCTCGGCGCCATGAAACGCCGCGGCTTCACCGCGCCCACCTCGCCGCGCGCCGCTGCAGCGGCAGGTAAACCAGCATCATCACGGCGAGGACGACGAACATCCCGAACGCCATCGCCTGCGCGAGGTGCGGGTTGTCGAGCACGTTGCCGGTGTAGTACGCGGAGATGAGGATCGGGACGATGTTCACGGTGCCGGCCGTGAGGCTGTAGGCGGTCGCGTACGCGGCGAAGGCGTTGCCGAAGAGCAGGATGATCGCGCCGAGCAGGGACGGCATCAGGACGGGCACGCCGACGTAGCGCCAGAACTGCCACTGGCTCGCGCCGAGGTTCGCCGCCGCCTCCCGCCACTCGCGCCGCAACCCGTCGATCGCCGGGGCGATCACGAGAACCATCAACGGGAACTGGAAGTACATGTAGGCGAGCTCGACGCCCCACTTCGAGAACAGGGTGATCCCGTGGAGCGTCAGGTCATAGTTCAGGTGGTCGCGAAGGAACACCGTGACCACGCCGAGCGGGCCGATCGTCGCGATGAACGCGAACGCGAGCGGGATGCCGCCGAAGTTCGCCGCGACGCCGGAGAACGTGGTCAGGCCCGACCGAATCCACTTCGGCGTCCCTTCGCGGATCGCGGCGTACGCGATGAAGAGCCCGCCGATCCCGCCGAGGAGGGCGGTGGTCAGGCTGATCTCGATACTCGTCTTGTACGCGTCGATGTATGGGTGATGAAAGAGGAGGCGGATGTTCGCGAACGTCGCGTGGTCGGCCTTGTCCTGGAACGCGCCGAGCAGGACGGCGCCGGCGGGCACGAACAGGAACGCGATGGCGTACGCGAAGAAGGGCAGCGTCGCCACCCACGCCAGCGACATGCGTCTCCGGCCGGACACGACGTCCGGCCGGAGCGCATGAGGTGCAGCATCGGTCGCGATGCTACGACCCGACCTTGGTGGGCCACTGCTGCGCGATGAGCGCGGTTGCCTTCTTCTGCTGGCCAAGGCTCGCGAACTTCACCTTGTTGTAGATCGCGGCCGCCGGCAGCTTGGCGAGGACCGCCTTCGGGATCACCTTGCGGGCGACCAGGTCGGCGAACCGCGCCGGGTGGGCGCCGCCCTTCAGCCAGATGATCTGCCCCTGGTCGGAGTAGAGGAACTCCTCCCACAGGCGGGCTGCGTTCGGGTGCGGGGCGGTGGCGCTGATCGCCTGCGCGTAGTAGCCGCCGTAGACGCCGTCGGACGGAACGGTGAATGCCCAGTTGGCCGCCGGGAACTCCGTCACGTACGCCAGGTTGTTGTAGTCCCAGTCGAGCGAGATCGGCGTCTGGCCGGAAGCGACCGTCTGCGGTGTCGTACCCACCGGGATGTAGTTGCCGTTCTTCTTCATCTGCTGCCAGAAGTCGATCCCCGGCCCGACGTCGTTGAGCGAGCCGCCGTTCGCGAGCGCCGAGGCGATCACGACGGAGACTGCCGAGTTCGACGAGAGCGGGCTGCCGTTGATCGCGACCTTGCCGCGGTACTCCGACTTCAGCAGGTCCTTGAACGTCTTCGGCGGGTTCGGGACGAGCGACTTGTTGTAGCCGATCGAGACCGCGCCCCAGTAGTCGCCCATCCAGTAGCCCCTCGTGTCCTTGAGGGCCCGCGGGATCGTCTTGTAGTTCATGTTGAAGTACTTCGCGTACAGGCCCTCGTTGGCCCCCGCGATCGCGAACGAAACGCCGACGTCGACGACGTCCGGAGCGCGCTTGTCTCCCTTGAGCGAGCGGATCGCCTGGTTCTCCTGCGCGGAGCTGCCGTCGGGGTTGTCGTTCGTGATCCCGATGCCGTACTTGCGCGGGAAGTTGTGCAGGGCCTCCTTGTAGTTCGCCCAGTCGGGCGGGAGGGCGATCGTGTTCAGGTGCCCTTCCTTCTTCGCCGCCTTGACGAGCGCCGCGAAGTGCGCCTTGTCCATGCGCGTCGGGGCGGCGAGAGCGGCTTTCGTCGCGCCGAGCGCCGTGGAGGCGCTGCCGACGAGCGTGAGGCCGAACGCGGCGGCGGCGCTGCGCCGCAGCATCGCCGACCGGCTCATGCCCTCTTCTTCGAGCTTGGCCCAGAACTCGATCTCTTGAGCCTCGTAATCCTCCATGCAGTGGCCTCCAGGGGTCGTGGGGGGTCGCTAGAGAATCCCGGTTTCCGACTGAGATTTCAATAGGCCGCGTCGATCGTTTCCACGTCGTGGAACCGCCGCTTCCGGTGCCTGCCGGAACGAGTAGGGTCGAAGCGCATGTCACCTTTCGACTCTGAAGGCCTCTGGCTGCGCTGCGCGCTCCACGCGCACTCCACGAACTCCGACGGCGAGCTCGCGCCGGACCTGCTCGCGAGGCACTACGAATGGGCGGGCTTCGACGTGCTCGCGACCACCGACCACTGGGTGCGCACCGACGAGGCCTCGACGAAGCGGCTGCTCGTGATCCCGTCGACCGAGCTGAACGCGGTCGTCGGCGAGGGCGAGGACGCGCACGTGCTCGCGCTCGGCGTGGAGGCGGATCCCGTCGCCCCGACCGGTGAGTTCGAGCCGCTCGCGGACGTCGTCGGCTGGATCGACGCGAACGGCGGCCTCCCCTACCTCGCGCACACCTACTGGAGCGGCCTCCGCACCGAGCAGTGGTGGAACTGCCCCGGTCTCCTCGGGATCGAGGTCTGGAACACCGGCTGCGAGCTCGAGCTCGGCCGCGGCGACTCATCGCTCCACTGGGACGAGGCGCTCGAGCACGGATGCAGCCTGCAGGCGCTCGCGACGGACGACTCGCACCACCCGGGCTACGACAGCGGCTTCGCGTGGACCTGGGTGCGCGCCGCGGAGCGAACGCGGGAGGCGGTGCTCGCCGCGCTCCGTGCCGGCGACTTCTACGGCTCGACCGGGCCGGAGATCCATGGCGTCGAGGTCACGGACGACGAGGTGGTCGTGCGCTGCAGCCCCGCGGCATCGATCACCCTCTACTGCGGCCGTACCCGCGGCGCGCGCGCGAACGCCGGCCGACTCGGCTACCCGAACCTGAGCCGCGTGCTCGAGCGCGCGGATGACGGCGCGATCACCGCCGTCGCCTTGCAGCGCCCCTGGGACGGCGGCCGCTACGGTCGCGTCGAGGTGCTTGCCGCGGACGGGACGAAGGCATGGACGAACCCGTTGTGGACCGCGTAGCCGCGGTCGAGCAGCTGGCCGCGCGCCGCTTCGACCTGCTCGTGATCGGGGGCGGCATCGTCGGCGCCGGGATCGCCGAGGCAGCCACGGCGCACGGGCTCGACGTCGCGCTCGTCGACCGCGCCGACTTCGCGTCGGCCACCTCGTCGGGGTCGTCGAAGCTGATCCACGGCGGCCTGCGCTACCTGCAGATGGGCGACGTGCGGCTCGTGCGCGAGGCACACCAGGAGCGGCGTTACCTGATGAACGTCGTCGCGCCGCACCTCGTCGAGCGGCTCCCGTTCCTGTTCCCGCTCTACGACGACGGCCCGCACCGCCCGATCGTCGTCCGCACCGGCGTCCTTCTCTACTCGGCACTCGCGCGGGCGCGCCTGAACGGGCGGATCAGCGAGCAGCGGGCGCTCCGGCTGGTACCGCAGCTGAAGACGACGGGGCTGCACTCCTCGGCGCTGTATGCCGACGCGCGCACGAACGACGGGCGGCTGACGATCGAGAACGCGCTGGCAGCCGCGGGCCGCGGCGCGGTCGTCCTCAACTACGCCGCCGTCACCGTCCTGCACGGCGACGGCGCCTCGGTCCGCGTCGACGGCGAGACGATCCGGGTAAGGGCGGAGCGCGTCGTCAACGCTACCGGCCCGTGGCTCGACCATCTGCGCCGGCTCGAGGACGAGACGGCGCAACCGTCGATCCGCCTCTCGAAGGGCGTGCACGTGCTCGTCGACGGCGGCGGCGACTGGGGCGCGGCCGTGACGATCCCGCAGAGCAAGGTGCGCGTCAGCTTCGCGATCCCGTGGGAGGGGATGCTCCTCCTCGGCACGACCGACACGCTGCACGAGGGCGCGCCGGACGAGGCGACCGTCACCGACGACGACGTGCGCACGATCCTCGACGAGGCGGCGACGGCCGTCGGCGGGATCGGGCCAATGCGCGCCTCGTTCCACGGGCTGCGCGTGCTCCCGGGAGGCCCCGGCTCGACGGCGAACGCCCGGCGCGAGACGGTCTTCATGCGCGGGCCGAGCGGGATGCTGAGCGTCGCGGGCGGCAAGCTGACGACCTACCGGCGGATCGCCCTCGACGCGCTCGAGCAGCTCGGCGTGCGCAACCTCGATCGGGCTCCGCGGCCGCTTCCGGGTGCGGTGGGCCTCGCGAAGGTCGACTGGCCGCTCGAGCTCGATCCCGCCACGCGCCGCCACCTGCTGCACCTGTACGGCTCGCGCGCCGCGGACGTCGTGCGGCCGGCGCTCGACGACCCGGGCCTGCTCGAGCCGCTCGCCGCCGGGCGCCCCGATCTGCGCGCGCAGGAGCGCTACGCGCGCGAGCACGAGCTCGCCGTGCATGACGAGGACGTCCTGCGTCGTCGCACCACCGCTTGGCTTCACGGCGATGGGTCGCTAGGTTCTGGGCATGTCTCCGAGGCAGATGCGGCTGACCCGGCCGCTCGTTCGTGACCACGGGGAGCTCCGGCCCGCGAGCTGGGACGAGGCGCTCGACCGCGCCGCGGCCGGCTTCGCGAAGGCGCTCGACGAGGGCACCGGGACGGGGCTCTTCAGCTGCTCCAAGACCACGAACGAGCTGAACTTCGCGACGCAGAAGTTCAGCCGGGTCGTTCTCCGCTCGAACAACGTCGACAGCTGCAACCGAACCTGACACGCCCCTAGCGTCGTCGGTCTGGCGACGGTGTTCGGCGCAGGCGGTGGCACCAGCTCCTACGAGGAGCTGCGAGAGCT
>JAICYG010000135.1 GCA_025934335.1 Thermoleophilia bacterium | reverse complement strand
CGCAGCAGGTCGTCGGTGTCGAGCGGCAGCGTCGTCATCTGCTCGCGGACCTTGCCCTCCCAGAGCGCGCGCGGCCGGTCGGCGTAGATCTCGATCCCGGGGTGGTCGGGGTCGCGCAGGTAGATCGCCTCGCTGACGAAGTGGTCGGAGAGGCCGGAGAGCTGGACGCGGTCGGAAGCGGCGTGCGCGAGCCAGCGGCCGAGGTCCTCGCGCGTCGGCACGAGCAGGGCGAAGTGGAAGAGGCCGGAGTAGCCGTCGGCCGGGCGTGCGCCGGGCTGCTCGGTCAGGACGAGCAGGTCCTCCCCGCCCGCGCCGAGCCGCGCCGTGCCGTTCTCGCGCTGGTGGACGAGCAGGCCGATCTGCTGCTCGTAGTAGCGAAGCGATCGGTCGAGGTCGGAGACCGTGAGGTGGACGGCGCCCATCCGCACGGCGCGAATATACGTCCGTGGAGGCGGTGCGGGTCGACAAGTGGCTGTGGGCGGCACGGTTCTTCAAGACGCGTGCGCTCGCGACGGAGGCGGTGCTCGGCGGGCATGTGCACGTGAACGGCGCGCGGGTGAAGCCGGCGAAGGACGTCCGCGTCGGCGACGCGATGCAGATCCGGATCGGGACGACGGAGTGGACGGTGGACATCCACGGGCTCGCCGACCGGCGCGGCCCGGCGAGCGTCGCGCGCGACCTGTACGAGGAGCGGGAGGAGTCGCGCGAGGCGCGCGAGCGGGCGGCGCTGCAGCGCCGCGTCGCCCCGCCCCCGCTCGGCGCCGACCTCGGCGCGCGGCCGACGAAGCAGGACCGGCGGCGCCTCGATGCGCTGCGCCACGCGGAGCGGCGGCGGCGGCGAGGTGACTGACAGCTCCCGGACACGGCCCTCCGGGCCGTGTCCCGACGCCAAACGACGTGACGAGAGTGCAACAAACTGTCCACAGCCAGCACGACTGACAGCTTCCGCTCCACGGCCCTTCGGCCATGGCCCATCGCCAAACGACGTGACCAGAGTGCGACAGACTGTCCACAGCCGGCACGATCTGTGTTGGTTCGTGCTAAAGACTCCCTCTCACGGGCGCGAGTCGATCGCTCGGGGACGCGAAGACCTCGCGCGCCGTGAGGGCATCTCCCTCGACCAGTTGTAGCGACGCTCTTTCGCGCCGGAGCTGCCCGATGACTTTCGCCTGCACCGGGGGTCTTTACGTCGATGGCCGGCCTCGAGATCGTGGACGCGCTCGCGCGGCTGCAGCTCGCGGCGCGGCGCGGCGGCTATCGGATCGAAGTCGCGAACGCGCCCCACGAGCTCGTCGAGCTGGTCGAGCTCGCGGGGCTCTGCGACGTCCTAGGCGTCGAGCCGGGCCGGCAGCCCGAGCAGCGGGAAGAGCGCGTCGGTATCGAGGAAGAACGAGAACTCGACGACCCGCCCGTCCGCGATCTCGAGCACCTGTAGCGCCCAGGGCTCGTAGCCGCCGCCCTCGGCGGGCTTGTACTGCGCGAACGCGGGCGACCCGTTGACCGAGCCGACCGGAAGCACGCGCGAGCCCTGGCACCCGATGCCCGGCCCGAACCACCAGGTGATGATGTCGTCGCGGCCTCTCAGCCACAGGTCGAACGGCGGCATCGATTGCGTCGCGTCCTCCTGGATCAGCGACGTGAGCGCCTCGATGTCGTACGCCTCGAAGGCGGCCACGTAGCGCTCGAGCAGCTCGCGGTCGATCTCCTCCGCCGGCTCCGACTTCGTCAGGTCGCGCGACGCGATCGTGGCGCGCGCCCGCTGCAGGGCGCTGTTCACCGAGGGCACAGACGTCTCGAGCAGCTCCGCGATCTCGCTCGCCTGCCAGCGAAGCACCTCCGCGAGGATCAGCGCGGCGCGCTGGCGCGGCGGCAGGTGCTGCAGCGCCGCGACGAACGCGAGCCGCACGCTCTCGCGCTCGATCGCCGTCTCCTCCGGCAGGTGCGAGTCGGGGATCGGCTGCAGCCACGTCACCTCGGCGGGCACGTTCAGGTTCTCGACGACGGGCGCGCCCGCCGGGCCGAGGTCCATCGGCCGGGGACGCCGCTCGCGGCCGTTCAGCATGTCGAAGCACACGTTCGTCGCGATCCGGTACAGCCACGAACGCAGCGCGGAGCGGCCCTCGAAGCGGTCGTACGCGCGCCAGGCGCGGACCATCGTCTCCTGCACCGCGTCCTCCGCCTCGAACGGCGAGGCGAGCATGCGGTAGCAGTAGCCCGTGAGCTCGCGCCGGTACTGCTCGAGCTCGGCGCCGACGTCGACAGTGGTCGCCATCGACGCCGATGCTAGCGCGTCCGTCATCTCGCGCCCTGCACGATCCGCCTCCTCTCATCGACGGAGGCTCTTCCCCCAGGCCGCGGCCCGTTCCATCTCGCCCTCGGCAAGCGGCCCGGGCGTGCCCTCGACGAAGAAGCTCTCCGGCTCGCTCGCGAGCGAGCAGCCGTGGCGCTCGAGCCGCTTCGCGATCCCGCGCGCGGCCGACCCGGTGAGGAACGCCGCCTTGTCGGGCCGCGTGTCGAACGCGGCGGCCGGGAGACCGCTCGCCTCCGGCATCCGCTCGAGCCACTCGCGCGCGCCGATGCCGGGCGTGCCCTGAGCGCCCTGGTCACGCGCCGCCTGCCGCGAGCGGGCGCCGGAGAGACCGTGCACGTGCGTCGGAGCCCCGACCACGAGCAGGTCGAGCCCGTCGAGCTCCGGCGGCTCGTCGTCGACCGAATAGACGCGAGCATCGAGCGCGCCGGCGATCGCCTCGGCGAACGCACGTGTGTTGCCGAACGACGACTCGTAGACGACTGCGGCGTTCATGGCGTGGCTCCTTCCTCGAGCTCGCCCGGGTCGAGCCGGAACGGTGGGTACTCGGGCGTCATCAGCGCCGCGTACGCACCGACGCGGACGACCCATCGGTTCAGGCCGAGCACGAAGTCGAAGAGCGACCGCGGGTAGAAGCCGCGGAAGAGGAGCACGAGCGCAGCGCAGAGGACGAGCACGCCGACAAGCCCCCACGAGCCGTGCCACCAGACGGCGCCGACGCCACCGCCGAAGACGCCCGCGACGATGTACTGCGGGAACCCGGCGAGCCACCAGCCGAGCAGCGGCAGGCCCTTGCGCTGGTGCTCCGGGTAGTCGATCTCGACGCGCGCCGGGTAGTCAGGCACGTCCCGCAGCGTGAACGGCGGGTACCGGTCGGTGCCGTTCGCGGCGAGGCTGTAGAAGCCGACGCGCCAGCTCCAGCGGATCACGCCGACGTTGAAGTCGAACAGCGAGCGCGGGTAGCGCCCGGTGAAGAGCAGCACGAAGAACGCCGCGAGCGTCGCGAGCACGAACCCGACGGACAGGAGCGCGAGCACGACGAAGTGCGGGATCGCGAGCAGCCACTTGACGAGCCAGAGCCACCGCGACGGCTGGTCGAGCCGGCCCTCGAGCCGCACCGGATAGGGATAGGCGGCCATCGACATCACCTCTTTCTCGATTTCGCCGCCAGGGTCGCAGCTCTGTGCGCACAGCCGCATCGGTGAACCCACGGATCGCGTTAACGGCTTCGTCGGCGCGGGAAGATCGGGGCGCGCATGGACCGGCGGCGGATCCTTCTCGGCGACTGGCACCGCGTCGTCCGCAACCCGATCGACGTGCTCCGGTTCGCGTTCATCGGTGCGACCGTCGTCTACTGAGGGCACCGGCGCTCTACATCGTGTGCGTCCGGCTCGAGGTGCTGCGGGATCTCGGCCGCTCGCGCGCGACGCATCACCTCGTCGGCATGTTCCTCGTCACGTTCGCCCTGGGGGCGGCGGTCGGCGCCGGCTACGAGATCTGCGAGTGGGCGCTCGGCGGTCTCTTCCCGCACTGGCACCTGGTGAAGGGCGAGCGCGACCGACCTGATCGCGGACTTCATCGGCGCCGGGCTCGGCGGCCTGTCGCTCATCGTCTGGAACCTCTGGGGCTGGGGGACCGTCCGCCGCCGCCCCGGCCCCCGTCACGGCTAGCTCTCTCGGCCCGCCGGAGCGGGAAGAGCAGCGGGATCGCAGCGAGGATCGGAACGGCCAGCACCGGCCACATCGCGGCGTAGCCGTCGGTCGAGGCGAAGACCCCCTTCAGCACGTCGATCGCGCCGCCGGCGACGAGCGGGCCGACGACGATGCCGATCCCCTTCGTCATCGTCGCGAGCCCTGCGACCGCCCCTTCGTCCTCGTCCCCCGTCAGCTCGTAGAGGAGCCCCCACGCGAGCGTCATCACCGCGCCGGCCGCGATTGCGACGAGGAAGACGAGGCCGAGGAAGGACCAGTGCCAGTGGCGCGGGATACCGCCCGAGAGCAGTCCGAGCCCGTATACGACCGACGCGACCAGGATCACGCGGGTCAGACCGACCCGGTCGGCGAACCGACCGACGCCGATCGCTGCGACGAGATAGCCGGCGGCGACGGCGCCGAGGATCGCCGACGAGACATAGAGCGGCTGGTCGAGACCGCGGATGACGTAGAGGACGACGAACGTGCGCATGCCGGCGAAGGTCGTCTCCCACGCCGTGTTCGCGATCAGGAAGAGGCGTACGTCGCGGTCCTCGCGCACGATGCGGAGCGGCGCGAACGTGTCGCCTCCGCTCTCCGCCTCCTTCGGCTCGGTGAGCGCGACGACGGCAATGCCGCCCGCCAGCACGATCCCGGCGGCGAGCGCGAACGGCAGCGGCCGGGCGACATGCAGCAGGATCCCACCCAGAACGAGCGCCAGCCCGATCGCGGCGCCGCGGAGGAGGTGCTGCGCGGCCATCGCCTTTCCGAGCTGCCGCCGGTCGATCCGGTCCGGGTACATGCTGCGGTAGGGCGTCTCGTAGACGTAGTACGCGACGTAGAAGACCGCGAGGACGCCGCCCGTCGCGGCGAGCGAGCCCGCCACGGAAAGGAACGCGAGCGCCCCGACCATCGGCAGGAGCGCCGCGAGCAGCCAGGGCCTGCGCGCCCCGAAGCGCGTCCTCGTCCGGTCGGAAAGCGGCCCGACGACGAGCGGAACGCCGAGCGCGACGAGCCCCTCGACCGCGAGCAGCGCGCCGATCACGGTGCGCGAGTGCGTGTAACGATGCAGCACCGGCGGCAGATAGGCGGCGACGGTGGTCAGGGACCACGCGAGCCCGACCACCCCCACCGCCAGCCGCCACCGCACGGGAAGCGGTGTTTCCGGCGGAGGCGACTCCGACGCACATGGTTGGATACGCGGCTCGATGACCACGGAGACGAACGTCGCCCTGCTCGGGTACGGCACCGTCGGTGGCGCCGTCGACCGGCTGCTCGCCGCGTCCGCCGGCGACATCGAGCGCGCGACCGGCCACCGCGTCCGCGTCGTCAAGGCGCTCGTCCGCGACACGGCGAAGGAGCGGCAGGTCGCCGACGGTGCGGCGATCACGACCGACTTCGCGGAGATCCTCGACGACCCGTCGATCGCCGTCGTCGCCGAGGTGATGGGCGGCCTCGAGCCTGCCGGCGCCTACGTCGTCGACCTGCTCGCGCGCGGCAAGCACGTCGTCACCGCGAACAAGCAACTCGTCGCGCGTCGTGCACCGGAGCTCTTCGCAGCGGCGTCGGCGGGCGGCGTGCAGCTGCGCTTCGAGGCGAGCGTGTGCGCGGCGATCCCGGTGATCAAGGTGCTGCGCGAGTCGCTCGTGGTCACGAACGTGCACCGCGTGCTCGGGATCGTCAACGGCACGACGAACTTCGTCCTGACGGAGATGGAGGGCGGCAAGTCCTACGCCGAGGCGCTCGCCGACGCGCAGGCGCGCGGGTACGCGGAGGCGGATCCGACCGACGACGTGTCGGGAGCAGACGCGGCGGCGAAGATGGCGATCCTCGCGACGGTCGCCTTCAACACGCGCGTGCCGCTCGACGACGTGCAGTACGCCGGCATCACGGAGATCGACCCGCTCGACGTCGCGGCGGCGCGCGAGCTCGAGATGGTCGTGCGGCTCGTCGGAGCAGCGCGGCTCGTCGACGGCGGCTACGACGTGCGCGTCGAGCCGGCGTTCGTCGACGCGCAGCATCCCCTGGCGAAGGTCGACGGCGCCTTCAACGCGGTGATGCTCCAGGGCGACGCGATCCGCGAGATCACGCTCGCCGGCCCCGGCGCGGGCGGCACCGAGACGGCGTCGGCGGTGATCGCGGACATCACGAGCGTGATCGGGACGATGGGCACCGGCTTCCTGCAGAACGACGCGGCGTGGCGAGAGGTGCCGAAGCTCGCGCCGGGCGCGTCGCGCTCCCCGTTCTACTTCCGGCTGCTCGTCGACGACCGGCCGGGCACGCTCGCGCACGTCGCCGAGGGGCTCGCCCGGCACGAGGTGTCGATCGCGCGGCTCGTGCAGCACCAGGCGGGGAGCGGTGCGACGCTGCACGTCGTCACGCACGAGGCTCCGGCGGGCGCGCTCGCGGCCGCGCTCGGTGATCTCGCCGGCCTCGAGGAGGTTCGGCGCGCGTCGCGGCCGATCCCGGTCGTCTCGGATCGCGGCGTCGCGGAGCTCGGCTGGGCATGACGGGGGTGCGCGCGTCGTGGCTCACGCTCGGCGAGGGCGGGACGCCGCTCGTGCGCGCGCGTCGGCTGAGCGACGAGCTCGGGATGGAGCTTCACCTGAAGTGCGAGCACCTCAATCCCACGGGCAGCTTCAAGGACCGCGGCATGGCGGTTGCCGTCGAGCGCGCAGCCGACGGGGGCGCGCGCTTCGTCGTCTGCGCGTCGACCGGCAACACGGCCGCGTCGGCGGCGACGTACGCCGCGCGCGCCGGGCTGCACGCCGTCGTGCTGACGCCGGAGGGCGCGACGGCGAGCGCGAAGCGCGCACAGGCGCACGCCGCGGGCGCGCGCGTACTCGAGGTTCGAGGGACATTCGACGACGCGTTACGCCTCTGCCGGGAGCTCGCGGAGCAGGACGGCTTCGTGCTCGTCAACTCGCTCAACCCGGATCGGCTCGACGGGCAGCGGTCGGTGGTCGGCGAGATCGTCGATCAGCTCGGCCGCGAGCCCGAAGTGATCGCGCTGCCCTACGGCGGCGGCGGCAACGTGTCGGCGGTCGCCGCAGGCTGCGACGAGGCGGGGATCACGCCCGCGCTCGTCGTCGGCGAGGCGGCGAAGCGCCCGGAGACGTTCGCGTCGGCGATCCGGATCGGCGAGCCGGCGCACCGTGCGCGGGTGGAGGAGCTTCGCGCGGCGGGGCGGCTCACAGTGGTGTCACTCGCGGAGGACGAGCTCCGCTCGGAGTGGCAATCGCTCGCGCGGCTCGAGGGGGTCTTCTGCGAGCCGGCTTCGGCGGCCGGGATCGCAGCGCTGCGGAAGCTCGGGGGCGCGCGTGGGGCGGCGGCCTGCATCGTCACGGGCCACGGGCTGAAGGACGCGTCGGCGGTCGACCCTTCGGGCTCGGTG
>JAICYG010000152.1 GCA_025934335.1 Thermoleophilia bacterium | reverse complement strand
GCCGAGCAGCTTGTCGCCGCTGAAGCAGACGAGATCGGCGCCCTCCTCGAGCGACGCGCGCGCGGTCGGCTCGTCCGCGAGGTCGATCAGCGCGCCCGAGCCGAGGTCGTCGAGGAGCGGCAGCCCGCGCCGGCTTGCGACCGCGGCCAGCTCCTTCAGCGACGGCCGCTCGGTGAACCCGACGACGCGGAAGTTCGACTGGTGGACGCGGAGGAGGAGCGCGGTCTGCTCGCCGATCGCGCGCTCGTAGTCGGCCGCGCGCGTGCGGTTCGTCGTTCCGACCTCGACGAGGCGTGCTCCGGAGCGCACGAGCACGTCGGGGATCCGGAAGCCGTCGCCGATCTCGATCAGCTCGCCGCGTGAGACGATCACCTCGCGCCCTTCCGCGAGCGCCGCGAGTGCGAGGAGCAGCGCGCCTGCGTTGTTGTTGACGACGAGCGCCGCCTCGGCGCCGGTGAGCCGCCGCAGGATCGCGGCGACATGGTCCTGCCGCGACCCGCGCGCTCCCTCGGCGACGTCGAACTCGAGGTTCGAGTAGCCGCCCGCGACGTCGACGACCCGCTCGAGCGCCGCCGCAGCGAGCGGCGCCCGCCCGAGGTTCGTGTGGACGAGCACGCCCGTCGCGTTGAGGACGCGCCGCAGGAGCGGCCGGCGCACCGCTGCGATCTCCTCGCGCAGCCGCGCTGCGAGATCGCCGGGCGGGACGCCGGCACGTATCTCGCCGCGTGCCCTGGCGAGCACCGCGCGGGCCGCGTCGACTGCGAGCGGGTCGTCGAGCTCGCGGGCGAGCTCGTCCACCGACGGCAGGTCTCTCAGCTCCACGGCGGAACGATACGCCGCCCGCCGCCGTTGCTTCACTGTCCGCATGAAGCGCTTCGTCGTCCTCGCCGTCCCGCTCGTGCTCCTTGCCGGTGCCGCCGGGATCCGCGTCGCGCAGTTCCACGGCGCCGCCAGGCCGGGCGTGCACGTGCTTGGGATCGACGTCGGCGGCGAGAGCCGCACCGGGATCGAGTCTGCAATCCGCTCCTGGAGCGCACAACCGGTGACGATCCGCGCGGGCGGCCGCTCCTACCACGTGCGTCGCGGCTGGCTCGTCGCCGTCGACTCCCGGGCGACGGCTGCCCGGGCGCTCTCGGCCGGCAGCCTGGCGTCGCTCGTGGCCGCGCGCCGCGTCGACGTCGAGCCGGTTGCAGGCCGCGCCGGCGACGCGGGCAACGTGCTGCGAGAGATCGCCCGCGCCGGGCGGGCCGCGGTCTCGGCGACGGTCCGGGTGGAGGGAGCCCGCGCCCGGACGACACCGGCGCGCACCGGTCTTCGGCTCGACCGCGACGCGCTCCTCGACCGGCTCGTGCACCACGAGAGGGAGCTCGAGGCACCGTTGGCGCGAGTCGCGCCTGCGCGCTCCGACGCCGCGGCGCGGCGCGCGGCCGCGTCGGTCGAGCGGCTCGTCGGCGAGCCCGTTGCGATCGACTACCACGGCGCGCGCCGAGGAGCGCTGACGCCGGTGCAGCTCGCGCGGGCCGTGCGAATCCGGCCGACGGCACACGACTTCGCCGTCTCGCTCGACGGCAATCGCCTCGCGCGCGTCGTCCGACCGCGGCTCGGGAAGTGGATCGAGCGCGCCCGAAACGCGCGCTTCGTCGTCGCCGGCGACCTCGTTCGCGTTGCGCCGTCACGCCCCGGACGCGACGTCGCCCCGGAGCAGCTCGCGGCGGCGGTGGCGTCGGCGGCCGACGGCGGCCACGTCGCCCGTATCGAGCTGGGCGCGCGCGACGCCGACCTGACGACGGCGAAGGCCCGTGCGCTCGGCATCCGGCGCAAGCTCGTCTCCTACACCACGCAGATGGGCGAGTCGTCGTCCAACCGCATCCACAACGTCCACCTGATGGCCGACTTCATCGACGGCACGCTCGTGAAGCCGGGAGCGGCCTTCTCGTTCAACGAGGTCGTGGGGCCGCGGACGGCGGAGCGCGGCTTTCTCGAGGGGCAGATGATCATCGGCTCGCTCGTGCTCCCGTCGATCGGCGGCGGCGTCTGCCAGACGGCAACGACGCTCTTCAACGACGCCTTCGAGCTGGGCCTGCCGATCCTCGCGCGCACGAACCACAACCTGTACCTCGCGCACTACCCGCTCGGGCGCGACGCGACGGTGTCGTGGGGAGGGCCGGACTTCGTCTTCCGGAACGACCTGAAGCACGGTCTCCTGATCAAGGCGTCGTACACCGACCAGACGCTCACGTTCACCGTCTACGGGACGCCGGAGGGGCGGCGCGTCGTCTCGCACACGAGCCCGCAGAGCAACTGGACCTCGCCCGGCATGAACTACGCGATCGACCCGAACGCGCCGCGTGGGTCGGTGAAGGTGGTCAAGGGCACCGGCGAGCAGGGCTTCGACATCCAGGTGACGCGGAAGGTCTACGACCGGAACGGGAGGCTGCTGCGCAGCAACCTCTTCAAGTCGCACTACATCCCGGACAGCCCCACAACGGTGTACGGCCCCGGCGGTCACCCACCAGGGCCGTATATCGTGCTCCCGACGACGACGTAGCCGCCGCTACTTGCCCTTCGCGGCGACGCACTTGCCGAACGCGTTCGCCTTCTTGCCGTACTTCGTTGCGAAGTCCGCCGCATTGGACTTCAGCAGCGCCTTGCAGGCCTTGGCCGCGTTCGTGAACTTCTGGGTGTCCGTGGTCACGGCTGTGTGCACCTTGCCCGAGACGCACTTGCCCATCGCGTTCTTGTCCGTGCCCTTGCTCTTGCCGTTCGTGCCGTACTTGGTTGCGAACGCGGCGGCGTCGGCCGACTGCTCGGCCGCGCACTGCTGCGCCGCGTTCTGCACTGCGGCGTGAGCCGCCTTTGCCTTGCCCGAGACGCACTTGCCCCAGGCATTCGCCTTGTTCGCGTTCGTGCCGTACGTGTTCTTGAACGCAGCCGCGTCGGCCGCCTTCTCCGTCGCGCACAGCTGGTTCGCCGTCTGCGCCGGTGTCGGCGCGTTGTCCGCGAGCGCCGCCAGCGGGGCGAGCAGCGCGACGAGCGCGACGACGAGGATGAGCTTCTTCATGTGCCGAATCTCCTGCTCTGGGATAGGAACAGGCACAGCTTCCTCGCCTGTGCGCGGCACGGGTCAGGCGGATGTAAGAGCTGGGTAAGGCGTGAAGCCGGCGTCAGCCCTCACTGCGCATCCTCCTTGTGCGGCGCGTGCGGGTTCTCCGCGCAGCGGCGGTCGTAGCAGTCGAGCACGTGCGCGACTGCGGTCTCGACGTCGTCGGTCAGGTGGAGGAGGTCGATGTCGTTCGGGGAGATCATCCCGTCCGCGAGCAACTCGTCCCTGATCCATTCGACCATCTCGCCCCAGTAGTCGCTGCCGAACAGCACGACGGGGAAGTGCCTGATCTTCCCCGTCTGGATCAGCGTCAGCGACTCGTACAACTCGTCGAGCGTCCCGAAGCCGCCGGGGAAGATCACGAACCCCTCTGCCGGCCGGACGAAGCACACCTTGCGCGCGTAGAAGTGGTCGAACGTGTGCTCGATGTCGAGGTACGGGTTCGGATGCTGCTCGTGCGGCAGGACGATGTTGAACCCGATCGACAGGCCGCCGCCTTCCTTCGCACCGCGGTTCGCGCCTTCCATCACGCCGCCGCCGCCACCCGTGACCACGGCCCAGCCGCTCTCCGCGAGCCGCCGACCCACGTTGCGCGCCGACTCGTACGGCTCGCTGCCCTCGTGCACGCGCGCCGAGCCGAACAGCGCCGCCGCCGGCCGGTCGATCAGCGCGACCTTCTCGAAGCCGGCGCGGAACTCGGCCGCGATCTTCTCGACGGAGCCGTTGATGTCGAACCGGGCGGGATGGTCGAGGATCTGGCGGTCGTCGGTCACAGGCGATCCTGAGGGATGTGCGACGCAACCATGCCGAGCACGAGCATCGCCGCGGTTGCGAAGTAGAGAGCGTAGGAGGCGAACGCGAGGTTACCGCCGCCGCCGAGCCGCAGGTAACGGGCGGACCGCCACACCGCGCCCCCGTCGAAGAAGCCGAACGGCAGCATGTTGAACAGGTTGAGGAAGAACCCGAAGTACGCGAGCGCGAGCCAGAGGTTGTGCGGGTCGGCCTGGCCCTTGCCGATCAGGTACAGCACGAACGCGGCGGCGCCGCCGAGGATCGGGCCTGCGATCGCGACGCGCACCGTCTGCCAGGGATGGCCGCGCGTGTATGCGACGTAGGCTCCGAGGAACGGCACGAACACCGGCAGCCTCGGGTTGAGGCCCTCGCGCTTCGCCTCGATGTAGTGGCCGGTCTCGTGCAACAGGATCAGGACGACGACGCCGACCGCGAACTTCCAGCCCCAGATGAGCGCATAGGCGGCGACGGCGATGAAGATCGAGCCGAACTTGACGAGGACGAACGAGAACTTCGCGAGCGCGAGCACAACCGCGATGACCGGGCCGAAGATCTTCGAGAGGCGCCCGCGCCAGTCGGTTCCACCGGGATGGATCGGCTCGTAGTCGCGCTGCGGCTCCTCCGGCTCCCACTCGTTCCGTCCCGGCTCGTTCACGATCCCCTTCCGATCCATTCCTCGCCGCCCTCGTAGACCTCCTTCTTCCAGAGCGGCACGCGCTCCTTCAGTTCGTCGATCGCGTCCTGGCACGCGGCAAGCGCGTGCCCGCGATGCGGAGCGGAGACGGCGATCACGACCGACGTGTCGCCGATCGAGACGCGGCCGACGCGGTGGTGAATGGCGATGCCCGTCAGCTCGTAGCGCTGCTCGAGGGCGGCCGCGATCTCCTCCATCACGCGCTCGGCCATCCCCTCGTACGCCTCGTAGTCGAGGTGCGTCACGGTGCGCCCGCGCGAGTGGACGCGCGTCGTGCCGGTGAACGTGGCGATCGCGCCGGCCTCGTCGGAGCGCACCTCGTCGACGACGTGGTCGAGCGACAGCGGCTCCTCGCTGAGCAGGAACGCGCCGCCCGAGACGGGCGGGATCAGCGCCACCTCGTCGCCGTCGGCGAGCGCGCGCTCGCGCGGCGCGTACTCCTTGTTGACCGCGTAGAGGAGGCCGGCCGGCTCGTCGCCGAGGTCGAGCGCCCGCCAGACGTCCGCGACCGTCGCCGCCTGGAGCTCACGCCGCGACCAGCCGGCGCGCTCGCGCAGGCCCGCGAAGAGACGGATGCTCACGGACGCCATGTGACCTGCCAGTCATGGTGCCCGTAGTAACCGAGGCTGTAGCCGATCCGGGCGATCGGGTGCACGCCGCGGTGCGAGACCGCGAGCGTGCCCTGACCGGCTCGCTCGCGGACGAACGCGATCGCGTCGCCGGTCGGCGACCAGGCGGGCGACTCGTCGGCGAATCCGGGCGGAGGGGCGTCGACCAGCCGTCGTGCGCCGTCGAGCGTCACGGTCCAGAGCTGCCACCGTGTCGAGAAGAAGCGCGCGTCGTTGCTCGAAGGCTGCGTCAGGACCGCGACGCGGTCGTCGCTCGGCGCGCAGGCCGGCGAGGCGAACGCGCGGCCGCCTCCGGGCCAGAGGTCGCGGGCGCGCCAGTCGGGCGGGGCGGCCGCGAGCAGGCGCTTCGAATATGCCGCGATGCGGATGCCGCCCTCGACGAAGACGAGCCCGCGGCCGCACCACGCGATGTAGTCGGCGTACGGGAGCGCGAGCCCGAGGACGCGCGCCGGGCTGCCGCCGGCGGTCGAGACGACGCGGAGCCGGAGGCCGTCGGCGGCGATCGAGGCGGAGGCGTCGGGATCGATCGCGAACACGAGCCAGCGGCGGTCGGGCGATAGCGAGATCGGGAAGACCGGGCCGTTGGCGCGCGCCGACCAGATCATGCGACCGTCGAACCTGATCCACTGCTGCCGCGCCCGTGCCGGCGCCGTAAAGACTCCCGGGAGCGAGCGCGCCGAGCGGACGCGGCCGGCCAAGCGGTCTGCGCAGGTCGCGAGCGAGACGAGGTGGCGCGCAGTCCCGTGCACGTAGGAGATCGAGCCGCCGAGCGGAGGGCAGTTCGAGGTGGCCGTGGCTCCGGCATCGCCCGCGGAGGCGAGCGCCGCGACGGCGACGACGCAGGCGAAGGCGCGCACGGCGCGAGCATACTTCTCGCCGTGAGCGCCACCGACCGCCGCGAGACGGAGTCCGGGATCGAGGTCAAGCAGGTCTACACGGCGGCCGACGCGCCGGCGGAGCCCGAGCCGCCGGGCGAGTTCCCGTACACGCGCGGCCCGTATGCCGACATGTACCGCGGCCGGCCGTGGACGATCCGCCAGTACGCGGGCTTCGCCTCGGCGGAGGAGTCCAATGCGCGCTACCGCTACCTGCTCGAGCGCGGTCAGACCGGGCTCTCGATCGCGTTCGACCTGCCGACGCAGCTCGGGTACGACTCGGACGATTCGCGTGTGGGGGGCGAGGTCGGCCGCACCGGCGTTGCGATTGACTCGCTCGCGGACATGGAGATCCTCCTCGACGGGATCCCGCTCGGGGAGGTGTCGACGTCGATGACGATCAACGCGCCGGCGTCGCTGCTGCTCCTCCTCTACGAGCTGGTCGCCGAGGCGCAGGGCGTGCCCGCGCGCGCGCTCCGCGGCACCGTGCAGAACGACATCCTCAAGGAGTACATCGCGCGCGGGAACTACATCTT
>JAICYG010000004.1 GCA_025934335.1 Thermoleophilia bacterium | reverse complement strand
CCCGCGCCTGATCAAGCTGCTCGACGAGACCGACGCGCACACCATCCTCCTGCTCGCCCCCGCCGGGTACGGGAAGACAACGCTGGCCCGCCAGTGGGCGAAGACACTCAACGGAGCGATCTGGGTGACGCTTTCGCAGGCCCACCGAGACGTAGCGGTGATCGCGACGGACTTGGCCCGGACCCTTGATCCGGAGGGACGAGGCGCACTTGCATTCGTTGCGACGTACATCAAGGCTCAATCAAATCCCCAACGGGTCGCTCGGGAGATCGCACTCGTCGTAGCTGAACAGCTTCGAAAGGTCCACGTCCAATGGGTTGTCTTCGACGACTATCACGAGGTTTCGAGTGAACCGTCAGTTGAGTGCTTCGTTGAAGTGCTGAACGAAACGCTTGCCTCTCGCGTCCTGATTGCGAGCCGTCTGCGCCCAGCATGGGCGACCGCACGACTTGCCGTTTACGGAGACATCCTGGAACTCACGAGAGGCGACTTGGCGCTTGATGCACAGGAGTCCCGCGCAATCCTGGGATGCCATCCTGACCACGAATACGTGGCGGCTCAGGCAGAAGGATGGCCAGCGCTAATCGGGTTGGCGGCAAGCGCACGCCTGGTTCGTCGGCCTGGCCAGCAGCTTCAGTCGAATCTCTTACATGACTACTTTGCCGAGGAACTCTTCAAGTCCGCAACGCGGCAACTCCAGCGCCAACTGATGAAGGCTGCCGTTGCGCCCGACCTTCGTGACGAGACGCTGGCGCGCGTATTCGGATCTCGGAGCTCCTCGTTCGTTGATGCCGCCCATCAGATCGGGTTCATCAACGTCGGCGAAGACGGACTCGAATTCCATCCGCTCCTACGGGATTTCCTCCTCGCGAAGCTCACGAAGGTTTCCGACGTGAGGACAATCATCGACGCATCTGTCCAGGCCTGCATAGAAGAGGAGCGCTGGGAACGGGCGTTTGATCTGATACTGCGATTCGAACGAGCCGATCTTGTTGAGCCTGTCCTCGACGCGGCGTACTCACCTCTGATCCGCTGCGGACAGGTTGCGACACTTGCGGCTTTCGCTGCAAAGATTCGCGCCGCTCCGGCCTTCCCGCCGGCGGCGATCGATCTCGCTGAGGCAGACGTCGCCCTAGCAGACGGCGCTTTTGATCTCGCATCACGCGTTGCACGGCGAGCTGAATCCCGGCTGCCAAACAGCCATCACCTCAAGTCCCACGCGAGCAAGATCACCGCCGCGAGCGCGTTTGCTCGCGCGCAACTGACAGAAGCAGAGGCGGCGTACCGTCGTGCGTTCGAGACGGCGCAGTCAGCGGGAGACGAGCTTGATGCCCTGCGTGGGTGGGCGCTCTCGTCGCTTCAGAGCGAGACGCCGGTCCCACCGTGGGTCATCGAGCGAATCGAAGCGCACCGGCTCGATTCGCCGCTGGACCTGGTGCGTAACACGATCCTTCAACTCACACGGCTCCACTTTACGACCGGCTACCGCGACGTCACACCGCTGCTCCAAGAGGCAGAACGAGTACTCGCCCGCGTCGAAGACCCACGCGCGAGAAGTTCGTTCAACAATGTCGCCGCCTACGTCACTGGGCTTACGGGCCGCTACCAAGAAGCGGTGAGATGGCAGCGACTGTGCGATACCGACATTACGGACTTCGATCTCGATTTTGCCCGGCCGCATTCACACTGGAATAACGGACACCATGCGCTCGGGTTGCGCCGATTCGGTGCTGCAGAACGCCTCCTGCAGCAGCTCGAGGACTCCATCAGCAGCTATCCGCTCGACTACCACGTCCTGAACGCGCGAATACTTCGCGGCAGGCTCGCGCTAGAGACGGGCCGGGTACAGCAAGCGCTCGCGCTCCTCCCAGCCGTCAGGCGCGAGGTTGTCATCCCGTCAATTCATGGTGAATACGTCGCAACACGCGGGTTGGCTTTGGCGGTGAGTGGACTCGGCGATGCCGCCGAAGTCGCTCATCGCGCCGTCGAGGTCACATCTGCTGTCGAAGTACGCGTCCTTGCAATGGCCGTGGAAGCCATCACGACACCGAAACCCAAGCAAGAGAGCGCTGCCTGTGCGCTGTGGGAGACAGCCGAGGCACTGAATGTATGGGATCCCGTTATATTCGCGCTTCGCTCCAGCGCGCCTCTCGCCGCGACGCTGGCCGGAGTCGACTCACTGCGCGAGCAACTAGCGTCCCTCTATCAACACTCCAACGATCTGGGCCTTGCGCGCCGCGCGGGGTTAAGAACGCGGGCTGTGCAGCCACCCGACCAACTACTTTCACCTCGCGAACTAGAGGTGCTCGGACTCATGGCACACGGGTATCGCAACAAGGACATCGCGGAGGCACTTGTGGTCTCACCTTCCACGGTGAAAGTTCACGCCCGACACATCTTCGAGAAGCTCGGCGTTCGTAGTCGCTCGCAGGCAGTTGCCCGCCTCCAGGCCCTCGATCAGGCGATCACCGCGGCCTCTGCGGGCTCAGAGGACGCCGTCGACGGATCGCCGTAGTCGAGGGAAAACTCGGGTCCCTTCGCCGTCCGGTAGCTCTCGGCAGCGCCGGCAAGGATCGCTTCGAAAGCAGCGACGATAGACGTGTCGAACTGAGTTTCGACAGCTTGCGCGAGGCGAAGGCGTGCAACGCGGCTTGGCATTGCGTCGCGATACGGGCGGTCGGACGTCATCGCGTTGTAGGCGTCGGCGACCGCGATGATCCGGGACAAGAGGGGAATCTCTGAAGCAGAGAGCCCATCGGGATAGCCCTGCCCGTCAACTCGCTCATGGTGATGACGCACGATCGAGGCGATCTCCGAGTACGTGTCAACGTTAGCCAGAATGCGTTCGCCGATTTCCGAGTGTCGCTGCATCTCACGACGCTCTTCGAGTGTGAGCGCGCCGGGCTTCTCGAGAAGACCAGCAGCCAGCCCAATCTTCCCGATGTCATGAACAAGCCCGCACAGGTGGGCGAGTTCCTGTTGCGCGGGGTCCATATCCATCCGCTTTGCGATGTCGCGGGCGTAGATGGCAACGGCTGCGGAATGACCAGCCGTGTAGCGGTCTCGCGCATCGAGGGTGGCGATGAGCCCCTTTGCAAACGAAAGGTTTGCCGCCTGCAGCTGGGCGTTCGCGTCCTTCAAATCCTCAGCCAGACGACGCTGCTCCTGGTAGAGCAGGAACCATCGCTGCGCGGCAAGAGCAGGGACGTAGAAGAGTGGCAGTGTCCACGCGGACAGGTTCTGATACGACAGCGCAAGGATCGCAACGGCCGAACTGTAGAAGGGCACAGAGGCAGCGATGACAGGCAACGAATCACTTGCGACGTCCTGCCAACTCCCCACGCGGCGGAGGGAAAACGTGATCGCGGAGAAGGCGGTGTCTGCGACCTCGGCGACAAGCGCCGCTGCGGCGGCGGCCGCGACCGTCCGCCCCGTGCCATGGGGAACGAAGACGTGAACCGCCGCGACGGAGCCAGCGGTAACCGCCCCAGTCAATGCTCGGGTTCCGACGTAGCACACCCGACCGGCGACAGGGAACGAGATGAAGATGGCGGACGCACCGAAGACAACCATCGCCGCCAGCGGGCCGAACAACACCGCTGCGAAGATCGCCGGGAGCAGCGAGATCGAGATGGTCAGCTGATCGCGAAGCTTGATGTGGTCGCGCTCGCCGTAAGCCGCCACGCCAGCAAGCGCAACGACGGCAACCCAATTGCCGAACCCGAAACCGCGGACGATCAAAGCCGCGCCGGTAACCCAGGCCGTGGCGTGGACAAGGATCATCCAGGCGGCTGTGCCGAGATTGACGTCCGCGAAATCGCGTCGAATCCGGCGGAAAACTTGCGTATCCCCCAAAAGGGTTATAGAGTTCATCGCGCCGTCAGTCCTAACCCAAACGGGGGAACATCAAATGGTCAAGTTCGCGAAGCTCATGAAGTCCGCCAAGATCGCCGGCGGGCTTGCTGGCTGGTAAGGCTCGCGTAGTTAACTAGGTTCTCCGCCCATGGGCTTCCCCCTTTTGAGGGGCGTTGTCCACAGAGGTGGAAAACCTGGAGACACACCGAAGGAGGCCGTCCGTCAGGGGGCGGCCTCTTTCGTGGACCGGGTCAGTCGATAAGGCCGCGGCGGAAGCCGACGGCCACTGCGTGGGCGCGGGAGCGCGCCTGGAGCTTGGCGAGCAGGTGCCGGACGTGGCTCTTGACGGTCTCCTCGCTCAGGTACAGCCGAACGCCGATCTCACGGTTCACGAGGCCGTCCGAGATCAACTGAAGCACCTCGATCTCGCGGGCGGTCGGATCCTGCCCCGCCTCCTGGGGGGCCGGCGTGAACGGGATCACCTCGGCGACCGTGGCGTCTCGCTTTGCGGCAACCGACTCGAAGCGGGCCGAATGCTCGCGGTACCGGCTCAGGATCTCATCACGCTGTGCAGCGTCCACATCGCTCGTATCGGCACCTCACGGACGCCCTTTAGAGCGAGTTGACCCGAACGAGTGAGTCCTAGAGCCGGACGAAACGCCTCCGGCGGGCGCGAAGCAGCTCAGGCTCGAGCTCTTCGACGGCGCCGAGACCCTCGCGCCCCGTCGCGTGGAGGATCTGCCCGTCACCCAGCCAGAACGCGACATGGTCGACGGGGTCTCCGTAGACGACGAGATCACCCACCTCCGGCTCTTCGACCTGCACGCCCGCCTCGTCCTGCTGTGCCGCGTCCCGCGGCACCCGCCGGCCGGCGAGCCGGTAGGCGAGGTGGACGAGGCCGGAGCAGTCGATCCCGCGCGACGACAGGCCGCCCCATTCGTACGGCACGCCGACGAAAGTCCGGGCGAGCTCGAGCGGCGTATCACCGGTGAGGTGCTCCTCGCGCACCCACCCGGGATAGCCGTACGCCGTCCGGACGGCGGCCCAGCCCACGATGCGCCGCTCGACGTCGAGCGGGTCGCCGCGGAGCGCCTGCGTCACCTGCTCCGCGTCGTCGCGAGGCTCCGCCCGCAGCGGCGCGACCTCGACGGCGCACCTCATCCCGCGTGCTTCTCGATCTTCTCCTCGAGCATCGCCCTCACCCGCGGCCAGTCGTCGTCGAGGATCGCGTACCACGCCGAGTCGCGGACGGAGTCCGGCAGGATCATGTGCTTCCGGAAAATGCCCTCGAAGCGAGCGCCGACGCCGAGCAGCGCGCCCCGCACGCGGAGATTCCGCGCGTCGGTCTTGAACTCGACGCGCATCGCGTTCCAGCGCTCGAACGCGTTCCGGAGCAGCAGGTACTTGGCCTCGACGTTCGCACCCGACCCCCAGTGCACCCGCTCGAGCCAAGTCCAGCCGATCTCGAGCCGCCGGTGCATCGGCTCCACGTTCAGGTACCGAGACGACCCTGCCGGGCGGCCGGCCACGAGCACCGTGAACGGCAGCTCCGTTTCCGTCGCGAGCGCCAGGTCGAACCACCGGTCGAAGCCGAACGTGGCCATGTTCGTGTACCGGTGGATGTTCCACTCGCGCTCGGCCGCCTCGCGAAGCCCCTCACGATGCTCCTCGGCGACCCGTTCCAGCCGCACGATCCGTCCCTCCAACGGGCCTTGCGGCGGGAGGGATTGGCGGTACTCGGGAACGGAAAGCTCGGAATTGTGCAAAGTTCGCGTCAGTATCGCGTCGTGATGGGTCGACGGGTACGCAGTCCAGTGAACCTCAATGACGAACCCTCCTGAATTCCAGGTCAGCTCCGGCGGCGCCGTCGCCATTCAGCAGCCCGTCTCGATCGCCCGCAAGAGCCCGTCGCGGCTCTTCTGGGAACGGTTCCGCCAGGACAAGGCGGCCGTCGCCGGCGCAATCGTCATCCTGATCCTGATCCTGATCGCGATCGCGGGCGGCCCGATCGCGGAGGCACTTACGGGGCACCATCCGAACGACATCGTCCCGAACTCGCAGGACGACTTCGGCGTCCCGTTCGGGCCCAATTCGCACCTCTGGTTCGGTGCCGATGCCGAAGGGCGCGATCTGTTCGTGCGGACGATGTACGGCGCACGGATCTCCCTGTTCGTCGGGATCGTCGCCTCGGGCTTCGCCGTGTCGATCGGCCTCATTGTCGGCCTCACCGCGGGCTTCTTCGGCGGCGTCGTCGACACGATCCTCTCGCGGGCGGCCGACGTGCTTCTGGCAGTGCCGCAGATCCTGATCGCAGTCGGCATCGTCGCCGCTTGCTCGACCACCAAGCAGGGTTGCCTCGGCGGCGTCCTGCAGCCGGGGCTACCTGTGGTGATCTTCGTCATCACGCTCTTCTCCTGGTCGTACATCGCGCGAATCGTGCGCGGCTACACGCTCTCGCTCCGCGAGAAGGAGTTCGTCGAGTCGGCGCGCGCGGCAGGCGCCACCAACTTCCGGATCATCTGGCGGGAGATCCTGCCGAACCTCCTCGGGCCGCTGATCGTGTACACGACGCTGCTCATCCCCACGAACATCCTCTTCGAAGCGGCCCTCTCGTACCTCGGCCTCGGCGTCCCGTCGACCGAGGCATCGTGGGGTTCAATCCTCAATGACGCCTCGCAGCTGTACGACGTTGCGTGGTGGCTGATGCTGTTCCCGGGCGCGTTCCTGATCATCACGACGCTTGCGTTCAATCTCCTCGGCGACGGCCTCCGCGATGCCTTCGACGTGCGAACCGAACGATGAGGCCGTCACGCATGCCAACCTCTACGAATGAACAACGACCCCCCTCGATAGGGAAGGAGGCACCACGAACAACATGAAGAGAAAACTCCGTTTCGCGCTCTACCTCGCCGCCGTGGCGGCACTCGCGGCGATCGCCGCGGGCTGCGGGAGCTCGAACAAGAGCTCGTCCGGCTCGACGACAACCACCTCGAGCACCGGTGGTAGCGGCGGCACCGGCGGGAGCCAGGGCTACAGCAACGGCACCCCGGCCAAGGGAGGCACGTACACCGTCGGCTGGGAACAGTCTTTCGGCTTCACGAACAACCTGGATCCCACCGGCGAGTACCTCGGCAACGCCTGGGCGATCCTGAACAACCTGCTCGTCCGCGCCATGATCGGCTACAAGCACCTGGGCGGCGCCGCAGGCAACGAGTTGGTCGGCGACCTCGCGACCGACGTGCCGAAACCGACAGACAACGGACTGACATACACGTACCACCTGCGTTCGGGCGTCAAGTTCGGCCCGCCGGTCAACCGCGCGGTGACGGCGAAAGACGTCGTCTACGCGATGAACCGGCTCGCAAACCCGAAGGACGGCGCCGAGTACGCCTTCTACTACAGCCCGGTCAAGGGCTTCGAGGACGTCGTCAACGGCAAGGCGAAGACCGTCAGCGGGATCACCGCGCCGAACAACTCGACCGTCGTCATCCATCTGACGCAGAAGACCGGTGACTTCAACTACCGCATGGCGATGCCCGCGACCGCCCCGATCCCGCCCGAGGTCGGCAACTGCTTCGAGGGCAAGCCCGGCAACTACGGGCGCAACCTGATCTCGAGCGGCCCGTACATGCTCGCCGGGTCGACCGGAAAGTTCACGTCATGCGCCGCGCTCAAGCCGTTCAGCGGCTACGCCGGCGCGAACGGGAACCATCTGACGCTGGTCCGCAACCCGAACTACAACCAGTCGACGGACCCCTACCGGAAGAACTATCCGGACAAGTTCCAGTTCGTGATCAACTCGAACGCGGACGACATCTTCAACAAGGTTCAGGCGGGCACGTACGACGACGAGGAGTCGAGCCCGTCACCGAAGACGCTGCGGAAGTACTCCACGGACGCGAGCCTGAAGAAGATGCTGCAGTCGAACGGCGGGGACCGCACCTGGTACCTGACGATGAACCTGACGCAGCCACCGTTCGACGACATCCACGTGCGCAAGGCGATGAACTACATCATCGACAAGCAGGCGCTCCGGCTCGCCTGGGGCGGCCCGATCCTCGGCTCGATCGCAACGCACATCGTGCCGCCGGTGCTGTACAACAACGGGCTCTCCGAGTACGACCCGTATTCGTCTCCGAACTCGGCGGGAAGCCTGCAGAAGGCACAGGCCGAGATGAAGAAGTCGAAATACTCGGGCGGGAGCGGCTCGTGCACCGCGTCGGCCTGCAAGGGCGTGCTGATGATCGGTGACACGCGCGCTCTCGACAACCGGATGATCCCGGTCATCCAGGCGAACGCGAAGAAGATCGGCATCACCTTCACCGTTCGCCAGATCAACGGTGCGTACACCACGATCCAGACGACGAACAAGAACGTCCCGATCTCCGAACGCCCCGGCTGGGGCAAGGACTACGCGGACGCTTCGACGTTCTTCAGCGCCCTGTTCGCGAGCACCTCGATCATCCCCGACGGCAACACGAACTACTCGCTCGTCGGACTGACCCCGGCGCTCAACAAGGCGAAGAAGCTGGGAGTGACCGGCAACCTGAACAACATCCCGTCGGTCGACAGCGACATCAACGCGTGCCTCCCGAAGCTCGGACAGGCTCGCATCGACTGCTGGGAGGGGGTCGACAAGAAACTGATGACGAAAGTCGTACCGTGGGTCCCGTACCTGTGGTCGAACGTCGTCAAGATCCTCGGCCCGAACGTCACCCACTGGAACTACGACCAGTTCGCAGACGACACCGCCTATTCGCAGGTGGCGGTCAAGCAGTAAGGACACCGGGCGGGGCGTCCAGCCGGGCGCCCCGCCCGTCCCACAAAGGGGCGTGAGCGAGGCGACATGATCTTCTACATCGCACGAAGGCTGGTCTGGACGATCGTCGTCGTCCTGTGCGTGATCGGCATCACGTACGTCGTGTTCTTCAAGCTGCCCGCCGGGAACCCGGCGCTCCGCTTCGCCGGGAAGGCGCCCACGCAACAGGAGCTTCACGAGATCGAGCACCGCCTGGGCCTCGACCGGCCCTGGTACGTGCAGTTCGGCAAGTTCGCATACCACTTCTTCCGCGGCGACCAGTACGGCTGGCCCGGCCTCGGCTACACCTACGCGAGCGGCGCCTCCGTCAAGTCGCTGATCGTGAACCGCGCTCCACGGACGCTGTTCCTGATCGCCGGGGCGGCTGTCCTCTGGCTCTTTTCGGGCGTCGCAATCGGGGTGATATCCGCCGTCAAGCGGCGTACCGTCACCGACCGAGTGGCGATGGGCTTCGCACTCTTCGGCATCTCCACGCCCGTGTTCTGGCTCGGCCTGATGATGCTGTACATCTTCTGGCGACAGCTGGGCTGGGCGGGCGGTGCCGGCTATGTCTCCCCCACGAGCGACCTGACAGGATTCTTCTCGCACATGATCCTGCCCTGGATCACGCTCGCGATGCTCTACTCGGCGTTCTACGCCCGCATGACCCGCAACAACCTGCTCGAGACGCTCGGCGAGGACTACATTCGCACGGCGCGCGCCAAGGGGCTCACCGAGCGACGCGTCATCCTGAAGCACGGGCTGCGAGCATCGCTGACGCCGATCGTGACGATGTTCGGCATGGACATCGCGCTGCTCGTCGGCGGCGCCGTGATCACGGAGTCCGTGTTCAACCTGCAGGGCCTCGGCTACCTGGCTATCAACAGCGCACTCACACAGGACCTGCCGATCGTCGCCGGCGTCGTCCTGCTCGCCGCGGTCGCGGTCGCAGTGATGAACCTCGTGGTCGACATCCTCTACGCGTTCCTCGACCCGCGGGTTCGTTACGCGTGAGCGCGGGCGAGCGCGCGCACGACGACCGGCTGCTGCTCGACGTCCGCGGCCTCACAGTCCGCTTCCCGACCCCCGACGGAGTCGTGCAGGCGGTCTCGGACGTGTCGTTCCAGCTCCATCGCGGCGAGACGCTCGGCGTCGTCGGCGAGTCCGGGTCGGGCAAGAGCGTCTCGAACCTCGCGATCATGGGGCTGCTCAACCGCACGCGCACGGTCATCTCCGGCGAGGTCGACTTCAAGGGGCGCAATCTGCTCACGTGGTCGTCCGACGAGCTTCGCAAGGTGCGCGGCAAGGAGATCGCGATGGTGTTCCAGGACCCGTTCGCGTGCCTTCACCCGATGTACCGCGTCGGCGCCCAGATCGCGGAGGCAGTCACAGCGCACTCGGACATCGGGAACAGCCGTGCCTGGGCGCGCGCGATCGAGCTGCTCGACCACGTCGGCATCCCGAACGCGAAGTCCCGCGCCCGCGACTACCCGCACCAGTTCTCGGGCGGCATGCGCCAGCGCGCGATGATCGCGATGGCGCTCGTCCACAACCCGGACATCCTGATCTGCGACGAGCCGACGACCGCGCTGGACGTCACGGTGCAGGCGCAGATCCTCGAGCTGATCGAGGGCGTGAAGCGAGAGTTCGACATCGGCGTCATCCTCGTCACACACGACCTCGGTGTCGTCGCCGAGACCGCCAACTCGGTGATGGTGATGTACGCCGGGCGCATCATGGAGTACGGCCCGGCGTTCGACATCTTCAGCCGGCCGCAGCACCCGTACACCTGGGGCCTGCTCGACTCGATGCCCTCGATCGATCGGCGCCTCGAGGCGCTCGTTCCGATCGAGGGCTCGCCGCCGTCGCTGCTCACGCCGCCGTCGGGCTGCCCCTTCCACCCGCGCTGCCCGTACCGGTTCGAGCCGTGTGCGACGAAGCTGCCGCCGCTGGAGGCGCCCACGGCCGAGGCGCACCTCGACGCATGCTGGCTGCCCTGGGACAAGAAGGTCGAGCTGGGGACGCAGCGGGCGAAGAAGGTGGCTGCATGAGCGCCAACGGCTCGGGCTCCGCCGAGAACCTCGTCGAGATCGAGCACCTGACGAAGCATTTCGCGGTGAAGCAAGGGGTTTTCGCACGCGGCCATGCGCAGGTACACGCGGTCGAGGACGTCTCGTTCGAGGTTCGCCGGGGCGAGACCCTCGGCATAGTCGGCGAGTCGGGCTGCGGAAAGTCGACGACTGCGCGTCTGATGCTCCGCCTGCTCGACCTCACCGCCGGCACCGTTCGCTTCGACGGCCGCGACATCTCGAAGCTCTCACAGCGAAAGCTCCGGCCGATCCGGCGCGAGATGCAGATGATCTTCCAGGACCCGTACGCGTCGCTCAACCCGCGCAAGACGATCGGACAGATCATCGGCACGCCGTTCGCGATTCACGGCGTCAAGGGCGCGAAGACCCGGGTGCAGGAACTGCTCGAGACGGTCGGATTGAGTCCCGAGCACTACAACCGGTACCCGCACGAGTTCTCCGGCGGCCAGCGGCAGCGCATCGGCGTCGCCCGCGCACTGGCGCTCTCGCCGAAGCTGATCGTCTGCGACGAGCCCGTATCGGCGCTCGACGTGTCGATCCAGGCGCAGGTGCTCAACCTGCTCCGCACCCTGCAAGACGACTTCAACCTCACCTACGTCTTCATCACCCACGACCTGTCGGTGCTTCGCCAGATCGCCGACCGCATCGCCGTCATGTACCTCGGCCGGCTCGTCGAGATCGGCGAGAGCGAGCAGATCTACGAGGCGCCGAAGCATCCGTATACGGCGGCGTTGCTCTCTGCGGTGCCGCGGGCGGGCATCGATCCGCGCGAGCGCATCATGCTCATCGGCGACGTGCCGTCGCCGATCTCACCGCCGCCCGCGTGCGTCTTTCACCCGCGCTGCCCCCGCTTCCACAAGGGCCACTGCGACGTCGTAGAGCCGCTGCTGCGCGAGCTCGCCCCCCACCAGTGGGCCGCGTGCCACTACCCGCTCGAGCGCTGGCCGATGAGCGACGCCGAGATTCGCCAGGCAGAGGGCGCGCGGCGCGAGGACCGGCCGCACCTCGAGGGCGCGGCCCACGAGGTCTAGCGCTACAGACCGAGCGACTGCACGAGTGCCTGCTCGAGCATCCTGCGCGCCTCCGCCGACACCGGCGCCGGCCCCTGCCGCGGTGGCCCCGACGGCAGCACCGCCCGCACCGACTCCTCCGTGATCCCCTTCCGCTCGAGCGCGGGCCGGAGCACGGGGTCCTCGAGCATCGCGAGCATGACGTGCGCCGGCGTCACCTCCGTCGAGCCGACGTCACGGCAGATCTGCTTCGCACGCACGACGATCTGCTTCGCGCGCGCGACGAACTGCTCACGGAAGGTCGGCGGCTGCTGTAGGAGACGCCGGACCTGTTCCGGAGTCGGCTTCGGCTGCACCATCACCGGCCCCCTCCCCTGCTTCCGCTGCTCGCGATCGCTCAGCGCGTCTCGCAACAGCGCCGCGGCCTGCGCGCCGATCGACCGGCCCTCCTCCTCGGCGGCAGCACGCAGCTGCGCATAGAGGTCGTCCGGGAAGTTGCGCGCGTGCAAGGTTGCCATCTGCTAGCAGGACGCTAGCACCCGGAAAGGGGATCGACCAGGGCCGCGGCCGAGACAACGATCGGATCATGGAGCGCGGCGCCACGGCTGCCCGCTGGGCGGCTCATCCCTGGCGTGCGCGCGCCTTGCGTCTCTCCGTCTACGCGACACCTGTCGGCGCGTCGCTCCTCTTCGTCCGCGTCACGACGGCGCTGACCGGCACTCCGACGCGCTCGCTCGCCGTATTCCTCGCGTGGTGGTTCGGGATGAGCGCGGCCGCCACATTGGTCGTCGCGCTGGTCTACGCCGCGACCCGGCGGCTGCTTCCGGTCGGCGCGCTGCTCGAGCTCGCGCTCGCGTTTCCGCGCGAAGCCCCGTCGCGCTTCCGACTCGCGCTCGCAACCGGAACCGTCGACGAGCTCGCCGCGCGCCTGCGCGGCGACCCGGGCCGCGACCCGCAAGAGGCGGCCGAGATCCTGCTCAGGCTCGTCGCCGCCCTGGACGACCACGATCTGATCACGCGCGGTCACTCGGAGCGCGTACGCGCATACGCGCTCAGCCTCGGACGGGAGCTCGGCCTGAGCAAGGACGACCTCGACCGGCTCAACTGGTCGGCGCTCCTCCACGACATCGGGAAGCTCCGAGTCAGCGGGCAGATCCTGAACAAGCCGGGCAGGCCGGACGAGGAGGAGTGGCGCCGGCTACGCGCCCATCCCCTTTACGGTGAGACGCTCGTCGCACCGCTCCGGTCCTGGCTCGGCGAGTGGGCTGACGCAGTCGGATACCACCACGAGCGCTGGGACGGCGCCGGGTACCCACGCGGCGTCGCGGCCCAGGAGATCCCGCTGGCCGGGCGTATCGTCGCGATCGCCGACGTCTACGACGTGATCACCTCGTCGCGCTCCTACAAGGAGCCGGCGCCCGCCGCCGCTGCGCGGGAGGAGATCGTGCGGTGCTCCGGCTCGCAGTTCGACCCGCACCTCGTGCGCGCGTTCGTGAACATCTCGCTCGGCCGGATGCGGGTCGTACTGGGACCGCTGTCCTGGCTGACCCACGCTCCGTATCTCTCCAGGCTGCCGCTGACGCCGTCGCTCGGGATGGCGGTCGGAGGCCTGTCGGCGATCGGCGCGGCAGCTGTCTCCGGCCTAGGACTACCGCACACAGCCGCACCGGCGGCAGCCGTCGACCGCCCCCCGCCCGTCGCGGCCGCCGTGCGCGCGCAGCCGAGACCCGCAACTCGACGATCGACCACCCCGTACCAAAAACACCAGGCCCTTCGCCCCGAGGTGCACGTTCGCGTCGTCCGGCACGTACCGCCTCGCGTGCATGCGGCGCCGGTGACCCCGACGAAGAGCCCGCGCGTGCCGACGACACCTCCGCTCCCGCCGACGGCCCCGCCGCTGCCGCCGAAGGCACCGAAAGCACCGCCGGCGCCCGCCGCCTCGACACCGACCGGACCTGCGCCGCCCGCCGGAAGGCCGTCGCCGTCGCCGTCGCTGCCGCCACCGCCGCAGTCGCCACCTCCGCCATCGCCGCCTCCGTCGCCGACAACCGGCACGCCGCCGGCGCCGCCGAACACCGCTCCGGTCTTCACAGCCGGCGGCAACCAGACGGTGCTCGAGGATTCCGGCGACGCCGATGTGCCGGGCTGGGCGGCCGGCGTCACCGCGGGTGAGCCCGGACAGATCGTGACGTTCTCGACAAGCGTGAGCGCGCCGCAGCTCTTCGCGTCGCAGCCGTCGGTCGCCCCGGACGGCTCGCTCACGTTCTCGCCGGCGGCGAACGCGAACGGCGTCGCGACGGTGAGCGTCGTCGCCCGCGACGACGGCGGAACCGCGAACGGCGGTCATGACACGAGCGCGGCGCAGACATTCACGATCACGATCGTCGCTGTGAACGACGCGCCGACCTTCTCGGCAGGCGGAAACCAGACGGTCGTGTCGCTGCTCGGCACGCAGACGATCCACGGATGGGCGAGCGCGATCTCGCCCGGGCCGGCGGACGAGGTCGGCCAGTCGGTGCAGTTCGAGGTGACCGTCGACAAGCCGTCGCTCTTCGCGGCGCCGCCGGCGCTGGCAGCCGACGGGACACTCACCTACCGCCCGAAGGCGCTCGCGCTGGGCACGGCAACGGTGACCGTGCGTGCGATCGACGACGGCGGCAGTGCGAACGGCGGGTCGAACACGGGCCCGGCCGTCACCTTCACGATCACGATCATCTGACGGCGGGCCGACCGCCCGGGCCGGCCCGCCGTCGAGGATCTACGCTGCGAGTCCGGCGAGCTCGCGCAGCGCCGCGAGCCGTGACAGCGCCTGGCCCTCGAGCTGGCGGACACGCTCGCGCGTCAGGTCGAGCTCGTGGCCGATCGCCTCGAGCGTCCACGGCTCCCCCTCGAAACCGAAGCGCAGCTCGAGAATGCGCCGCTCGCGCTCGGGCAGGGCATCGAGAGCCTTACGGATGTTCTGCCGGCGGAGCGACTCCTCCGCCTCGTCGAACGGGTCGGCCGCCTCGCGGTCGGCGAATAGATCGCCGAGCTCGCCCTCGTCGTCGGCGCCGACCGTCTGGTTCAGGGACACCGATGCGGACGCGGCCGACAGCGCCTCCTCGACGTGCTGGAGCGGGAGCCCCGTCGCCTCGGCCAGCTCCTCCTTGGTCGCTTCGCGGCCCAGCTCGACCTCGAGCCGGCGCGCTGCGCGCGAGAGCTTCTGCTGCCGCTCGACGACATGCACCGGCACGCGGATCGTCCTCGCATGGTTGGCGACGGCGCGCTGGACCGACTGGCGGATCCACCAGGTCGCGTACGTCGAGAACTTGTAGCCACGGCGCCAGTCGAACTTCTCGACGGCGCGGTTCAGGCCGAGGGTTCCTTCCTGGATCAGGTCGAGGAACGGCACGCCGAGCCCGCGGTAGCCCTTCGCGATCGACACGACGAGCCGCAGGTTCGATTCGATCATGCGACGCTTCGCGCGGCCGTCGCCGCGCTCGATCGCCTTCGCGAGGACGACCTCTTCGTGGGCGGTCAGGAGCTTGTGCTTGCCGACGTCGGCGAGGAACAGCTGCAGGCTGTCGCCCGCGCCGGAAGGGGCGTCTGCCTCGTAGATCACCGGCTCGGGCTGCGCCTTCGTGTTCTTCTCCTCGACGACCGGCTCGCGCACCTCGAGGCCGATGCGCTCGAGCTCGCGGACGACGTCCTGCACCTCGGGATCGCCGAGGTCGTTCTCGACCGCGAACGCCTCGAGCTCGGCCGGTTCCACCCAGCCGCGCTCCTCCGCCGCCTCGATCAGCGAGCGGGCGCTTTCGGTCTCAAGCAATTCGGTCAGCTGGCTCTGGGTCAAGTGGGAATCGATGTCCTTTCGTTTCTGCGAGCGGCACCGCAGACCTCCCTGCAGCGGTCCAGGGTACCGCCCATACGAACGCGCGCCGACGCCCGCCCATTCCGCGTCGGCCCTCACAGATTATGGACGGTTTCGAATCGGAAATGTTGAACAGCCGTGTTGCGGAAGGGTTATGACTTTCGCCGCGAGCGCTTCTTGGCAGGGCCACGCTCCCGCCGGCCCTGCAGGAGCTCGTACGCACGTTCGGGATCGATGCCCTCGATCGAGTCCCCGCCACGCAGAGAGGCGTTCGTCTCGCCGTCCGTGACGTATGGGCCGAACCGGCCCTCCTTGAGCACGACCTGCTTGCCGCTCACCGGGTCCTCGCCGAGCTCCTTGAGCGGCGGCGCCGCCGCGCGGCGGCCGCGCTGTTTCGGCTGGGCGAGCTTCGCGAGGGCTGCCTCGAGCGTGATCGTGAACAGCTCGTCCTCGCTGTCGAGCGAGCGAGACTCCTTCCCCTGCTTGACGTACGGGCCGTAGCGGCCGTTCGCGGCGACCACCTCTTCGCCGCCCGCCTCGCCGAGCGTGCGCGGCAGGGTCAGCAGCCGCAGCGCGTCGTCGAGCGTCACCGTCTCGGGCGACATCGTCTTGAAGAGCGAGGCCGTGCGCGGCTTCTCGTCGCCCTCGACGAGCTCCGTCACGAAGGGGCCGTAGCGCCCCGCCTTGACGACGATCGTGCGCCCCGTGTCCGGATCGGTGCCGAGCTCCTGCTCGCGGTTCCCCTGTGCGAGCAGCTCCTCCGCGCGCTCGGGCGTGAGCTCGTCCGGGGCGACGTCGGGCGGCAGTGTCTGCCGGTCGGTGCCACGCTCGAGGTACGGACCGTAGCGCCCGACGCGAACGACGATGTCCGTACCCGGGAGCTCGACCGTGTTCACCTCACGCGCGTCGATCTCGCCGAGCCGGCCCTCGACGAGCTCCTTCAGCCCGGCGTCGCCGTCCGCGCCGAAGTAGAAACGGGAGAGCCACTCGTCACGCCGTTCGTCGCCGGCTGCGATCTCGTCGAGATCGTCCTCCATGCGTGCCGTGAACTCGTAGTCGACGAGCTGCGGGAAGTGCCGCTCGAGCAGGTTGACGACCGCGAACGCGAGGAACTCCGGCACGAGCGCCTGGCCCTGCTTGCGGACGTAGCCGCGGTCGAGGATCGTGCCCATGATCGCGGCGTACGTCGACGGGCGGCCGATGCCGCGCTCCTCGAGCGCCTTGACGAGCGCCGCTTCCGTAAAGCGAGCGGGCGGCGTCGTCGAATGCCCGTCCGGGACGAGCGCGGCCGCGTCGAGCGCGTCGCCCTCGGCGAGCTTCGGGAGCAAGCGCTCCTCGTCGTCGGTCGCCGGCTCGTCGCGGCCCTCCTCGTAGGCGAGCAGGAAGCCGCGGAAGGTGATGACGGTGCCGGCGGCCGCGAACTCGGCAGCGCGCCCGTCGCTCGCGCGTCCGGAGATGCGGACGGAGACCGTCTGCCCGCGCGCGTCGGCCATCTGCGAGGCGACCGTCCGCTTCCAGATCAGGTCGTAGACCGCGAGCTCGTCGCCGGAGAGCTCCCTGCGCAGCTGGTCCGGCGTCCGGAAGCGGTCGCCCGCCGGGCGGAACGCCTCGTGCGCCTCCTGCGCGTTTTTCACCTTGCGCGTGTACTGGCGCGGCGCGTCCGGCACCGTCTCCACCCCGTACAGGTCTGCCGCCTGCGAGCGTGCGGCGGCGAGCGCCGACTCGGACAGCGTCGTCGAGTCGGTGCGCATGTAGGTGATGTAGCCGTTCTCGTACAGGCGCTGGGCGACGCGCATCGTCTGCTGCGAGCTCAGGCGCAGCTTGCGGCTCGCCTCCTGCTGCAGCGTCGAGGTCATGAAAGGCGGCGCCGGCCGGCGCGTGTACGGCTTCTCCTCGACCGACGAGACCTCGAACCTCGCTCCCTCCAGCGCCGAGGCGAGCCCGCGCGCGTCCGCCTCCGTCAGCTGCACCGTGTCGGCGTTCCGGAGGGCACCCTGCTGGTCGAAGTCTCGCCCCTGCGCGACGCGGCGACCGTCGACCGCGGCGAGGCGCGCGTCGAAGGAGCCGGGGTCGAACGTCGCGACGACGTCCCAGTAGGCGGCAGCGATGAAGCGCATGCGCTCGCGCTCGCGCTCGACCACGAGCCGGGTTGCGACCGACTGCACGCGACCGGCGGAGAGCCCCTGCATGATCTTGCGCCAGAGCACCGGCGAGACCTCGTAGCCGTACAGCCGGTCGAGGATCCGCCTCGTCTCCTGTGCGTCGACGAGGCAGTCGTCGATGTCGCGCGTCTCCGTCAGCGCACGCTCGATCGCGGGCCGCGTGATCTCGTGGAACACCATCCGGCGGACCGGCACCTTCGGCTTGAGCTCCTGCATCAGGTGCCACGCGATCGCCTCGCCCTCGCGATCCTCGTCCGTCGCGAGCAGGAGCTCGTCCGCCTGCTTCAGCTTCGCCTTCAGGTCCGAGACGACCTTCTTCTTCCGGGCATCGACGACGTAGAGCGGCTTGAACTCCGGGATCTTGATCCCGAGCGCGCCGTACTCCTCCTTCTGCTGCGGGGTCATGTCGCGGGCGCTCCCGGGCAGATCGCGGATGTGACCGACCGAGGACTCGACGACGAAGTCCTTCCCCAGGTACCCGGCGATGGTCTTCGCCTTCGCCGGCGACTCGACGATGACAAGCTTCATGGCGCGCCAGCCTAGCGCCCTCGCCCATTTTCGCGATACTCGCCGCCGGTGACACGTCCTCCCGGGCCATCCCTCGCGTACTCGCTCGTCGCGGGCCTCTCGTGGCCGATCGCGAAGCTCCTCTTCCGTTATCGCGCGTACGGCCACGAGAACCTCCCGTCCGAGGGCGGCTACGTGATCGCCGCGGGGCACGTCTCGAATCTCGACCCGTGGCCGCTCGGGCTCGGCCTCTGGCCGCGGCGGTTCCTGCGCTTCATGGCGAAGTCCGAGCTGTTCTGGTTCCCGCTCGGGCCGGTGATCGCCGCCTGCGGCGCCTTCAGGGTGCACCGCGGGCGCGCCGACCGCGAGGCGATCGCGACCGCGGTCGAGCTCGCGAAGGAGGGGCACGTGATCGCGATGTTCCCGGAGGGCACAAGACGGCGGAAGGGGCTCCGCAAGAAGCACCGGGCCGAGGCGCACTCCGGCGCCGCGCGCATTGCGATCGAGGCCGGCGTGCCACTCGTGCCGGCGGGCATCAAGGGGACGAACGGACTGCGGCGCCTCGAGCGCTGGCGTGTCCGCTACGGCTCGCCCGTGGAGGTCTCCGACAGCGCCGCCGAGACGACGAAGCGACTGATGGCGGCGATCCACGAGCTCGAGGAGTCGTTGTGAACGACGGCCTCCTGCTCGCGATCGACGGCGACTCGCTCGCCCATCGCGCCTACCACGCGCTGCCGAAGGCGATCCGCTACAACGCCCTCGTCGGCTTCGCGAACTTCCTGCTGCGATTGTGGGAGGCGGAGCAGCCCGAGTCGGTGCTCGTCGCGTGGGACTCGCTCGAGACTCCGACGTACCGCCACGAGGCACTGCCCGCCTACCAGTCCGGCCGCGAATTCGAGGCATCGATCCTCGAGCAGCTCGGGCTGCTGCCGGCACTCGTCGAGTCGTTCGGCTTCGGGGTCGCGAAGGCCGGCGGGTACGAGGCAGACGACTTCCTCGCCGCGGCGTCGAAGCGGTGGCCGGGACCCGTTCTCGTCGCCACCTCCGACCGCGACGCGTTCCAGCTCGTCGACGACCGCGTCACCATCCTGCAGCCGGTGAAGGGCGTCAGCGAGCTCGCGCGCGTCGGCCCGGCCGAGGTACGCGAGCGCTACGGCGTCGAGCCGGAGCAGGTGCCGGACTTCATCGCGCTCCGGGGCGACCCGTCGGACAAGATCCCCGGTGCGCCCGGGGTCGGCCCGAAGAAGGCTGCGGACGTCTTGAAACAGCACGGCTCGCTCGTGCAGGCGCTCGCCGACGGCCGCTTCCCGCAGATCGCGGAGGAGCTCCTCCTCTATCGCGACATCGCGACGATGGACGCGGCCGCGCCGCTCCCCGAGCTCGGCCCGACGCCGCCCGACTGGCGACGCGCAGCTGCACATGCAGCGGAGCTCGGGCTCGGCAACCTGGCGGGCCGTCTAGAGTCGCTGGCATGAACGAGTGGCTGCAACGAGTCGCGCGCGAGATCGGCTGCGAGGAGGAGCTGTCCGACGAGGACGCGGAGGCATTGCTGAAGATCGCGCGGATTGCAGCACACACGAGCGACGACCGTCGCACGGCGCCGCTCCTCACCTACCTCGTCGGCCGCGCGCGCGGCAATCGCCCGCTGACGGAGATCCTGGACGAGGTCCAGCGGGCATCGAGCTCGTAAGCCACAGCAAGTTCACGTACCTGCACCCGACGGGGCATCACCCCGAGTCGCAGCAGCGGCTCGCGGTGCTTCACCAGCGCTTCCCGTTCGTCGAGTGCGAGCCCGCGAACGAGGCCGACGTCCTCCGCTGCCACACGCCCGAGCTCGTCGCCCGGGTGCGAACGGCGCGGGGCTTCCTCGATCCCGACACGATCTGCACCGAGACGACGTACGAGGCGGCGCTGCTCGCGGCCGGCGCCGCGATCGAGGCGGCGGGGCGCGGCGGCTTCGCCCTCGCGCGCCCGCCGGGCCACCACGCGGAGCGCCGCCGCGCGATGGGCTTCTGCCTGTTCGACTCGATCGCGATCGCGGCGCGCTGGGCGCAGGCCGAGCTCGGCCTCGAGCGCGTCGCGGTGCTCGACTGGGACGTCCACCACGGGAACGGCACGCAGGACGTGCTGGCCGACGACGAGTCCGTGCTCTTCGTCTCGCTGCACCAGTGGCCGTTCTACCCGGGCACGGGCGGCCCGGACGAGCAGGGGCGCACGCTCGTCAACATCCCGCTCGCGGCCGGCACGGACGACGCCGCGTATCTGAAGGCGTTCACCACGGCGGAGCGGGCCGTGGCGCGATTCGCGCCCGACCTGCTGCTCGTGTCGGCCGGCTTCGACGCGCACGTCGACGATCCGCTGGCGGGTCTGCGCCTGAGCGCCGGCTGCTTCCAGGAACTGGCGCACCGCGCGTCTCAGCTCGCACCGCGCGTCGCCGCGGTGCTCGAGGGCGGCTACAACCTGCGCACGCTGCCGGCGCTCGTCGAGGCCGCGCTCGAAGGGTTCACGATGGGCTAGCCCGAAGCGCCGGCGATTAACCTGCCTGCGTGCAGCTCCTGTGGGTCAAGGCGCCACTGCTCCTGCGCCGACACCCGCCGGTACTCGCCGCGGTCATCCTGACGACGGCGCTCGCCGCGCTCGCCGCGGCGGCGGTGCCGCTCGTGCGCGCCGGGGTCGAGAGCGAGTCGCTTGCGGCGCAGGTGCGGGCGATGTCGCCGCTCGCCGCCGGCTTCGAGATCCGCGTGTTCGACACGCCTGTCGCCGGCTCGTCGCGCAGGCAGGCCGCGGCAGATCGACTCGCTCGGTCGATCGACTTTCTCGGTCATCCAGTCGTCTCGTCGCTCCTTCCCGTGCAGGTCGAGGGATCGGGCCTCGACGTCGTCGCGCTCTCGCGCACGGGAGCGGTCGCGCACGTTCACCATGTCGCGCGGGCGCACAACGAGGGCGTCTGGATCGCGGACTCGGTGGTGAAGGTGACCCACCTGGAGTCGGGCAACACGCTGCGGCTGACGATCGTCGCCACCGGCCGAGCGCGGGTCGTGGCCTTCCCGATCGCGGGGGTCTACCGCTCGCTCGAAGGCGATCGTGACAACCCGTACTGGGCGAACTGGCTGCAGGACATCCGGAGCATCGATCCGAACTCGCCTCCTCCGCCGACCTTCGTCCTGATGAGCCCGGCACAGTTCGGCCGCCTCGCGCGGACATTGCTGCGGAAGGTGTCGGAACCGTTCGTCCTGCCCACGCTGGAGAGCCGCTACGAGTTCCCGGTCGACCTGCGGCAGCTCTCGTTCGCCGATGCCGAGCGGCTCGATTCGCGCTTCGACCGGCTGGGTGCGCAGCTGCTGCAGCCGGGCAACCCGTTCGGCAGCGCCCTGAACTGCCGCCCACGCACCTGCCGCACGAGCTCCTCGCTCGGCGCGGCACTGACGATCGCCGCACGCGACGTCTCCGCCGTCTCGCCGACGATCTCTCTCCTCTCGGGGATCGGGCTCGCGATCGCACTCGGCCTCAGCGCTGCGGCCGGATTCTTCCTCGTGCGACGCCGCGCCGACGAGCTGCACGTGCTGTTCGCGCGGGGCGAGGCGCCGGCGTCGTTCGCAGCGCGTACGGTCGTCGAGTCGGCGCTGCCGGCGCTCGTCGGAGGCGCTGCCGGGCTCGGAGCCGCGCTGCTCGCGCTGCGCTCGCTCGCGCCGAGCGGCACCGTGACCGCCGAAACGGTCGCGTCGGGCGCCGGACGCGCGGCGGTTGCGGTCGCGGCGGCCGTCGCCTGCATCGCGGTGGGGGCGCTCGTCGCCTTCCCGCGGCGAGGCGGCGCCCGCACGACCCGCGCGCGCCACCTCGCACGCCTACAGTGGGAGCTCGCGCCGCTCGCAGCCGCCGCCGCGCTGCTCGCGGTCGTCCTCGCCGGCAAGGGCCTCGCCTCCGACAGCACCGGTACCGCACACCCGCGCCTCGAGGTCTTCCTCGTCCCTGTCCTCGCGGTAGCCGGCGCGGCGGGCGTGGCGGTGCGACTCGGGCGGCGGCTGCTCGCCGGGCGCGGCGGCCGCATGCCGCCGGCGGTCTTCCTCGCGCTCCGCCGCCTCGGCTCAGCCCGCGGGCTGCTCGTCGCGGTGGTCGTCGCCGCCGCGACTGCCTTCGGGACCTTCGCGTATGCCGCGACGCTGTCGGCGTCCCTCGGACGGAGCGCCGCCGAGAAGGCGTACGTGGGGAACGGCAGCGACGTCCAGGGCGTGGTCGACCCGGCCGTCCGCTTGACGCAGCCGTTGCCGTTCCCGGCGGTCGTCGTCGAGGTCGACGAGACGAACGTCTCGCTCCCCTCAGGCGATGCCGTCGACCTCGTGGCGGGCGAGCCGCGGGCGCTCGAGCGGACGTTGCGCTGGGGCGACGGGTGGTCGAACGACCCACGGCCGCTCGTGCCGCGGCTGCTCGGCGGCGACCCACACCGACTGCGCGCGATTGCGACGCCTGGCGTACACGTCGACGCGATCTTCGACCAGGGCGCGCGGATCCCGGTGGACGTCGTCGGCCACGCCGCGGTGCCGGGCGCGTCGGCGGGACGACCCGCGCTCCTCGTCTCCCGGCCGGCGCTGCACCGCATCGCGCGACAGCTGCGCCTCCTCGACCCCGCTCCGGGTGCGACCGGATTCGTGTGGGCGAAGGGCGATCCGCGCCGCATCATGCCGGTGCTCGAGCGGTCGAGCCTCGCCCCGGTGTACCTGACCGGGCTCGACCACATCCGGAACTCGCCCCCGGTCGCCGCGGCGGAGCGCAGCTACCGGTACGTGAAGGTGATCGGCACGGCGGCGGCCGTGCTCGCGCTCGTCGCGATCCTCCTCTACCTGCAGGCACGCCATCGCGCGCAGCTGATCGCGTCCGCGCTCACGCGCCGCATGGGACTCCCGCTCGCGGGCGACGCGGCCGCGCTCGTGCTCGAGGCTGCCGCCGTCGTCCTGTTCGCGGCGCTCGTCGGCGGCGCGGTCGCGACGGCGACGGCGGCGCCGCTCGCGCGCCACGTCGACTCGCTGCCGCAGTACGCGCCCGCACCCGTGCTCACCGTGCCGTGGTCGACGCTCGGCGCCGGCCTCGCGGCAGCGGTCTGCGCGGCGATCGTCATCGGCGCCGCGGCCGTCGTGCTCGCGTCTCGCTCGAATGCCGCGGAGGCACTGCGTGTCGCCTGAGGCCGCAGTCTCGCTCCGCGACGTCACACGCACCTACCGCTCGCCGGGCGGCTCGGTCGAGGCGCTCCATGCGGTGACGGCGTCGATCGAGAGCGGCACGATCGGGGCTCTGGTCGGCCCGTCCGGCTCGGGGAAGTCGACCCTGCTCCGGATCCTCGGCGGCATGGACGCGGCCGACGCCGGCGACGTCACCGTCGAGGGCGTGGACGTGCGACGCCTCGGCGGAGCGTCCCTTCGCCGCTTCCGGCGCGAGACCGTCGCGTTCCTCGCCCAGCGCGCGGCCTCGAACCTCGTCCCGCACCTGACCGTGCGCGAGCAGCTCGGCGCCGACGGAGTGGAGCTTGCCGCGCGGGTCGGGCTCCGGCCGCGCCTCGACGCCGTCGCGAGCGCGCTCTCGGGCGGCGAGCAGGCGCGTGCGGCGCTCGCCGTCGGGCTTTCGCGGGGGACACCGGTCGTGCTCCTCGACGAGCCGACCGCGGAGCTCGACGACGCCGCGGCGGCGCTCGTCATCGGCGAGCTGCAGCACGCCGCGGCCGACGGCCGGACGATCGTCGTCGCGACGCACGACCCCGGCCTGGTCGAGCTCGCGGACGCGCGGCTCGAGCTCACCCAGCACGCTCGCGCAGCGGCACCGGGGCAGCGGAGACGTGCGCCGAGCGGCGACCCCGTCGTCGTCGTCGACGCGCTGACGAAGAGATACGGAGGGACGGCCGTCGTCGACCGGGCTTCGCTGGACGTGCGCGAGGGGGAGCTCGCCGTCCTGCTCGGGCGCTCGGGCTCGGGCAAGTCAACGCTCTTGATGGTCGCAGGCGGCTGGCTCGCACCCGACGAGGGCGCCGTCGCCCTGCCCGGCCCTCGCTGGCACGAGACGGCGTACGTCGCGCAGCGGTTCGGGCTCCTGCCCGAGCTCTCCGTCGAGGAGAACGTCGGCCTGCCTCTCAGGCTGCGCGAGGAGCGTGCGGACGGCCGCGTCGAGGAGCTGCTCGAGCAGCTCGGTCTCGCGGCCCTCGCGGGGCGGCTCCCGGGCGAGACGTCGATCGGGCAGCAGCAGCGGACGGCGCTCGCGCGGGCGCTCGTCGACCGTCCGGTCGCGCTGCTCGCCGACGAGCCGAGCTCACACCAGGACGCGGGCTCCGCCGAGCTCGTCTGGCACGCGCTCGACGCCGCGTGCGCGGCAGGCACCGCCTGCCTCGTCGCGACGCACGACGAGGCGGCGGCGATCCATGCCGACCGCGTCTTCCGGATCGACGACGGCCGCGTCTCCTGACGGGATATTGTGGCCGTCCGGCCCCGTGACGACCGCGACGCAAGAGGAGCTGCTCGAGATCCGGCGCTCCGTGCGCGAGTTGTGCGACCGCTTCCCCGGCGAGTACTGGCGCTCGCTCGAGCCTGACCGGTACCCGGAGGACTTCGTCCGCGCCCTCACCGAGCACGGCTGGCTCGCAGCGCTCGTCCCGGAGGAGCACGGCGGCGCGGGGCTCGGCCTCACTGCCGCGAGCGTGATCCTCGAGGAGATCAATGCGTCCGGCGGGAACGCGGCCGCATGCCACGCGCAGATGTACACGATGGGGACGCTCCTCAGGCACGGCAGCGAGGAGCAGAGGCGCCGCTACCTGCCGCGCATCGCGAGCGGCGAGCTTCGCCTGCAGGCGTTCGGCGTGACGGAGCCGAGCGCCGGGTCCGACACCACGCGAATCCAGACGAGTGCGCGTCGTGTCGACGGCGGCTACGTGATCAGCGGGCAGAAGATCTGGACCTCGCGAGCGCAGCACTCCGACCTGATGCTGCTGCTCGCGCGCACGACGCCGCTCGTCGAGGTCACCCGCAAGGGCGACGGCATGTCGGTCTTCCTGATCGACATGCGGGCCGCGGGCGACAGGCTGACGATCCGCCCGATCGCGACGATGATGAACCACGCGACGACCGAGGTCTTCCTCGACGACGTCGAGGTGCCCGCCGACGCGCTCGTCGGCGAGGAGGGCGAAGGCTTCCGCTACATCCTCGACGGCATGAACGCGGAGCGGATCCTGCTCGCAGCGGAGTGCATCGGCGACGGCCGCTGGTTCGTCGAGAAGGCCGTGCGCTACGCGAACGAGCGCGTCGTCTTCGGCCGGCCGATCGGCGCGAACCAGGGCGTGCAGTTCCCGATCGCGCGGGCCCACGCCGCGATCGAGGCGGCCGACCTTGTCCGCTACCGCGCCGCGGCGCTCTTCGAGCAGGGTGCGCCATGCGGGCCCGAGGCGAACATGGCGAAGCTGCTCGCGTCGGAGGCGTCGTGGCAGGCGGCGAACGCCTGCCTGGACACGCACGGCGGCGTCGGCTTCGCCGTCGAGTACGACGTGGAGCGGAAGTTCCGCGAGACGCGGCTCTACACCGTCGCGCCCGTGTCGAACAACCTCGTGCTCGCATACCTGGCGCAGCACGTGCTCGGCCTGCCGCGCTCATACTGAGCTCGGGTCGACGGCGCGTCAGCAGTCGCTCACATGCCGCCGGCCGCTCACGAGCGGCGGGGAGCGGCCCTCCGATGCGGCTCCTCGCGGCGAGCGCAACCGGCAGGGTGCGCGATGAGGATGCGCGGCGCGCGCTCAGATCTGTGATCGCGCGTCGAGCGCGCTCGCCTCGACAACGCAGCGAAGCCCCTCGGGGTGGCCGAGCTCGTCATCGTCAGGCGTCGGCGCTCCTGCGCGAGGATAGAAAAAGCCCCGTTTCCAGGGCTTTTTCCGTAGCAGGCCTGTAAGCCGGATTCTGTCGAGGGTGACCATCCCTCTCGGCAGCTACCCGGGCCCTCGGCGGGCAGCGTCAACGGGCCCTGTTCGCCTTGCACCGGACGGGGTTTGGCAAGCCGCCGCGTCGCCGCGACGCTGGTGGGCTCTTACCCCACCGTTTCACCCTTACCGCGGACGTCTCCGGAGATCCGTCCGCGGCGGTCTGCTTTCTGTTCCACTTTCCGTCGGCTTTCGCCGCCTGGCTCTCGCCAGCGTCCTGCCCTGCGGTGTCCGGACTTTCCTCGACCCCGCGGTTCCGCGGAACCGCGGCGGCCGCGGTCACCCGGCCTGCACCTCGGATGGTAGCCCGTCCGCGAGCGCGCCCTCGTCCGCGAGCTGGCTGGCGCACTCGGGGCAGAAGACGCTGCCGCCGCGGGCGTGCATGACGAACTCGCCGCACACGAGGCACTCGAGCGAGGCGCCGCGCAGAAGCGCGACCAGCTCCTGGTCGAGCGACCGGTGCAGCGAGACGACGTCGGTCACAGCTCCCGGAAGACCCCCACGACCCGGCCGAGGATCTGGACGTGACCGGCGAAGATCGGCTCCATGCTCGCGTTCTCCGGCTGCAGGCGCACCCGGCCGTGCTCGCGGTAGAACGTCTTCACGGTCGCCTCGTCGGCCGTCTCGTCGTCGCCGGCGAGCGCGACGACGATCTCACCGTTCCGCGCGTCCTGCGTCCGCTGGACGATCACGAGGTCGCCGTCGAGGATGCCGGCCTCGATCATCGACTCGCCCTTGATGCGCAGCACGAAATCGCCCTTCGTCGATGCCGGCATCGCGACATAGTCCTCGACGTACTGGTCGGCGAGCAGCGGGCCGCCCGCGGCGATCTGGCCGAGGATCGGCAGCCGCGCGATGTCCCGCTCCTCGACGCTCGGGCCGGCCGCCGGCTCGCGGCGCTCGCGGCCGATCAGCTCGAGCGCACGGGGCTTCGTCGGGTCGCGGCGGAGCAGGCCGGCCCGTTCCAGGTTCGCGAGGTGCGCATGCACGGTGGACGGCGAAGCGAGGCCGACCTGCTCGCCGATCTCGCGCACGGTCGGCGGGTAGCCGTGGCTGTCGACGTACTCGACGAGGTAGTTCCAGATCTCCTGTTGACGGGCGGTGAGCAAGCGCGCCTCCGGATCGGGTGACGTAGACGAACGTGTGTTCGTCACCAGAGTAGAGAGTCCTGCGGACGGCGTCAAGGAACGAGAAAGCCGCCCCGGAGGGCGGCTCATGCGCTGGAGAGGACTTGAACCTCCACGACCGCAATGGCCACTAGGCCCTCAACCTAGCGCGTCTACCAATTCCGCCACCAGCGCGTGGAACGCGCGCATTGTAGCCGCGGTCCGAGACGCGCGGCTCACGGCAGAATGCCCGCATGGCGGACGACTGGCGGCTCTCGATCACCCTCGACGACGACGGCCGCGCGCGCGACCTCGTGCAGGTTCTGCACGACCGCGAGGTGCACGACGAGCTCCGTGACGAGCTCGGAGGACGGGTCGCCGTCTCACGCGACGGTGCCACGGTCTTCTGCTACGCCGACACGCGGCGTGGCGCCGACGCAGCCGCACGGGTGCTCGGCGAGGTGTTGGCGGAGCAGGGCGCGACCGTCGAGCCGCGGCTCGACCGCTGGCACCCGATCGAGGAGGCCTGGGAGGACGCACAGGTACCGCTCCCCGGCTCGGAGGCGGAGCGGCGGGCGGAGCGCGAGCGGCTCGACGACGCCGACGAGGCGGCGTCGATCGCGACGGGCGTCGCCCAGTGGGAGGTGCGGCTGGAGGTCGGCTCGCCGGGCGAGGCCGAGGCGCTCGCGGCGGCGCTCGAGGACGGCGGCCGCTCGGTCGTCCGGCGCGCGCGGTTCCTCCTCGTGGGCGCGAACGACCGCGACGATGCCGATGAGCTCGCCGCGAGCCTCGAGGGCCGCGGAACCGTGCAGATCGAGCCGAGCAGCGGCGTCGCCTGGCAGCTGCTGCCGCGAAACCCGTTCGCCGTCTTCGGCGGGCTCGGCGGGTAGGCAGCTGCCTATTCGATCGGCGTCAGCTCGCGCTCCAGCGTCTCGCGCTCGTCCCCGAGCCACGGCGGCAGAGACAGGCCCTGACCGAGCGTCTCCTCCGGCTCGTCGACGAGGAACCCCGGCTCGTCCGTCGCGATCTCGATCAGCACGCCGTCGGGCATGCGGAAGTAGATCGACCTGAAGTACTTGCGGTCCTGCACGGTCGTCGGGCGGAGGCCGAGCTCCGTCAGCCGCTCGAGCCATGCCTGCTGCCCGTCGTCGGTGCCAACGCGCCAGGCGATGTGATGCGTCGTCCCAGGGCCGACCAGTGCCGCGTCCTCGATCGGCTCGGCGAACGAGAGCGGCGCGTCGTCGGCGAAGAGGCCGGCATACAGGTCGGGGTTGCCGATCACCGCGACGTCGTGCAGCCGTGGCGCCTCGCTCGGCTCGAGCCGCAGGCGCAGCCCGTCCGGGTCCTGCAGCTCGACCGGCTCGCTCACGTGCGGAGTCTCGAGCCCGATCGACTCGAGCGTGCCGCGCCCCAGCCGCCCGCGCTCCGCGCGCGGCCATTCGAAGAAGGTGATCAGCGTTCCCGGATGCCCCACACCGTCGCCGAAGTAGAGGTGGTAGCTGTGCGGGTCGTCGAAGTTGACGGTCTTCTTGACGAGCGAGAAGCCGATCCCGCGATAGAAGTCGAGCGTCCGCTGAGCGTCCGCGCAGACGCACGTGACGTGGTGGAGCCCCGCGAGGCGCATGACCCGGGAGCCTAACGCGCGGCTACTTGAGGAGGCGGAAGAGGAGGATCGTGTTCGCGAAGAAGAGCACCGAGATCACGATCGTGAGGCGCGTGAGGTTGCGCTCCACGATGTGGGTGCCTCCCTGCGACGCGGGCGTGAACCCCATGCCCCCCATGCCGGCGTCGCGGCCGGAGTGCATGAGGATGAGCCCGACGAGGGCCGCGGAGAGGAGCACGTGGATGACCGAGAAGACCGGGAGCATCGCTCCCGGGAGGGTAGCTAACGACCGGCCGCGTCGAGGATCGCGCGCAGCAGGTCGCCGGCGATCTGATCCTTCGTCACATACCCGGCGGCGCCCGCGGCGCGCGCCCGCGACACGTCACTCGGCGCGTTCGAGCCCGTGAGCACGATCACGCGGGTCTCGGGAAGCTCGGCCCGGATCGCCTGGGTCGCCGAGATGCCGTCCAGCACGGGCATCGAGATGTCCATCAGGACGACGTCCGGCTGCTCGTCGCGCGCGAGACCGACCGCGGCCTCGCCGTCCGAGGCGCGACCGACGACCGAGATGCGGCCGTCGGTCGAGAGGATCGCCTCGAGCGCCTCCGCGAAGAGGCGCTGGTCGTCGGCGATCAGGACGCGGACACGGTCGGGCACGCCCGGACTAAGGTACTCGTCATCGACGAGGACGCCGCGAGAGCGAAGATCCACGATCTCCTCCTGCACGGTGACAACCGCCTCAAGCAGGGTGTGGCCGCGGAGAAGGTCCGGCAGAGCTACGAGCAGGCGCTCGCGGTCGCCCGGGAGGCCGGCCTCGAGGAGGCGGTGCTCCCGCTCGTCGAGATCAGGCTCGCCGACCTCGAGCGGCTCGCCGGAGGATCTCCTCCACCCGCTCCGCCTGCCGCCTGACGTCATGCCCGGCCGCCGCGGCTCGCGCCGCGGTGTTCGGAGAAGGCAGCGAGGCCGCGGTCTCGAGCGCGCGCGCGAGCTCGTCGAGGTCGAGCGGGTCGACGAGCACGCCCGCCTCGGGCGGCACGAACTCCGGCGGGCCGCCGATGCGCGTCGCGACGACGCTTCGCCCGCATGCCATCGCCTCGAGGATCGCCTGGCCGAAGGGCTCGATCAGCGCAGGCGCGCAGACGACGTCGGCCGCGGCGAGCCAGGCGGGCACCGCGTCGTGCGGGACGCGGCCGACGACACGGACCCGCTCGCGTCCCTCGAGCCGAGGGCGCAGCGGCCCGTCGCCGACGAGCGTGAGCGAGCCGCGGTCGAGCCGCGCGAACGCATCGGCGAGCCGAACGACGTTCTTACGCTCCGTCAGGGAGCCGACGTGCACGAACGCGGGGGAGTCGAGCTCGTCCGCGGGTGCGACATCGGGTGAGAAGCGGTCGAGGTCGACGCCGGAGTCGATCACCTCCACCTTGCCGCGCGCGGCAGGGAGCTTGCTCTCGAGCTCGCGGCGCAGGTAGTCCGAGACGGCGATCACCGTGGCCGCGCGCTCGACAACGCGCGCGGTTGCGCGACGAATGCCGGGGACGACGCCGACGTTGCGGACGTCGCGGCCGTGCGCGGTGACGACGAGCGGGCCGGCAGCTTGCATCGCGAGGGCTCCGGCCGGCACGAGGAAGTGCGCCCACGTCACGTCGTGCGGCCCGGCCTCGCGGATCTTGCGGCGCAGCTCGAGGAACCGCATCTTGCCGCCGTCGCGACGGTCGAGCACCGCCAACTCGATCTCGTTACCCCGCTCCCGCAGCGTGCGCTCCATCTGTGCGACGAAGACGCCGAGGTCCGGATCTTCCGGGCCCGGGTACATCTGCGAGACGAGCAGGATCCTCAACCGCGCAGCTTGTCCTGCTCGCCCCACTCCTCGCGCAGGACGCCGCAGATCTCGCCGACGGTGCACCGCGCCTGCAGAGCGTCGCGCATCGGGTACAGCATGTTGTCGCTGCCGCGCGCGGCCTCGCGGACGCGCGCGAGCATGGCAGCGGCCTCCTCCGCGTTCCGCTCCGCGCGTAGCTTCGCCGTGCGCTCGAGCTGGCGCCGCTCGGCAGCCGGGTCGATCGACTGCAGCTCGACCTCCTGCTCCGAGTCGATCGCGTAGCGATTGACGCCGACGATAACGCGCTTGCCTGCCTCGACCTGCCGCTGCCACTCGTACGCGGCGTTCTCGATCTCGTCCTGCACCCAGCCCTGCTCGACCGCCGCGACGGCGCCGCCGAGCTCGTCGACCCGCTCGATCAGCTCCCACGCCCGCGCCTCCAGCTCGTCGGTGAGCGACTCGATGTAGTAGGAGCCGCCGAGCGGATCGGCGGTCGCGGTCGTGCCGCCCTCAGCCTGCAGGATCTGCTGGGTGCGGAGCGCGATCGTCGCCGCGCGCTCCGTCGGCAGCGCGAGCGCCTCGTCGAATGAGTTCGTGTGCAACGACTGCGCGCCGCCGCACACCGCGGACAGCGCCTGGATCGCAACACGCACGATGTTGTTCTCCGGCTGCTGCGCGGTCAGCGTCGAGCCGCCGGTCTGCGCGTGGAACCGGAGCGCGAGCGCCTTCGGGTTCGTCGCGCCGAACCGCTCCCGCATCACCCTCGCCCACAGCCGCCGCCCCGCACGGAACTTCGCCACCTCCTGGAAGAAGTCGTTGTGCGCGTTGAAGAAGAAGGAGAGGCGCGCGCCGAACTCGTCCGGCGACAGGCCGGCGGCGACCGCGGCCCGGCAGTAGGCGATGCCGTTCGCAATCGTGAACGCGAGCTCCTGCACCGCCGTCGAGCCGGCCTCGCGGATGTGGTAGCCCGAGATCGAGATCGTGTTCCACGACGGGATCCGCTCCGCGCAGTACGCGAAGAGGTCGGTCGTCAGCCGCATCGAGGGCCGCGGCGGGAAGATGTAGTTCCCGCGCGCGATGTACTCCTTGAGGATGTCGTTCTG
>JAICYG010000140.1 GCA_025934335.1 Thermoleophilia bacterium | reverse complement strand
GCCCTGGAAGACGACCGAGCCGGGTCCCGGTGTCGCCGGCTTCGACGAGCCGCCGCAGCCGGCGAGGATCAGCGCGAGCGCGAGAGGGAGAACGAGTCTTTCCACGGGCCAAGCGTAGTCAGCGCGACCGCGGCACCTGCGAGCGCCGGCAACGCGAGCACCACCCCCGCGACGCGCACGCCGAACGCGCCTGCGAGACCTCCGTCGACGAGGCTCGCCACCGGTCGCAGCCCGAGGAACGCGATCGACCAGAGCGCCATGATCCGCCCGCGCTGCGACGGCGCGACACCGAGGGCGAGCCTCGTCGTCGCCGAGGTGTTCGAGCCGAGGTAGCCGAAGCCGGCCAGCGCGAGGAAGGCGAGGCCGAGCGGCAGCCACGGCGTCACCGAGAAGAGCAGGATGCCGGCGCCGAGGGCGCCCAGCGTCACCGCCATCCGCCGGCGCGACCCCGCGACGCGGCCGGCGACGAGGAACGCCGCCGCGACGGCTCCCGCGCCGAAGCAGCCGACGATCACGCCCGCCCACGTGTCCGTGTAGCCGAACGCATGCGCGAACGCAGGCGACTCCGTGTTGACCGGGTCGGAGCCGAAGCCGGCGACCATCACGACACCGAGCGCGACGAGCAGCGCCGGCCGCTCGCGGAGCAGGCGGAAGCTCTCGCGCAGCGACGCCCGCTCCGCCCGCTCCTCCTCCCTTGGCCGCACGAGCAGGAGGCCGGCGACGAGCAGCAGGTACGACCCCGAGTTGATCGCGAACGCCCACGGGATGCCGAGCGCAGCGATCACGCCGGCTGCGCTCGCCGGGCCGATCGCGCGCGCGAGGTTGAACGTCATCGAGTTGAGCGCGACCGCCTGCGGCACGTCCTCCTCCTCGACGAGCGCCACGACGAGCGACTGCTGCGCCGGCACGGAGATCGCGCTGACGACGCCAAGCGCGCCGGAGAAGCCGATCACCACCCACTCGTCGGCGGAGCCGCCCCACGCGAGTGCCGCGAGCCCGGCCGTGAGCCCGGTCGCGCATACCTGCGTGACGAGGAGCAGCCGGCGCCGGTCGACGCGGTCGGCGAGCCCGCCGGCCCACGGCGAGAGGACGAGCACCGGCACGAACTGGCAGAAGTTGAGGACGCCGAGCAGGAACGGCGAGTGTGTGAGCCGGAACACGAGGATCGACGCGGCCAGGTTCTGGAACCACGTGCCGCTCGCAGACGTCGCGTTGCCGACGAAGTACGGCGCGAAGTTCCGCGAGCGGATCACCCGCCACGCAGCCGAAGGGCCGACGGCGGCGCTCAGGCGCGGCCCGTTCGGTGCAGCTGCGCGTAGATGCGCCGCGCCGTCTTCGCAGGGACACCGGGCACGCCCTCGAGCTCCTCCTGCGTCGCGTCGACGACGCGTTCCGCCGACCCGAAGTGCTGCAGGAGGGCGCGCCGGCGCGCGGGCCCGACACCCTCCAGCTGGTCGAACATCGAGGTACGCGCAGCCGCGTCGCGCCGCTGGCGGTGGAACGTGATGGCGAAGCGGTGCGCCTCGTCGCGGATCCGCTGCAGGAGCTGCAGCGCCGGCGACTCGCGCGGCAGCACGATCGGCTCGGCCCGCCCGGGGACGAACACCTCCTCGATCCGCTTCGCGAGCGAGATGACTGCGACACGCGGCAGGTCGAGATCCTGCATCGCGGCGAGCGCCGCCGACAGCTGCCCCTTGCCGCCGTCGATCACGACGAGGTTGGGCGTCGCCGCGAACGACTCGTTCCACTCCTCCGAGCCCGGATCGGCGTTGAGGCGCGAGAAACGCCGCGAGATCACCTCGCGCATCGCGGCGAAGTCGTCCTGCCCGTCGAGACCGCGCACGGTGAACTTCCGGTAGTGCGACTTCCGCGCGACCGCGTCCTCGAATACGACCATGGAGCCGACGATCTCCTGCCCCTGGATGTTCGAGATGTCGAAGCACTCCACCCGGATCGGCAGCGACTCGAGATTGAGCGCCTCGCGCAGCTCCTCGAGCGACTCGAGCCGCCGCGCCCGCCTGGTCTCGGCCACGTACGTCTCGGACTCGAGCGCGAGCCGCGCGTTCTGCTGTGCGAGCTCCTGCAGCCGACGCTTCTCACCGCGCTCGGGCGCGCGCACCTCCACACGCGACCCGCGCCGCTCGCTCAGGAACTCCTCGAGTGCGGAGGTGTCGCCGGAGCCGCGCGGCACGAGCAGCTGCGGCGGGATCGACGGTGCGGTGCCGTAGTACTCAAGGCAGAACTGCTCGAGCACCTCGCCGAGCTCCTCGCCCGCTGCGTTCTCGAGGTGGAAGGAGTGCCGGTCGACCATGCGCCCCTCCCGCAACGGGAAGAGCTGCACCGCGGCGCGCTCGGGCGAGACCGCGATGCCGATCACGTCGACGGATCCCGTCGACGGCCGCTCCACTGCCTGGCGCTCGGACAGCCGCTCGATCGCACGCAGCCGGTTGCGGTAGCGCGCCGCGTCCTCGAACCGCTCCTCGGCGGCCGCCTGCCGCATCTCCTGCTCGAGCCGTCGGCGGATCGGCCGGTCGTCACCCGAGAGGAACTCGATCACCTGGTCGATCAGCTCGCGGTAGTCCTCCTTCGAGATGTACCCGACGCAGGGCGCGTAGCAGCGCTCGATGTGGTAGTCGAGGCACGGGATGCCGCTGTGGCGGCCGGGCTGCGGGCCCTCGCAGGGCCGGTAGCGAAAGACGCGGTTGAGCACGTCGAGCGTCTCGCGCACCTTCTTCGCGTTCGCGAACGGGCCGAAGTACCAGACTCCGCGCCGGTGCCGCTCGCGCGTGAACATGACGCGCGGGTAGTCGTCCTCGACGGTGACGGCGATGTACGGGAACGACTTGTCGTCGCGCAGCCGCACGTTGAACGGCGGCCGATGCCGCTTGACGAGGTTTTGCTCGAGATGGAGCGCCTCGACTTCGCTCGAGGTGACGATCGTCTCGATCGTCTCGACGCGGCCGGCCATCGTCTTGATGCCCTGTCGCGTGTCGCTCGAGCCTGCCTGGAAGTAGGAGCGCACCCGTGGACGCAGCGACTTCGCCTTGCCAACGTACAGCACCTCGCCCGCCGCGTCGCGGAACAGGTAGACGCCCGGCGAGGCCGGCACGCGCTTCAGCTGAGCCTCGAGGCGATCGGATGCCATCGGTTCGCCAGGGTACTGTGGGGCCGTCGTGAGGGGGCTTCTGCTGGGGATCGTGCTGGTGCTCGCGAGCGCGGCACCGGCGCTCGCGGGCGGCCCGTACATGATGGTCGGCGCGGCCGAGGACGTCGCCCGCACGCCCGACCCGGCCTTCGCCAGGACGCAGATGCTCGAGGCGAAGCTCGCCGGCCTCGACACGATCCGCATCACGCAGACCTGGGTGAAGGGGCAGACGGCGGTGGGCCCCAACGACCGGATCCTGCTCGGGAACGCCGTCGTGGCCGCACAGCTGACCGGCGTCCGGGTCGTGCTCTCGCTGTACCCGTACGGGTCGAGTGTCACCCCGCTCACCGACCAGGACCGCGCCGACTTCGCCGCCTTCTGCGTCGACGTCGTGAACCGGTATCCCTACGTGCACGACTTCATCGTCGGCAACGAGCCGAACCTCAACCGCTTCTGGCTCCCGCAGTTCGGGCCGAACGGCGAGGACGTGGCCGCCCCGGCGTACGAGCAGCTGCTGGCGACCGCATACGACGCGATCAAGCAGGCACGCCCGCACTCGACCGTGTACGGCGGCGCACTCGCCCCGCGCGGCGTCGACAAGCCGAACACGGGCCGCGACACGCACTCGCCGACCGCGTTCATCGCCGATCTCGGCGCCGCGTACCGGGCCTCCGGCCGGCAGGTGCCGATCATGGACGCGTTCGCGTTCCATCCCTCCCCGGAGAGCTCGCAGACGGGTCCGAGCTTCGCGCACCCGAACTCCACCTCGATCGGCCTCGCGGACTACCCGAAGCTCGTGGGGCTGCTCGGCGCGGCGTTCGACGGCACGGCGCAGCGCGGGTCGACGCTGCCGATCCTCTATGACGAGTTCGGCATCGAGACGAGGATCCCGGCGGCGAAGGCGCCGCTCTACACCGGCACCGAGCCGTCGACGACGAAGCCGGTCGACGAGGCGACGCAGGCGCAGATGTACACGCAGGCGATGCAGATGACGTTCTGCCAGCCGACCGTCATCGGCCTCTTCCTCTTCCACGTGCAGGACGAGCCGGCGCTCGCCGCCTGGCAGTCGGGCGAGTACTACGTCGACGGCACTCCGAAGGCGTCGCTGCCGCTCGTCGCGGCCTCGGCGGCGACCGTCCGCAGGGGCGTCGCCGCCTCCTGCCCCGGGCTGCAGCTGACCCCGAAGCTGGTGGTGAAGCGTGCGAAGCCGGACAGGAAGGGCATGAAGGTCACGCTGACGTGCTCGCTCGACTGCTCCTACACCGTCTTGCTCGATCGGCGCCGGCTCACCGGTCGCGCCGTCGGCCGCGTCCCGAAGCCGCTGCTCTTCAAAGGGGCGCTGGCGGGCGGGCGCCACGCGCTGACCGCGCGCGCGACCGCCGCGCTCAACGCGGGGCCTGCTGCGTCGGTCTCGGCCTCGTTCTCCTCACGCTAGCCGGCTGCGGCGGCGCCCGTCCCGGGCTCGTCGTCGGCGCCGTCGATGACGCTGCGAAGTGGGCGCCGAATCCCCGCGAGCCGATGCGTCTTGCGCACGGGGCCGGGCTGCGGGCGGTCGTGCTGAGCGCGGTGTGGCAGCCCGGCGCATCCGCGCAGGCCGACCTGCCGCCGCTCCGGCGCGCGGTGCGCGCGGCGGCCGCCGAGGACGTCGACCCGATCCTCGCGGTGTACCAGCTCAGCTCGGCCACGCCGACCGACGAGCAGTCGCGCGAGGCGTTCGTCTCGTATGCGGTCGCGCTCGTGAAGGCGCTGCCGCAGATACGGACCGTGATCGTCGGCAACGAGCCGAACCTGAATCTGTTCTGGCTGCCGCAGTTCGACGACGCGGGCGGCGATGCGGCGGCACCGGCGTACGAGCGGTTGCTCGCCGAGGCCTACGACGCGCTCAAGAACGCCGACCCGGACCTGACCATCGTCGGCGGGGCGGTCTCTCCTCGCGGCGGCGACGACCCGAGCGCGAGGCGGCAGACGCACTCGCCGACGAGGTTCATCGAGGACCTCGGCGCCGCGTACCGCACGAGCGGCCGGACGAAGCCGCTGATGGACATGTTCTCGATCCATGTCTACGGCGAGGCTCCGCGGATCCCGCCGACGCTCCGGCACCCGCACACGACGTCGATCGGCATCGCCGACTACGACAAGCTCGTCGCCCTGCTCGGGAAGGAGTTCGACGGGACGGCGCAGGCGGGCTCCAAGCTCCCGATCGTGTACGGCGAGTACGGCGTCGAGACGACAGTCCCGCCCGCCAAGCAGGGCGAGTACAACGGCGACGAGGTGATCCCGGTCGTCGACGCGGAGATGCAGGCGCGGTACTACCGAAAGGCGATCGAGCTGGCCGCGTGCCAGCGGAACGTCCGGATGCTCCTCTTCTTCCACGTGCTGGACGAGCAGCGGCTGAGCGGGCTCCAGAGCGGCCTGTACTACGTCGACGGCTCGGCGAAGCCGAGCGTCCAGGCGGTGCGACAGGCGCCGCTAACCTGTTCCTCGTGACCGGTCAGTACGTCGCGTACACCTTCTACCGCGTCGACCGCGCGTTCAGGCGGCTCCCGGTGGAGGAGCGCGCGGCGGCGAAGGACGCCTTCGCCGAAGCCGTGGGGGAGCACGCGGCGCGGTTCGACCACCTGCGCGCGTACTCCGTTACGGGCGTCCGGCCCGACGCCGACTTCTTCCTCTGGAAGATCACCGAGCGCTACGAGGACCTCGGCGAGCTGGGCGCCGCGCTGAACGCGACACCGCTCGCCGGCTGGCTCGACACGCCCTACAACTACCTCGCGACGACGCGCGCGTCCCAGTACACGTCGGCGCGCAAAGCCAGGAAGATCTTGCCGAAGGGCAACCCGTATCTCGTCGTCTACCCGTTCGTGAAGACACGCCCCTGGTACTCGCTGCCGGACGGGGAGCGCCAGCGGGCGATGGACGAGCACATCCGGATCGGCCGCGAGGAGTTCCCCGGGATCCACAACCACACGACGTACTCGTTCGGGATCGACGACCAGGAGTTCATGACGGCGTTCGAGTGCGACGAGCCGGCCGACTTCATGCACCTGATGCTCCGGCTGCGCGAGTCGGAGGCGTCGCGCTACACCGAGCGCGACACGCCGATCTTCGTCGGGCAGCACATGCCGCTCCGTGAGGCGCTCGACCGTCTCGACAGCGCCGCCTTCTCAGTCGCTCCGGAACCGGCAGAGCCGCTGCCTGCGCTCGGCTCCGTCGAGCCTACGCCGATGATCAGAGATACGAGCGCTGCCCGCGCCACGTCCTGACGCCGACGTAGACGCAGATCGCGGCAACGACGATGAACGCGAGCAGGTCACGGCCGCCGAGGCCGACGATCATGTACCAGCCGATGTCGACCACGAGCAGGGCGACCGCTGCGTAGAAAACGCCGGCCGCGTGCGTCGGCCACGTCGCGATCTCACGCCGCCCGAAGTCGCGCCAGAAGAAGTACGCGACGACGCCGATGACGATGAAGAAGGCGACGCGCAGCAGGGCCGACGCCGTCACCAGCGCCGTCTCCTGGTTGAGGGCGACGATCACGACCGCGAGCGCCGCGAGGATCGCGAGGTTGCGGACGAAGGGGCTCATGCCGTCATGTAAGCGCGGATCCCGAGCGCGGCGGCGACGAGGGTGGCACCCGCGAACCAGGCCAGGCGGGCGCGCGGCTCGGCCGGCGCGTACAGCCACGGCGAGAGCACGGCGAGGAGCGCGAACGTCCCGTACGCATAGTGGAGGTGGTCCTTCGCGCGGTGGTGGTCGGAGAGGAGCAGCAGCCCGAGCGCGACCTGCGCGACGAGGAGCGTCTGGGCGAGCGCGAGCAGCTGGGAGACGAGGACGCCGGCGTGCGTCCGCCGCGCGTACAGCGCAGCGCCGCCGGCAGCGGCGCAAACGGCGATCAGCAGGAATGCGTTCACGTGGTGCGCCGTTAGCACGCGAACAAGCTACCCGGGAGGACGACGTGGTCGAAGAAGGAAAGCAAGCGCCCGACTTCACGCTGACGAGCGACCGCGGCGAGCCTGTCAGCCTCTC
>JAICYG010000166.1 GCA_025934335.1 Thermoleophilia bacterium | reverse complement strand
GGTCGCTGAGGTCGACCTGCGCCGGCTCGCGGTTCGCTACCACGAGCTGTCCGAGCCGATCTCGTTCTTCGGGCGGCTGCGCGACTGGCTCGAGCCGAAGGCCGAGGCCAAAGGGATGCAGGGGCCGGAGCGTCGTGTCGTCTGGATCGGCAACGGCCGCCTCGCCGTCGCAGGCGTCGACCACGAGCTGTCCACTCGCAACGGGCAGGAGCAGGAGACGGACACACCGGCAGGGCTGAAGCTCGTCGACACCCGCAGCTGGAGCGTGCGGACGCTCGACCGCACGACCACCACCGTCACCTTCGCGCACGGCATCCTCTTCGCCACGGGCACGAGCTGGGACTCGCGCACCTCGAAGATGACGGGCGCGGGCCTCAGCGCCTACGACGCGGGCGGCCACGAGCTCTACCACCGCTACGGCGCTGAGCAGATCTTCGGCGTCACCCCTATGCCCCGCGGCGTCCTCGTCTCCGGCAACCTGGCGAGCTCGGTTTACCCCCGCGAGGACCTGGTCGACGCTCGCAGCGGCCGCGTGATCGGGCACGCGGGAGTCGATCTGCAGCTGATCGCCGGCGACCAGTCGTTCTGGTTCTAGCGCTACCGGGCGCCGAGCGGGTCGTCGTTTCCCGGGAGGAGTGATGCGAGCGCATCGCGGTCGATGCCGCGGCGGAGGATCTTTCCACTCGGGCCGCGCGGGAGGTCGTCGACGATGGCGACGACACGCGGGTACTTGTAGGCGGCGACCCGCTTGCGGACGAACGCCTTCAGCTCGTGGGAAGCGCAACCCTCGGCGACGACGAGTGCAGCCACTTCCTCGCCGAGCGTCGGGTGCGGCACGCCGACGACGACCGCCTCGCGCACGGCCGGATGTGCGACGAGCGCCTCCTCCACCTCCCGCGGATACACGGTGTAGCCACCGCGCAGGATCACGTCCTTCTTCCGATCGAGCAGGAAGAGATAGCCGTCATCGTCGAGGCGGCCCACGTCGCCGGTCGCAAGCCAGCGACCCTCGACGTGCGCGAGCACCTCGCCGTCCGCGGCGATCCGGAGCTCGTTGCCGGCGGCCGCCTGGCCGACCGAACCGGGCTTGCGCGGACGGCCCGTGTGGTTCGTCGCCACGGCGCCGCCGGCCTCCGTCATCCCGTACCCCTCGAGCACCGTGCAGCCGAACCGCTCCTCGAACGCGCGCAGCGTCTCGAGCGGGAGCGGCGCGCCGCCGCAGTGCGCGAGCCGCAGGCGCGGAGTGCGCCCCGTGTCCGCGGAGGCGGCGAGCAGGCCGGCGAGCATCGCGGGCACGCCCATGAACACGGTCACCCGCTCGCGCTCGATCGTCTCGAGCGCGGCCCGCGGCTCGAACCGGTGGACGAGCGCGAGCGTCGCGCCGGCGGCGATCGACGCGTTCATGCAGGCGGTCATGCCGAAGACGTGCGCGAGCGGCGCCGAGCCGAAGAGCACGTCCTCCTCCGTCAGCGCGAGTGCGTTCCGCGCCAGGTACTCCGCGTTCCTGCGCAGGAGCTCGTGCGACAGCTCGACGCGCTTCGGCTCGCCGGTCGTGCCCGAGGTGTAGAGGACGACGGCCGTGCCCGGCGCGGGCTCGAACGGCCGCCGCCGCTGCTCGATCTCTCGCTCCGAGAGGAGCGGGTTGAGCGGCACGACGACGGCGCCGTGACGCAGCGCGCCGTGGAAGCGCGCGACGGACTCGGGCGTGTTCGGCAGCGGCAGCGGCAGCACGCGTGCCTCCGGCGTCGCCGCCTCCGCGAGCCGGTCCAGCTCAGCGTAGGAGACGCGCTCGCCCTCGAACGCGAGGGCCGCCCGGTCGGGGAACCGCTCGGCGGCGTGCGGGAGCAGCCGTGCCAGCGTCACGATCGCCGGTAGGTCTCCAGGCCGGGACGAATCGACTTCTCGTCCAGGAATTGCGCAAGCCCTTGCTCGCGTCCGCGCTCGGCATCGAGGAACTGCGACTGCTCGAGCTTCGCGTACAGGTAGTCCTCGGCGGTGTCCCAGCTCATCGTCTGCGCGTGCTTGAAACCGAGTTTCGCCGCCCGCAGGACGACGGGGTTCTTCTCGAGCAGCTCCCGCGCAAGCGATTCGACCTCCTTGCGCAGACGCTCGCGCGGGACGCTCCAGTTGACGAGCCCCATCTCGGCCGCACGGCGGCCGTCGAACGTGCGGCCGGTCATCACGTAGAGGAGCGCGTCGCGGATCCCGATCGTCTCGGCGAGGCCGCGGCTGACGAGGCTCCCGGGCGGGATGCCCCAGTTGATCTCCGACAGACCGAACGTCGCCTCGTCGGCGGCGACAGCGAGGTCGCAGGCACAGAGCGGTGTGAAGCCGCCCCCGAAGCACCAGCCGTTCACCATTGCGATCGTCGGCTTCGCGTACGTCCGCAGGAGCCGCCACTGCCAGTAGTTCGCGTCCCGGCGAACGCGACGCTGAACGTGCTCCGGCTGCGCATCGACGTCGCGGAAGTACTCCTTCAGGTCCATGCCGGCCGAGAACGCGTCGCCGGCGCCGGTGAGCACGACGACGCCGCAGTCGTCGTCCGCATCGAGCTCGAGCAGAACGTCGACCATCTCCGCGTTCAACGTCGGATTCATCGCGTTGCGCTTCTCGGGCCGGTTCAGCTCGACCCATGCGATGCCTTCCTCCAGCGAGACTCGTACAGTCTCCCGGGGCTTCACGGCACCCTCCTCGTCGAGTATCAGGTGACCTGATACTACTCCAGACCGCGAAGACTTGCCGCCAGCAGCTGCGCGAGCCGCCTGCGCTCGGCTGCAGTGACGCCGCGGAGCATCGCGCGCTCGACGTCGTCGACTGCGCCGTTCGCGCGCGCGAGCACGCGCTTCCCGGTCGTCGTCAGCTCGGCGGGGCGCACGCGCGCGTGCGCGGGATCGCGCCGCCGCCGCACGAGCTTCCGTTCCTCGAGCCGTGCGAGCACCTCGTTCATCGCCTGCGGCGTGATCAGCGAGCGGCGGGCGAGTTGCGCGTTCGAGAGGCCCGAGCGTGCGCTCAGCACCGAGAGCGTGGTGTACTCGGGCAGCGAGAGCCGGTGCGGCGCGAGCGCGTCGCCGAGCCTGCGCCGCAGCACGCGGTCCAGCCGCCCCACGGCGTAGCTGATCCGCGGCGCCACCGCCCGTGTATACCAGCCCGATGAACGAGGCCGCCGATCTCGGAGTGGTCGAGGCCGCCGGGCTGCTCGCGCGGCGCAAGCTCTCCTCGCGCGAGCTGACGGAGGCCTGCCTCGCACGGATCCGCGAGCGCGACGCGGCGGTCGGCGCGTGGATCCGCGTCTACGAGGAGAGCGCCCTCGCCGAGGCGGCACGCGCCGACCGGCGGCGTGCGCGTGGGGAAGCCCCGCTCCTGTGCGGTGTGCCCGTCGCGCTCAAGGACCTCTACGCCGTAGCCGGGAAGCCGCTGACCGCTTCGAGCCACGTGCTCGACGTCGTCCCGCGCCGCAGCTGCGATGCCTGGGCGCGCCTGCGCGCGCACGGGATGGTGCTGCTCGGGCACGTGCACACGCACGAGTTCGCCGCGGGCGGGACGACCGACCAGGTGGGCAACCCGTGGTCGCTCGACCGCTCGCCGGGCGGCTCGAGCGGCGGCTCGGCCGCGGCGCTCGCCTCGTGCACGGTGCCGGCGGCAACCGGCACGGACACGGCCGGCTCGCTGCGGATCCCGTCGGCGTTCTGCGGGACGTCGACGATCAAGCCGACGCGAGGGCTCGTGCCGCTGCGCGGCATCGTCCCGCTCGCGCGGTCGCTCGACCACGCGGGGCCGATGGCACGCACGGTGCGCGACTGCGAGCCGCTGCTCGCCGCGCTGGGCGGACTTCGTGTTGACTCAACACAAAGTCGGCCGCTCCGGCGCATCGCCGTCTCGCCGCGCCTCGGCGAGCTCGACCCCGACGTTGCCGACGGCTTCGATGCCGCGCTTTCGGCACTCGGGGCGCGCGTCGTCGCCGTGTCGGCTCCGCCGGTCGGGCTCGACCTGGGCCGCGCGCCGCTCGACCTGCTCTGCGCGGAGATGCTCGCGTGGCACCGCCGCTTCGACGGGAAGCGCGAGCTCTACCGACCCTCGACGCGCGGGTTCCTCGAGTACGGCGAGCGCCGCGGCCTCGACCCGTCGGAGCGCGCCGCGATCCAGCGGCGACGCCGGCGTGACGCCGCCCGGTGGGGCGAGTGGTTCGCTGCGCATCGCGTCGACGCGCTCGTCGAGCCGACGGTGCCGATCGCCGCGCGGACGCGCGGGGCCGGCTATGACGTGCCGTTCACCGACTTCGCCGAGATCTCACTCACGCACTACTGGGACTGGACCGGCTTTCCGGTCGTCGCGCTGCCGTCCGGCGTCGGCCGCCGCAGCGGCCTGCCGGCCGGCGTCTCGCTGATCGGGCCGCCCCGAACGGAGTGGGGCCTGCTCGCCGCCGGCGCAGCGCTGCAGGACGAGCTCGGCGTTCCCTCTCCCTACGGTCGGTAGCCGAGCTGCGCCGAGATCTCCTCGGCCGTGCGTCGGAGCCGGGCGCTCAGCCGGGCGACGAGCTCCTCCACCGAGATCATCGTCCGGTGCACGGCGAGGTTGATCGCGGCGACGGCCGCGCCGTCGTGCGCGAAGACGGGCGCGCCGATCGAGCGCAGGCCGTAGGCGAGCTCCTCGTTGTTGATCGCGAATCCGTTCTTGCGGACCCGCTTCAGCTCGTTCGCGAGCGCCGTGCGCGACACGAGCGTGTTCGGCCCGCGACGCGCGAACTCGGTCCTCGCGAGCGCCTCCGCCTGCGCGTCGGCAGGAAGACACGCCAGCAGCACCTTTCCCAGCGAGGTGCAGTAGGCCGGTAGCCGCGAGCCGACGTGCAGGTTGAGGTCGATCTCGCGCTGGCCCGCGCGCGCGCTCCGGCAGCGCTCGACGTAGACGATGTCGAGGTCGTCGAGGATCGCCATGTTGACGGTGTAGCCGGTCTCGTCGGAGAGCTGCTGGAGATAGGGCGCCGCCACCTCGCGCAGCTCCATCGAGTTGATCGCCGAGAAGCCGAGGTCGAGCACGCGCGGCCCGAGCCGGTACTTCCGCGTCGGCGCGTCCTGGCGCAGGTAGCCGAGCCCCGCGAGCGTCGCCACGTAGCGGTGGGTGGTCGAGCGGCTGAGCCCGACCTCCCGTGCAAGGTCGCTGATCCCGAGCAGCGGCCGCCCGGAGCGGAACGAGGAGAGGATCGCGAGCCCGCGCTCCAGCGACTGCGACGTCGGCTGCACCAGACCGTTCTACTAGTCGGAACGGTGTCTTGACAAGTGGACAGCGCGCGGCGTAGCGTCGGTCCCGTTCCCGGCATCGGTTCGAGGAGGTCGTATGGCTGAGGAGAGGAGGAGCGGCGACCAGGGCATCTCCCGCCGCGACCTCGTCAAGCGCGCCGGCGTCGGCGTCGGCGGACTGGTCGTCTCGGGCGCCGCGGCGCGCCCGAACGGGGCCCGCCCGAAGGTCTGGGATGCGTCGAACACG
>JAICYG010000205.1 GCA_025934335.1 Thermoleophilia bacterium | reverse complement strand
CGCTGGGAGGCGCTCGCGGCCGAGCGCACACGCGGGGACGTGGGCGACGGGATCGCCTCGGTGCTGGCGCTGCTCGGCCGGTCCGACGTCATCTCGTTCGCGGGCGGCTTCCCGGATCCGGAGACGTTCCCGCGCGAGCGGATCGCGACACTGCTGCGGGAATTCGCCGCGACGGCAGAGTCGACTGCCTTCCAGTACGCGCCCACGCGCGGCCTCCCGGGTGCGCTGGACGCGCTCGCCGCCCGCCTCGAGCGGCTGCAGGGCCGGCGGCCCGCCGACGACGAGCTGCTGATCACGAGCGGCGGGATCGAAGCGCTCGAGCTGATCGGGAAAGCGTTCCTCGATCCGCGAGACACGGTGGTCGTCGAAGCCCCGACGTATCTCGGCTCGATCCAGTCGTTCCGCAGCTTCCAGGCGAAGCTCGTGCCGGTCACGCTCGGCGAGCAGGGTCTCGACGTTGCGGAGCTGGAGCAGCGGCTCGCCGGCGGCCTCCGGCCGAAGCTCCTCTACACGATCCCGGACCACCAGAACCCGGCCGGTGTGAGCCTCGGAACGGAGCAACGCTCGGCGCTCGTCGAGCTGGCGCGGCGCCACGGCTTCCTCGTCGTCGAGGACGTCGCGTACCGCGAGCTCGCCTTCGACGGGGAGTCGGAGCCGAGCCTGTGGAGCCTCGGCCCGGACATCGTCGTCCAGGTGGGCACGACGTCGAAGACGCTGTTCCCGGGCGTCCGCCTCGGCTGGGCGGCCGGCCCGGCGGAGGTCGTCGAGCGACTCGTGGCGGCGAAGCAGGTGACGGATCAGTGCGCCGGCGCGCTCGGGCAGCGCCTCTTCGAGGAGTCGGAGCGGCGTGGGTGGATCGACGATCAGCTCGTGCGCTCGCGGGCGCTGTACGAGCGAAAGTGCAGACGGATGCTGGCCGCTCTCGAGCGCTCGCTTCCCGACTCGGCACGGTGGACGACACCGCGCGGCGGCTTCTTCTCGTGGCTGACGCTCCCTGGGGTCGACGCGGTCGAGCTGGCGGGGCGGGCCGTGGAGCACGGCGTTGCGGCCGTGCCGGGAACGCTGTTCTTCCCCGACGACCGCGGCGGCGACAGCCTCCGCCTCTCCTACAGCCTCGTCGACGCGGAGAAGATCGATGAGGGAATCGCGCGCCTCGGGTCGCTGCTGTGAGCGAGCCGCGGGCAACGCATCACCGCTGGGACGACCTGCCGAAGGAGCCCCTGAAGGACGACCTGTCCCGCCGGCTGCTGTCGACCGACCGGATGATGATCGCCCAGGTGTTCCTCGAGCAGGGCTGCATCGTCCCGCGCCACTCGCACGAGAACGAGCAGCTGACGTACATCCTCGAAGGAACGCTCCGTTTCTGGCTCGGCGAGGACGAGTCGGAGACGGTGGACGTCCGTGCAGGCGAGGTGCTGCACATCCCGCCTTGGCTCCCGCACAAGGCCGAGGCGCTCGAGACGACGCTCGACGTCGACATCTTCACGCCGCCGCGGCAGGACTGGCTCGACGGGTCGGACGCCTACCTGCGCTCGAAGTAGGCGCGGCTACGGCTTCGCGGGCCGCACGAACGGCGTGCGGCGGACGTACGGCACGACCGCCAGGCAACCCTTGAGCAGGAAGACGACGAGTGCGGCCGCGAGGGCCGACGCCCCGAGCGCCGGCAGCGTGTGCGCCTCGGTCGAGGACGAGCGCGCTGCCGACGAGAGCACGAGCAGGCCGAGCGCGACCGCCCAGAGGACTGCCTGCACGCCGAGCAGCATGTCCGCGCGCTCGTCCAGGAACGCGCCGAAGGCCTCCAGCGCGGCGACGGCCGCGAACGGGATGGCCCCGAGCAGCGCGTCGAAGGCGAGCCCGTGGGAGCCGCGCCCGTCCGCGTAGAGAGCGGCGACGGCGAGCAGGCCCGGAAGCACGCGGCGCATCTACCCGAAGGTTCTCTCCCGGGTCGGACGGTCCTTCTATTCTCCGCGCCATGGCAACACTCACCTGGCTCGGACACGCGTCGTTCCGTCTCGACACGGACGACGGCAAGCGCATCTACGTCGACCCGTTCCCGGACGGCCCGACCTTTCCCGAGGGGGAGAAGGACCCCGAGCGCGCCGACGCGATCTACGTCACGCACGGCCACGGCGACCACGTCGCCGGCGTCGTGCCGTTCCAGCAGAAGACCGGCGCGACGGTGCTCGGCATGGTCGAGCTCTGCGCATGGCTCTCGCAGAACGGCGTCGACCAGGCCGACCTCGTGGCGTTCAACAAGGGCGGCACCGTCGAGCATGCGGGCGTCCGCTTCACGATGACGAACGCCTTCCACTCGAGCGCGGCGCCCGACGGCGCGTACGCGGGCGAGCCGACCGGAGTCGTCATGCGCTTCGGCGACACTTCGATCTACTTCGCCGGCGACACGTGCGTCTTCGGAGACATGCAGCTGATCGCACGCCTCTACGCGCCGCAGGTCGCGGTGCTGCCGATCGGCGACCACTTCACGATGGGGCCCGAGGAGGCGGCGCTCGCGCTCGAGCTCCTCGGGAACCCGCGCTGCGTCCCGTGCCACTGGGGCACGTTCCCGCTCCTCACCGGAACGCCCGAGAAGCTCGCAGAGCTGACGAGCGCCACCGTCGAGCGGCTCCAGCCGGGGGACAGCGTCACGCTGTGAGGGACCGCTGGTTTGGAGCGACGGGCCGCCGCGTCCCCGAGATCTCGCTCGAGGGCGAGCTCGAGCTCGGCGATGCGCTCGTCCTCGACACGGTCGACGTGGAGGCGCTCAGGACGGCGCACGACGCAGGTCGGCCGGTCGTCGTGCGCGCGCACACCGCGGACGAGGTGAAGAAGGCACTCGTACGGCCGGAGGTCGCCTCGGCGCTCGTCGACGACCCTGCCCTGCTCGACCTCGACCTGACGGAGCTCACCTATGGGTGAGCCCCTCGTCGCGACCTACTCGATCGCAGCCTGCGATCTCGCCGCGGGGCAGTGGGGTGTTGCAACGCAGTCGAAGTTCCTTGCCGTCGGCTCGGTGGTGCCGTGGGCCGAGCCGCAGGTAGGGGCGATCGCCACGCAGGCGTACGCGAACCCGCGCTACGGACCCGAGGGGCTCGCGCTGCTGCGCGAGGGGCTGTCCGCGGGGGAGGTCGTCGACCGGCTGACGTCGGCGGACGACGAACGTGAACATCGCCAGCTCGGGGTCGTCGACGCGCAGGGCCGCGGCGCGACGTTCACCGGCGCGGAGTGCATGGAGTGGGCGGGCGGCATCGCCGGCGACGGCTTTGCGGCGCAGGGGAACATCCTCGTCGGCGAGGAGACGGTCGCGGCGCTCGCGGCGAGCTTCGTCGCGACGGGCGGACGCCCGCTCGCCGAGCGGCTGATCGAGTGCCTCGCCGCCGCGCAGGCGGCCGGCGGCGACCGCCGGGGCCAGCAGTCGGCGGCGCTCCTCGTGGTCGAGCG
>JAICYG010000073.1 GCA_025934335.1 Thermoleophilia bacterium | reverse complement strand
GCTCGCTGACCGGCTCGAACGGCGCGATGCTGCTCGTCGCGTCGGGCCTCTTCGCGATGTTCTACTTCGCGTCCCTGTACCTGCAGCAGATTCTCGGCTACAAGCCCGTGACGGCGGGGCTCGCGTTCGTGCCGTTCGCGCTCGGGATCATCGTCGGCGCAGGTCTCTCGCAGGCGCTGATCAGGAAGCTCGGCGTACGCGTCGTCGCCTACGTGGGGATCACGCTCGGCGTGCTCGGGCTGCTGTACTTCGCACGGCTCCCGGTGCACGGCAGCTACGTGACCGACATCCTGCCGACGATCGCCGTCGTCTCCGTCGGGATGGGCCTGACCTTCGTGCCGTGCACGCTGCTCGCGACGACGAACGTGGAGGACCGCGACGCAGGGCTCGCCTCCGGGATCCTCAATACCTCACAGCAGGTCGGCGGCGCGCTCGGGCTCGCGATCCTCTCGACGCTCGCGACGTCCCGCACGAGCCGTCTGCTCGACCACGGTGTCACCTCGGTGGCCGTGAAGGCGTCCGCGCAGACGAGCGGCTACCACGTTGCCTTCGCCGTCGGGGCCGGCATGCTCGCGCTCGCCGCGGTCGTGCTCGCAGCGACCGTCCGGAAGCAGGATGCCGAGGCGATCGACGCGGGTCATGTCGAGCTGACGCCCGCCGGCTTCTAAGGACGGGGTTCGCCAGGCGCTAGGCTGTCCGGCACGTGCCACGCAACCGGACCGTCCGCCTTGCGGTCCTGGGCTCGTCCGTCCAGCGCGCCGCCCCTTCCGGGTACCCCTCGAGCCGCTCCAGCGCCGTCAAGCGCCGGATCGTCGTGGGGCTTCTCGTGCTGGCCTCGCTCGTCCTGATCACCGTGTCGTTCCGCTCGAGCGCGCTCGACGGGCTGCAGGGGACGGGTGCCACCGTGCTGCGGCCGTTCGAGATCGCGGCCGACCGCGTCACCCGCCCGTTCGCGGACACGATCGGCTGGTTCCGCGGGCTCGCCGACGCGAAGAGCGAGAACAGGAAGCTGCGCGCGCAGGTCGCGGAGCTGCAGAGCCAGCTGATCCTCGACGAGGGCGCGATCCAGGAGAACGTCCAACTCCGGAAGGCGCTCGACTACCACGGGCCGCCGTCCGTCGCCGAGTTCACCCCCGTCAACGCCGCCGTGCTGGCGAACCCGCAGAACGCGATCGACCAGAGCGTGACGATCTCGGCGGGCACCTCACAGGGCATCGTCGTCGGCAGCGTCGTCGTCGAGCCGACCGGCGGCAGCGACGGCGTCGGCGCGCTCGTCGGCACCGTCGACCGCGCCGTCTCGAACGTCGCACGCGTGACGCTCCTGACCGACGCGGAGAGCGCCGTCACCGCGACCGACCTGACGAACACCGGCGTCGTCGGCGCGATCCGCCGCGGCAGCGGCTCGAGCGACGTGCTGATCCTCGACCGCGTGCCAAAGCAGGCGGTCGTTCGCCGCGACGACACGATCATCACCGCCGGCACACTGGGCGAGGGGCCGCTCAGGTCGAAGTTCCCGCGCGGGATCCCGATCGGCACGGTCTCCTCGCAGTCGCTCAGCGACGCGAGCCTGTTCCAGAACATCCAGGTCAAGCCGCTAGTCGACTTCTCGTCGCTCCGCTCCGTCGTCGTGCTCGTCCCACCGAAGCAGCCCTGATGGACGCGCTGAAGGCGGCCGTCATCCTGTTCGTCGCGGCGATCCTGCAGCTGTCGGTGCTGACGGAGTACCAGCCGTTCCGCACCGGGAGCGTCGTGCTCGTCGCGCTGCTCGCGGTCGCGCTTCTGCGCGGGTCGGTCTTCGGCGCCGTCGCGGGCTTCCTGACCGGGCTCATGCTCGACACGGCGACGCTGGGCACGCTCGGCGTCACGTCGCTCCTGCTCACGGTCGCGGGGTTCTGGATCGGGCGCTACGGGGAGACGACCGCCCGCGACCGCTTCCACGCACCGTACGTCTCCGTCGCGGTCGTGACCGTGCTCTACGTGGTCGGCGAGCTGCTGCTCCAGTTCATGCTCGGCGAGCCCGCGCCGGCAGCGCTCGCGATGCACGGCCTGCCGGGCGCGCTGCTCCTCAATCTCGTCCTGACCCTGCCGGTCTACGCCGTGATCCGGCGGCTCTTCCCGCCGCTCGAGCTCGGCGACCGCGTCCGCGAGGTGCGGCTCCTTGGCTGAGACGGCGCGGCGGAGCGGGCGCTTCCTGCCGGGCGACCCGCGCGTCGCCGAGCCCTATCGGCTGACGCCGCAGCTCGCGCTGCGCGTCGCCGTGCTCGGCTTCCTGGCACTCGCGCTCTTCGCGGTGCTGTTCCTGCGCCTCTGGGCGCTGCAGATCCTCTCGGGGCAGCGCTACCTCGCACAGGCGAACGACAACCGCGTCCGGACGCTCCGGCTCGAGGCGCCGCGCGGGCCGATCCTCGACGCGGACGGCCGCGTGCTCGTCCGGAACGTGCCGGGGACGCGCGTGGAGCTGTGGCCGAGCGACTTGCCGAAGACGTGGCCGGCGCAGCGGGCCGAGCTCCGGAAGCTCGCGTACGTCACCGGCGTGCCGGTGAAGGAGATCGTCGCCGACCTCGCCAAGCACGGCGACGACCCGGTGACGCCCGTCGTCGTGCAGCGCGGCATCAAGCGCCAGCAGATCTACTACCTGCTCGAGCACCAGGACGCGTTCCCCGGCGTCCGCCTGGCAGAGAGCTTCCTGCGCCAGTACCCGTACCAGTCGCTCGCCGCGCAGGTGCTCGGCTACGTGGGCCAGATCTCGCCCGAGGACTACAAGCGGCTGAAGAAGAAGGGCTACGAGGCGAGCGACTCGATCGGGCAGTCCGGCATCGAGCGCACGTACGACGCGTACCTGCGCGGGAAGGACGGCAAGGCGCAGCTGACGGTCGACTCGCGCGGCCGCCCGAAGACGACCGCGGCGACGACCCAGGTGCCGTGGACGCCGGGCGACGCGCTGCGGCTGACGATCAACATCAAGCTCCAGCGCGCCGCGGAGCGCGCGCTCACATACGGGATCAACCTCGCGCACTCGAACCCCCTCGAGGGCGGGTACGCAGACGGCGGCGCGATCGTCGCGCTCGACCCGAACGACGGGGCGGTGCTCGCGATGGCGTCGAACCCGACGTACAAGCCGTCCGTGTGGGTCGGCCGGAAGGACCCGCAGAAGCTCGCCCCGCTTCTCAATCCCAGGGTGGCCGAGAAGGACAACCACCCGGCGCTGAACCGCGCGACGCAGGTCGGCTACCCGCCCGGCTCGACGTTCAAGCCGGTGACCGCGCTCGCGGCGATGCAGGAGCACCTGCTGACGCCGTTCACGCAGCTTCTCTGCTCGCCGACCTACACCGCGTACGGGCAGCCGTTCAACAACTGGACGCCGGACATCGACCAGTGGATCGACCTGCGCGCGGCGCTCGCGATGTCGTGCGACACGTTCTTCTACCAGCTCGGCGACGACTTCTACCGGCTGCCGCCGAACCGGGGGCACCCGCTTCAGGCGTGGGCGAACCGCTTCGGCTTCGGCGAGACGACGGGCCTCGACATCGGCGGCGAGATCGCGGGCGTGATGCCGACGCCGGAGTGGCGGTGCAAGACGTTCGGCGGCCCACCCTGCAAGGGCTACGTCGACCGCATCTGGAAGCCCGGCTACTCGATCCAGCTCGCGATCGGCCAGGGAGACCTGCTCGTGACCCCGCTCCAGATGGCGCGCTTCTACGCCCTGGTCGCAAACGGCGGCAAGCTCGTGACGCCGCACCTCGCGGCCGACGTCGAGCAGCCCGGCGCGCCGCACCAGCCGCGGCGCGTGCTGCGCCGTTTCGGCGCGCAGCCGCCGCTCTCCGTCGGCGTCGACCCGACGGCGCTTCGCTACGTGCAGCTCGGGCTCGAGGAGGCGACGCACTCTCCGATCGGCACGTCATCGGGCGTCTTCGGCAACTTCCCGGTCGACATCGCCGGCAAGACGGGCTCCGCCGAGAAGTTCGTGCACGTCCACGGGCTCACGAACCCGATCAAGCTGAACCAGTCGTGGTGGTGCGGCTACGGCCCGTTCGACGCGCCGAAGATCGTCGTCTGCGCGGTGATCGAGAACGGCGGCCACGGCGGCTCGGCGGCGGCTCCGGCCGCGCTGCAGGTGTTCGAGCAGTACTTCGGCAAGCAGGCGAACGTGGTCCAGAAGGCGTCGGATTGAGCATCGAGGCCGTCGATACGAGGGCGCGCGGGCTGCGTCCGCGCCGGGTGGTGGAGCACGCGGGCGCCGTCGCGTCGCTGCGGCGGCTCGACTGGCTGCTGCTCGCCGCGCTCGTCGGGGTCGTCGCATACGGGCTGTGGGCGATCGACGGCATCACCATGCGCGACGCCGGCGGCTCCTCGCTCTCGCGGCAGGCGCTGTACGCCGTCGCGGGTGCGCTGCTCTTCCTCGGAGCGCTCGCGGTCGATCCCGACACGTACCGGCGCCTGTGGCGGCCGATCTACTTCGGAACGCTCGGGATCATGCTGCTCGTGCTCGTGGCGGGCGCCGCGACGCGCGGCTCGAAGCGCTGGATCGACGTCGGCGTCTTCACGTTCCAGCCCTCGGAGTTCGGCAAGGTGCTGTTCGTGCTCGCGCTGGCGGGCTTGCTCGCAGAGCGCCGCACGAGCATCGGCTCGCTCGCGACGCCGCTGAAGACGATCGCGTTCGCGCTCTTCCCCATCCTGCTCGTCTTCGTGCAGCCCGACTTCGGCTCGGCGCTCGTCTACATGGCCGCGCTCGCCGCCGTTCTCTTCGTCGCCGGTGTGCGGTGGTCGCACCTGGCTGCGCTGACCGTCGTCGCCGTTGTCGTGGCCCTCGCAGTGCTCTGGTTCCTGCCGGCGGCCGGCGTCAACGTGCTGAAGCCGTACCAGACGCAGCGCCTCACCGGCTTCACGCATCCAGACAACGACCCGCGCGGCGCGACCTACAACGTGCGGCAGTCGATCATCGCCGTCGGCGCCGGCGGCCTGCGGGGTCGCGGCGTCACCGGTGCGACGCAGACCGGGCTCGACTACCTACCCGAGCACTCGACGGACTTCGCGTTCGCGTCGCTCGCCGAGGAGCGCGGCTTCACGGGCGCGTCGATCCTGCTGCTCCTCTACTTGCTGATCGCGTGGCGAGCGCTGAAGATCGTCGCGGGTGCCCGGGACCTCTACTCCGCGATCGTCGCCGGCGGGATCGCGTTCATGTTCATGTTCCAGGTCTTCGTGAACAGCGCGATGGCGATGGGCGCCGCGCCGATCACCGGCATCCCCTTACCGTTCGTGTCGGTCGGCGGCTCGTCGCTGATCACCAACTTCCTCGCGATCGGGATCCTGCAGGCGATCCACATGCGCCGCGTGGGGCGGAGGCGCGCGTGAAGGCGAAGGTCGGCGGGCTGGGGCCGCTCTCGGTGCTCTCGGTCGTGCGCGAGCTGCGGCGCGGGAGCGGTGACCCGCGGCCACTGTCGGTGGCCGGCGCGCGCGAGCTCGTGCCGCTGCTCGCCCGTGAGCTGCGCGCGGGAGGCGAGGCGCCCGCCGTCGTCGAGCAGGCGCTCGAAAACGTCGCCGTCGTCGTGTGGGTCGGGGAGCCCGACCAGGCGGAGCTGCGTCGCGCGGACCGGGCCGGTGTGCCGATCGTTGCGGTGACGGACGCGGACGACGTGCCGTACGTGCTCGCGACGGACATCGTGCGCGTGCCCCCCGGACAGGGCTTCCCGGTCGCCGCGATCGGCGAGGCCGTCGCGCAGCGGCTGGGTGAGGACGGCACGTCGCTCGCGGCGCGCCTGCCCGTGCTGCGGCCCGCCGTGTGCGACCACCTGATCGCCTCCTTCGCGAAGCGGAACGGGCTGATCGGGACCGCGGTCTTCATCCCGGGGGTCGACATGCCGCTCCTGACGCTGAACCAGATCCGCCTTGTGTTGCGGATCGCGCTCGCCTACGGCGAGGAGGTCGACAACCGCCGCGCGCTCGAGTTGCTCGGTGTCGTCGGCGCGGGCTTCGGCTTCCGCACCGTCGCCCGCGAGCTGCTCGACTTCGTCCCCGTCGCCGGCTGGGCGGTGAAGGGCGCGATCGCGTACGGCGGCACCCGCGCCGTCGGCGAGGCCGCGGTCCGGTACTTTCAGGCGCGGGCAGTGTCAGACACCTCCTAGACAACTCCGTCCGGTCCAGGTCCTACGCTCACCTGATCGACGAGGAGGTGACGCCCGAATGGCACTGACTGGACACCAGGAAGCGCACGAGCTGCTCCTGATGGAGGAGGCCGACGCGTGGTTCGAGTACCTGGACACGACACGTGGCCAGTCGGCGCACCGGTACGTCGAGGTCGAGCCGTGGGCGTGGGCCCGGCTCGCGCAGCGGCTGCGTGCCATCCGCGCCCGCCGGGCGAAGCTCCGTCCGGCCGTGGAAGCGGCGTGATGCAGCGCTGATACCCTGGGGCAAGGCCATGCCAAGGCTTTTCCCATCCATTTGCGACGCGCGCCCGACGCGGCTGCGCGGACGCACGACGACCGAGGAGTCATTCTTTGCCACTTCCCTGGTTCCGACGCAAGAAGTCGGAGGACGAGGCGCGTCCGCGCGCCGGAGCAACACCCGCAGTTGACGTAGTACCCGTCGAGCGGTCCGCTGCCGGGGCGGGCGCCGACGAAGCAGAGTCCACCACCGAGGGCACGCCGAGAAAGCGCCGGCGCGGGACCCGCGGCGGCCGGAACCGTCGGAAGACGGGCACCTCCGTCGCGAGCGCTGCCGCGCCCGCGGGCGACGAGAAGCCCGAGCAGAACGAGAAGAGCGAGCGCAAGCCGTCGGAGCGGAAGACCCGCACGACGCAGACGCGCCGCCGCACCGCGCCGAAGCGCGCGCCGCTGCCGAAGGCGAAGCGCGAGTTGCTCGTCTCCGTCGACGCAGGCGAGAAGCGCGTCGCGGTGCTCGAGGACGACCGCGTCGCCGAGGTCTACCTCGAGCGGCCGGAGCGGCGCTCGATCGCAGGGAACATCTACCTCGGCGTCGTCGACAACGTCCTGCCGGGAATGGAGGCCGCGTTCGTCGAGATCGGCCTCGAGAAGAACGGCTTCCTGTACGTGGACGAGATCGTCGGCCCGGAGCTCGAGGGTCGCAAGGGCGCGCGCAAGATCCAGGACCTGATCCAGCGCGGGGAGAAGATCCTCGTGCAGGCGGTCAAGGACCCGATGAAGACGAAGGGCGCGCGGCTCACGACCGAGATCTCGCTGCCCGGCCGCTTCGTCGTCTACGTCCCGCACGGCGAGGGCCTCGGCGTCTCGCGGCGGCTCGAGGACGAGGAGCGCAACCGCCTCAAGGCGATCCTCAAGGAGATCGTCCCGAAGAAGGGCGGTGTCATCGTGCGCACGGCCGCCGAGGGTGCGTCGGCCGACGACATCGAGCGCGACCTCGACTTCCTGCAGCGGCTGTGGAAGTCGATCGAAGCGAAGTCGAAGGAGGCGAAGGCGCCGTCGCTCGTCTACCAGGAGGCCGAGCTGCCGCTGCGGGTCGTGCGCGACCTGTTCACCGGCGACTTCGAGCGGCTGCTCGTCGACCACGACCGGACGCACAAGCGCATCGTCGGCTACCTGAAGAAGACCTCCCCGCACATGGCGGAGCGCGTGACGCGCTACAGGGAGCGCGAGCCGCTGATGGAGGCGTTCGGGGTCGAGCAGGAGATCCGCTCCACGCTCAGCCGTCGCGTCGACCTCCCGTCTGGCGGCTACCTGATCTTCGACTACGCAGAGGCGTTCACGGTGATCGACGTGAACACCGGCCGTTTCGTCGGCTCGCGCTCCAAGAAGTCGGGCGGGCGGCTCGAGGACACGATCACGAAGAACAACCTCGAGGCGGTGAAGGAGGTCGTGCGCCAGCTCCGGCTGCGCGACATCGGCGGCATCATCGTCATCGACTTCATCGACATGGCGAGCCCGAAGAACCGGGGCGCCGTCGAGAAGGCGCTCGGCGAGGAGCTCGAGCGCGACCGGACGAAGACGTACGTCGTCGAGATCTCGCCGCTCGGCCTCGTCGAGATGACGCGTCAGAACGTCACCGACGGGCCGCGCGAGGTGATGACCAAGAAGTGCCCCACGTGCGGCGGTGACGGGATCGTCGTCTCGGAGCACACCGCGGCGGTCGACGTCGAGCGGCGCCTGCGGAGCCTCGTCACACCCGGCTCGCGCGCGAAGGCCTTCCGCGTCGAGGTGGCCGCGAAGGTCGCCTGGCTCGTCGCCGGCAGCGGCGGCGCGCGGCTGCGCGAGCTCGAGGAGACGACGAAGCGCCGCTTCTTCCTCGTCGGCAAGGAGGGCGAGCACCTCGATCACTTCAAGGTGCTCGAGCAGGGGACGCTCGAGAAGGTCGCTCCGTCGCTGCCGGTCGACGTCGACCAGGAGCTCGACGTGAAGCTCGTCGAGGTCGGTCTCCACGACTCGCACGCCGGCGTCGGCAAGGTCGACGACGTCGACGTGGTCGTCGGCGCTGCCGCGAAGCTCGTCGGCAAGAAGGTGAAGGCGCGGGTGAGCGCCGTCGGCGACGGGATCGCGTGGGCCGAGCTGCTCTCGCCGGTCGAGGCGCCGGACGAGCCGTTGACCGCCGAGGCCGAGGCGGAGCGCCCGACGCGCGCCAGGAAGACGCAGGCTGCGAAGAGGGCCGAGGAGGAGGCGGCGGAGGTCGACGACGAGGTCGAGGTCGAGGTCGAGGTCGAGGAGACGGTGGCGGAGGGCGACGAGCCGGCCGCGCCGAAGAAGAAGACGCGCCGCGGCTCCCGTGGCGGGCGCGGGCGGAAGAAGAAGACCGCAGCGGTGGCGACGAGGGCGACGCCCGAAGAGGTGTCAGACGCCCCTGACAGCAGTGACGCCGTCGAGGAGCCCACAGGCCCCGTCATCCACCTCCCCGACCGCGAGCTCACCGACGACGAGGAGACGGACGGGCCCGCCGCGGCGAAGAAGCGCACCCGGCGTGGCTCGCGCGGCGGGCGCAGCCGCCGTAAGAAGACGGCGACCACCGGGACGGCGACGGTCGAGGCGGAGGCCCTCGCCGCCGCCGAGCCCGGCGAGCCGTCGGCGAACGGCGACTGGGGTTACACGCCGATGAGCGAGTGGGGGCTCGACGACACCAAGCCTGCGTAGCCGCTACACTGGCGACCGCTCGCGGGCATGCCGTCCGCGTTTTTCCCTGTCATGGACTACGCGATCATCCGTCTCGGTGGCAAGCAGTACACGGTCCGCGAGGGCGAGACCCTCGTCGTCGACCGCGTGAAGGCCGACGAGGGCAACACGTTCACGCCCGACGTCCTGCTCGGCGACGCCACGGTCACGGCGAAGGTGGTCGCGCACGAGCGCGGGCCGAAGATCCGGATCGGCAAGTACAAGCGCCGCACCGGCTACAAGCGCCACAACGGCTTCCGCGCTGCCACGTCGCGGCTCGAGATCTCGCTCGGCGGTGCCGCGAAAAAGACGGCAGCGCCGAAGAAGGCCGCGGAGGCTCCTAAGGCGCCCGAGGCCGCACCGGCAGCGGAGGAGCACGTCAAGGGCATGCCGAGCGGCTACGAGGAGATGACCGTCGCGCAGGTGAGCGAGGGCGCGAAGTCCTGGAACCGCCCGATGCTCGAGGCGGCGCTCGAGTACGAGCAGGCGCACGCGAAGCGCAAGGGCGCGGTCTCCGCGCTCGAGTCCGCGTTGAAGGCGAAGGAGGAGAGCTAATGGCACACAAGAAGGGCCTCGGCTCCTCGAAGAACGGCCGCGACTCGAACCCCAAGTACCTCGGGGTGAAGATGTTCGACGGCCAGGCGGCGCAGCCTGGCAACATCATCGTCCGCCAGCGCGGCACGAGGTTCCGCCCGGGCCCCGGCACGGAGATCGGTCGCGACGACACGATCTTCGCCGTCCGCGAGGGCACGATCTCCTTCCGCACGAGCGGTGAGCGCCGCTTCGTGTCGGTCGTCGAGCCGACGCAGTAGGTCGATGTTCAGCGACCGGGCCCGGATTCACGTCCAGGCCGGCAAGGGCGGCGACGGCGGCCTCAGCTTCCGGCGCGAGAAGTTCGTGCCGAAGGGCGGTCCAGACGGTGGTGACGGCGGCCGCGGCGGCGACGTCGTGCTGCTCGTCGACCCGTCGCTGCGCGACCTCTCCTCGCTGCAGCGTCGGCGCTGGATCAAGGCGGGCCGCGGCGAGAACGGCCGCGGCGCGCGCAAGCACGGTGCCAACGGCGACGATGCCGAGCTGCGCGTCCCGGTCGGCACGCAGGTGCTCACGCCCGAGGGCGACCTCGTCGCGGACCTTGCCCATGCCGGCGCCCGCGCAGTGCTCGCGCGTGGTGGCCACGGCGGCCGTGGAAACGCGCGCTTCGTCTCGTCGACGCGGCAGGTGCCGCGCTTCGCCGAGGTCGGCCCGCCGGGAGAGGAGCGCGACGTCGAGCTGCACCTGAAGCTGCTCGCAGACGCGGCACTGGTCGGTCTCCCGAACGCCGGCAAGTCGTCGCTCATCTCGCGGATCTCGAACGCGCGCCCGAAGGTGGCCGACTACCCGTTCACGACACTGCAGCCGGTGCTCGGCACGGTCGAGGCTCCGGACGGCCGGCAGCTCGTCGTCGCCGACGTGCCGGGGTTGATCGAGGGCGCGTCGGAAGGTGTCGGGCTCGGGCACGAGTTCCTCGCGCACCTCGAGCGTGCGCGGACGCTCGTGCACGTGATCGACGCGTCGCACCCACCCGACGAGCAGTGGCACGCGATCGATGCCGAGCTCGGCGCGTACGGCGCCGGTCTCGATGAGCGGCCCCAGATCGTCGTCCTCAACAAGATCGACCTCGAGCCCGAGCCGCAGTTCGGCGTCGAGGATCCGCGCATCGTCGCGGTGTTCCGCGTCTCGTGCGCGACCGGCGAGGGGATCGACGACTTCCGCCGGCGGTTGTTCACGCTCGTCCCCGAGCCGGAGCGCGAGGAACATGACGAGGACGAGCTCGCCGACTTCCTCGTCTACCGACCGCAGCCGAGGGCGCGGCCGTGGCGGCTGCTGCGCACCGACGGCGGTTTCCGGGTGCTCGGCACGCCGCCGTCGGAGGAGGAGCTCGAGCGCGCGCTGAAGGCCGCAGGCGCGCGCAAGGGGGCGACGGTCGAGGTCGGCGGCGAGGAGCTCGAGCTCGCATGACGCTCGGGCTGTTCGGCGGCGCGTTCGACCCGCCCCACCGCGGGCACGTGCAGCTCGCGCGCTCCGCGAAGGAGCTCCTCGGCCTCGAGCGGCTGCTCGTGCTCGTTGCGGCCGATCCCGGCCACAAGGCGGTGGGCACCCCGGGGCAACTGCGCCTCGAGATGGCGCAAGCGGCCTTTCCCGACGACGAGGTCGTCCTCGACGACCACGCGCGGACGATCGACCTCCTGCGCGACCATCCCGAGTGGCAGGACGCCTGGTTCGTGATCGGCGCCGACGAGTTCTGCGACTTCCTCTCGTGGAAGGAGCCGAACGAGGTGCTCGCGCGGGTGAGGCTAGCCGTCGGCACGCGGCCGGGGTTCCCGCGCGGCCGGCCGGAGCAGGTGCTCGCGGGCCTCGAGCAGCCCGAGCGGGTGCTCCTGTTCGACATGGAGCCCGTGGAGGCGGCCTCGCGGCAGCTGCGGCGCGCGCTCGTCGACGCCGACGTGCCGCCCGCGGTCGCCGAGATCATCCGCCGCGAGGGGCTTTACCGCAGCTCCTCCGGGGTACACTGAGTCGGCTTGAGCCCAATCGAACAGGCACGCACGATCGCGGCCCTCGCCCAGGAGAAGCTCGGCCGCGACGTGGTCATCCTCGACATGCAGCCCGTCTGTGCATACACGGACTACTTCGTCGTGGCCACCGGCGGGAATCCCCGCCAGACGAAGGCGATCTGGGACGAGGTGCACGTGCGGATGAAGAAGGACCACGGCCTGCTGCCGCGGAGCGCCGACGGCGAGCAGGAGGCGACGTGGATCGTCGCCGACTACGTCGACGTCGTGTTGCACGTCTTCACCCCCGAGGCGCGCGGGTTCTACCGGCTCGAAGAGCTGTGGGACGACGTCCCGCACGAAGCGGTCGAAGCAGCCACGGCGTAAGGGGACATGTCTTCTAGGCGGACAACAGTCCGTCCGCTCCTGAACGTATTCTGTCGTCCTTGCTGACGACGAACCAGAAGGGTGCGGTCGCTGAGACCGCGCTCGCTGAAGCAGCACTGGCGTACGGCTACGACGTCTACCGGCCCATGTTCGCAGGTGGCCGATACGACCTGATCTTCGATGCCGGCGAACGCTTGCTGCGCATCCAGTGCAAGTGGGCGCCGCTCAGCGGCGACGTCGTCCATCATCCGTTCCTACTCGAGCCGCCGAAACGCCGACGGGCTCCTTCGCCGACCGTACGTGAAAGGCGAGTTCGATGTTCTCGGCGCCCTCGGAGTCCGGCTCGCAAGCCACTATGAATTCGGCGCTACACTTGCCGAAGCCGCGGGCCCATAGCTCAGCTGGGAGAGCGCCGCCATGGCATGGCGGAGGTCGCCGGTTCGATCCCGGCTGGGTCCACTGAGAGATCGCCTGAGCGCG
>JAICYG010000145.1 GCA_025934335.1 Thermoleophilia bacterium | reverse complement strand
GCCGCGGCGAGCCGCTCGCGCTCCTCGATCTCTGCCGCGGGATCGGGTCTCGAGGCGAGCGCCGCGATCGCGAGCTCGGCGCCGAGCGAGCTGACAGGCGCCGGCGCCTGTCGTGCGTTGAGCTCGTCGGCGACGTCGCGCCGTGCGATCGCGTAGCCGACGCGTGCACCGGCAAGCCCGAAGAGCTTCGAGAAGGTGCGGAGCGCGATCACCTCCTCATCGGCCGCGAGCGGCAGCGCGGTCTCGCCGCAATACTCGAAGTACGCCTCGTCGACGACGAGCGGCCGCGCGTCCGGGAGCGGCCCGAGCGAGCCGGTCGGGTTGTTCGGCCGGCACGCGAACGTGAGCACCGGGTCGTCGTCGCCCACTTCGGCGCCCGCGAGCTGCGCCGCGATCCGGTAGAGCGGATACGTGGGCGCGGCCGGGACCGCAATCCGGTCGCCGGGACCTGCGTAGGCCCGCGCGCAGAGGAGGATCAGGTCGTCGGCACCGGCGCCGAGCACGACGTTCCCGGGGTCGACGCCGGCGTAGTCGGCGATCGCGCGGCGGAGCGGCAGGTAGCCGCCGCCGGGGTAGCCGCTGACGCGCGCGAGCGCGCCTGCGACCGTGCCCGGCCGCGTCGAGGGCAGCGGCAGCGCGGGCGTGTTCTGGTCGAAGCGCAAGACCTGCGACGGGTCGATGCCGGCGATGCGCGCCACCTCCGGCGTCGGCGGCGCCCACGTGTACGGCCGAAACTCGGGAGCCAATACCCTCACCGCTGCACCGCTGCCGCGTGGGCCGGCATACCCTCGGCGGCGGCGAGCGCCTCTACCGTCGGGCGGATCCGTGCGAGGCCGGCCTCGGTCAGCCGCTGAATCGTAACCGGCTTCAGGAACGTCTCCAGGCCGAGCCCGCCCACGGAGCGAGCCCAGCCGTTCGTCGGCAGCACGTGGTTGCCGCCGGTCGCATAGTCGCCGGCGGCGACGGGCGAGTAGCGGCCGACGAACACGGCGCCTGCGTTCCGGACACGGTCGGCGAGGGCCTCCGCGTCGCCGAGCAGCACGAGGTGCTCGGGCGCGATCGCCTCGGCCTCCTCGAGCGTCGCGACGGCCGTGCAGACGGCGTCGTGGCCGTGCTCGCGCTGGGCGGCGAGCTCCTGCTCGACCACGTCCGGCTCGCCGCCGACGACCACCACCTCCGACGGGCCACCGGGCAGGTCGATCGGCACGTCGCGCGAGACCTCGAGCTTCGCCTCGTTGACGAACGAGTTGCCAGGGCCGACGATCTTGTCGACGCGCTCCACGTAAGCGAGGAACCCGATCGCCTGCGGGCCGCCGAGAGCCCACACCTCCTCCACGCCGAGCAGCCGCGCCGCGGCCGCGATCCGCTCCGCGCCGTCCGGCGGCGTGCAGACGACGATGCGCCGCACGCCTGCCGCCTGCGCCGGCACGACGCACATGACGAGCGTCGAGAGGAGCCCGCGCGGCACGTAGACACCGACCGCGTCGAGCGGGAACCACCGCCGCTCGAGCTGCACACCGGGCTCGACCTCCAGCTCCACGTCCGCCGGGCGCTGCAGCTCGTGCCAGCGGCGCACGCGGTCGGCGAGCGCGAGCAGCGCGTCCCGCACTTCCGGACTAAGTGTTGACTCAACACAAAGTCGGGGCTCGGCGCCGTCGAGGCGCAGCGCCCACTCGCGCACCGCCTCGAGCCCCCGCTCCTTGATCTCCGCGACGATGGTCACGACATGCGCTCGACGGGCACGATCAGGATCGACGAGCCGCCGGCCGTCTCGAGCTCGGGCAGCAGCCGCCAGACGTCGGCGGCGGGCACGAGCGCGTGCACGGCGACCATGCCCGGCTCGGCGAGGGGCAGCACGCTCGGCACCCGGGGCGCGACGAGCTCTGCGATTGCGGGCAGCGAGCTCTCCGGCGCGTTCAGCATCACGTAGCGGTGCCGCCGCGCCTCGACGACAGCGCGCAGCATCGCCGCGAACGGCGCCGCACGCTCGGCGTCGCCGCCGACGAGCACCGCCTCCGACTCGAGCAGCACGCCCAGCGAGCGCAGCCCGTTCGTGCGCAGCGTGTTGCCGGACGAGACGAGGTCGACGATCGCGTCCGCGAGCCCGAGCCTCGGCGCGATCTCGACGGACCCTGTCACGTCGACGAGCGTCACCTCCACCGGCAGCAGCTCGCGCGCGAGCCGCGGGTAGACGGTGGCGACGCTCGCGCCGGCGAGGTCCTCCAGCGTCTGCGCCGGCGCCTCCCCGGGCACCGCCGCCTCGAGCCGACACGAGCCGAACCCGAGCGCGAGCAGCTCGTGGACGTCGGCGCCCCGCTCGCGCACGAGGTCGATGCCGGTGATGCCGCAGTCGACGACGCCGTCCTGCACATACTCCGGCACGTCGGCGGCACGCACGAGCAGCACCTCGACCGGCGCGTTCCGGCACGGGAACGCGAGCGCGCGGTCGCCCGGCTGCTCCGGCCCAAGTCCGGCGTCCTCGAGCAGCCGGAACGCCGGCTCGCGCAGGCGCCCCTTCGCGGGAAGCGCGACTCTCAGTACGCCGCGCGGTCGAGCGCCGCCCGATAGCCGCCCTCGCCGTGCCGCAGCCAGTGCGCCACGCGCGTCACCGTCGTCGTCGAGGCCCCCGTCCGCTCGGCGATCTCCAGGTAGGGCAGCCCCTGCTCCAGCAGGCGCGCCACCTCCCAGCGGTGCGCCATCGCCTCGAGCTCCGAGAGCGTGCACAGGTCTCGGAAGAACGCCTCCGCCTCCTGCCTCGTCTCCAGACGGAGGATCGCGTCGAAGAGCTCTCTCATCTCCTTCGTACGCCATGGGTGTCGCGCGCGCTCCGCCATCGTGCGCTCATGTTATCACGCTAACATGGCGATATGTGGTTCGACCTCTCGATCGATGTCATACCCGCCGTCGACGTACTCGGCGACACTGCCGTCCGGCTGCGCCGGGGCGACTACGACGAGATCGTCGAGCGCGCCGAGGATCCCGTCGACCTGGCGTTCAACTGGGCACGGCAGGGAGCGAGACGGATCCACCTCGTCGATCTCGACGGCGCACGCTCGGGAAAGGTGCGGCCGAAGCTCGTCCAGGCGGTCGCCGGGGTCGGGCTTCCCGTGCAGGCGTCAGGCGGCATCCGTACGCGAGACGACGCGTTTGCGCTCCTCTTCGCCGGCGCCGACCGGGTCGTCGTGGGGACGGCCGCGTGGCCGGACCCGACGGCGTGGCTCGAGCTCGGCGAGCAGGTCGTGATCGCGCTCGACGTGCTGAACGGAGAGGTTCGCACGGACGGCTGGCTCGAGGGCAGCGGCGTGACGCTCGAGCAGGCGCTCGACCTGACCGGGGACGCGCGGTTGCTCGTCACCGGCATCGAGCGCGACGGGACGCTCGCCGGCCCCGACCTGGAGCTCGTCGCCACGGCCGTCCGGGGAGGGCGGCGCGTGCTCGCCGCGGGCGGCGTGCGCACGCCCGACGATGTCGAGTCACTGGCGCGCGCGGGCGCCGAGGCGGCCGTCGTCGGCCGCGCGCTCATGCATCGCGCACCTTGAGCACGACCGCGCCTGCGGCGAGTGCGATCGCCGCGTAGAGCGCGAACAGCCCGAACCCGGTCCAGGGCGCGAGGGTCCCGGAGTCGTGGGTCAGCTGGATCACCGCCCGCCCCGCCTCGCTTGGCAGGTACGGCGAGATCGCGCTGTTCCAGCTCGAAGGCAGGACGTTCATGATCGGCGGCAGCACGAAGAAGATCGCGGCGAACGTCGCGATGCCGCCGGCGGTGCTCCGGAAGACCGCGCCGATCCCGACGGTCAGCACCGCGACGACGACGAGGTACAGAACGGCGCCGATCACGGCGCGCGCGACGCCGGCGTGATGCCAGGAGTAGCTCGCATCGTGCCGGGAGAGGATCGACTGGCTCGCGAAGAAGGCGATCAGCACCGACGGCAGCATCAGCGCGAACGTCACCGCGCCGAAGACCCCGGCCTTGGCCCAGAGCACGGGCAGCCTTTTCGGCACGGCCGTCAGCGTGGCGCGGATCATCCCCGTCGAGTACTCACCGCTGACGACGAGCACGCCGAGCACCCCGATCGCGAGCTGGGCGATCTGCGAGCCGATCAACGCCGGGTCGAGCGGATTGAAGGTCGCCCGGTCGTGCGGGCTCTGCGAGCCCCAGTGCGACGAGATGATCACCGAGGCGAGGATCGGAAAGCCGATCGTCAGCACGGTCGCGACGAGGAGCGACCAGCGGGTCGAACGGACCGTCCAGAACTTGGTCCATTCGGAGCGGACGACGCGCGCCTGCGTGACGCCGCGCGCGGGCGCCGCGAGGACCGGGATCGCGGTCATGCGACCACCTCCTCGTGGCTGTACTCGAGCTCCCCGCGCGTGATCTCCATGAACGCCTCCTCCAGCGACGCTTCGTGAGGCGTCAGCTCGAAGAGGACGATGCCCTGCGCCGCGGCCGCACGGCCGATCTCCTCGGCACCGACCCCGGCGACCTCGAAGGTGCCGTCCGGCTCGACGCGAACGGAGCCGTCGAGCCGCGCGATCGCCTCGAGGAGCGCGCTCGCGTCGGGTGTGCGCACGCGGACGAGGTCCTTCGACGCGGCGGCAACAAAAGCGCGAACGCTCGTGTCGGCGATCAAACGACCGCGGCCGATCACGATCAGGTGGTCGGCGGTCATCGACATCTCGCTCATCAGATGCGACGAGACGAAGACCGTGCGGCCTTCCGCCGCGAGCCCGCGTAGGAGCGCGCGGATCCACTGGATCCCCTCGGGGTCGAGCCCGTTGACCGGCTCGTCGAGCATCACCGTGGCCGGGTCTCCGAGCAGTGCGGTCGCGATGCCGAGGCGCTGGCCCATGCCGAGCGAGAACTTCCCGGCGCGCTTGCCGGCGACGTCGTGCAGCCCCACCAGGTCGATCAGCTCCTGCACGCGTGCCCGCGCAATACCGTGCGTCTGCGCCAGCGCACGCAGATGGTTGCGGGCCGACCGGCCGGTGTGGACGGAGCGCGCCTCGAGCAGCGCACCCACCTCGCGCAGGGGCGCGTCGTGCTCGGCGTAGGGCTTGCCGTTCACGGTCACCTCGCCCGCGGTCGGACGGTCGAGGCCGAGCACGAGCCGCATCGTCGTCGATTTCCCGGAGCCGTTCGGCCCGAGGAACCCGGTGACGATGCCGGGCTGGACCTCGAAGGTGAGCCCGTCGACGGCGCGCTTGTCGCCGTAGTCCTTTGTCAGGAGGTGCGCGGCAATCACAGGCCACGACGGTAGCCGCGATTCGTGAGGGTTCGCTGAAGGGCGTCATGCGGTCACGAGCGCGAGGTCCGCCTTGAGTGCCTCGAGGTCGAAGCCGTTCGGCGCACGGTCGCCCGCGAGGAAGTCGTTCGAGAGGATGCAGTACGCCTCGTCGACGTACCTGCCCCAGAACGACCAGGTCAGGTCCTGCAGCCGCCCCCACGTGACCGCGGTGAGGCTGCCGTGGCTGTAGCGGACCACATCGACGGCGTGGCCGCCCCACGAGCCGGGCCGGTCGTCGCCGCTCAGCGAGCCGTTCCAGTCCCACGTCTGCTGCGACTGCGCCGAGAGCGGCAGCGCGAGCCCGATGTAGAGCCCTCCGAAGAGCCACGACGCGGTGCGCACGAGCAGGTGGTCGTGCACGGAGACACGCGCGAACGCGCCGATACGATGGTGGCCGACGCCGTGCTTGCGCCAGTCGCGCAGCACGTCGAGCTCGACCGCCCCCTCCTCTCCCGTCAGCGGATCGACGATCTTCACGCGGCCGAAGGCGGCGAGGACTGACGACTCGGTCACCTCGACGGCCGCACCGCGCGACTCGGCGGTCCACGCCTCGATCATGTGCGCGGCGGCCGCCGTCGTGCAGTCCCCGATGCGGTCGTTCGCATACATCGGCCAGTCCGTCACGTGCGTTGTGACGTCGAGCACATCGGGCGGCTCCGGCAGCCGCGCGCGGTCGATGTACTCCTTCAGCGAGAGGGTGCGGACGTCGACTCGGGGCGAGAGCTTCCCGAGCTTCTGCGCCGCGATCTGCGTGGTTGCCATGCGGGGCCTCCTCCGTTTCTCGGGGCGCCGCAGTGACCCGCCGACCCTATACCACCGCGTTGTCGCGTGCCCAGGCCGCGAGCAGGCCGCGGTAGTGCGCGACGAAGTGCTCGTGCTCGTGCGCGGGGAACGTCGACCGGACCGTCCGGACGAGCACGTCGTCGAACTCCTGCGACGTGAACCAGTCGTGCGCGAGCTCGTCGAGATGCCCGAGGTGCGTCGCGCAGAACTCCTCGTACTGCGGCACCTGGAAGTACTCGTCGGCGAGCTCGCGGTAGCGCGCGAGCTTCTCCTCGTAGCTCAGGTCGTCGCGGTCGCCCCAGGCGAAGTAGTCGCGCGAGTTCTGGTTGACGAGCATCTCGCGCCGCGTGACCGCGCAGAACGCCGACCACCGGAGGAGCGCCTTGATCGCCCACGGGAAGTAGTAGTGGAGCGAGGTGAGCGCGACGTCGGGCGACGCGTTCGCGTAGTCGATCGGGTAGGCGATCCCGTCCTTGACGATCGTCTCGCACGAGTTGAACTCCCAGCGGAAGAAGGCGTTGACGAGGCGCGAGATCGTGACGATCTCGTCGCCGAGCTCGGGCGTCAGGAAGTCGTGCCGCACCTGGTAGCGGTCGTGCATCGGCCGCGACGGGTCGAACCACATCGACATCGTCTCCGCGCCGATCGAGAGCGAGCGCACGAACACGTCGAAGTCCTCGAGCGCCGTCTGCAGGTGCATCAGGCGCTCGCCCGACTCGTCGTAGCGCTGGCGGAGCTCCTCCGCCGAGCCGACGCGCGAGACCCCGACCCACTGGCCGCCGTCGAACGGCTTCATGAAGAGCGGGAAGCCGACGTCCGCCCCGATCGCCTCCAGGTCGAACGGCGCGTTGTAGCGCTCGGCCGTCGGCTGGAAGCGCGGGTTCT
>JAICYG010000195.1 GCA_025934335.1 Thermoleophilia bacterium | reverse complement strand
GCCGTCGTGCGGATCGACGTCGAACGCAAAGTCCGAGTGCGGCACGGCCTCGTCGAACAGCCCGAGCATGCACAGATTGCGCCCGAGGAGGACCCCGTTGTTGACCCGGAACGCGACCATTCCGCGCTCGATCATCAGGTCGACCAATCGCCGGCCCTCGTCGACCGCGCGCGCGTAGTCGCCCTCAAGCGCCGAGAGGTTCATCGACCATTCCAGCGCCCTCGCGTCCGCCGCTTCGTTCAGCCGCTCGATCGCCGGCCCGGCGAGCGCCCACGCTTCCTCGAAGCGGCAGAGGGTGGCGAGCAGGTATGCCCGCTTGAGGTCGTAGGCGGGGTCGGCCAGCTGCGGGGCGAGCTCGTCCAGCGTCCGCAGCGCCTCTTCGGCCGGCCGCGGGCCCCAGACGAGTCCCGCCGCGAGCCCGAACGCGTCGCCCTTCGGCCAGCCGGCAATGCGCGCGTGCGTCAGACACTGCTCGGCGGCGCGCGCCCAGGCGTCCATGCGGTTGCGACCGTTGGCGACGCCGTAGCCGAGCGCCCTCCAGATGACGACGAGGGCGGCGTGGTCCTCCGCGGCCTCTGCGAGCGGCAATGCCTCGTGCGCCAGCTCCTCGAGCCTGTCGAGCTCCTGGTCGGCCTCCGCGAACACGCGGTAGTGGGCTTCTGCGACAAGCGCGAGTGCCTCGCCGAATGCGTCTCCGTCCGCGCGCGCCCGCTCGGCGGTCGCGGCCGCGGTTCGCACTGCCCCGGCCGGGTCTTCCCAGTGGATCGCCTCGATGTAGTCCATCTCGAGCTGCACGTCGACCGCGAACGGCCGCGTCAGCTCGACCGCCCGGGCGAAGAGCCCACGGCTGACGCGGTCGTTGCCCGGCCGCAGCATGCGTCTCGCCGCCTTCGCCAGCCGCTTCGCCGCCCGCAGGCTCAGCTGCGCGTCGGGCTGACCCAGCTCGACCCTGAATCTCGCCGCCTGCTCGAGGTGGTACCCGACGATCTCGTCCAGCTCGACCAGGTCGGCGCCGTGCTCGTCGAGCCAGTCGGCGAAGCGCTCGTGCAGCTCGGCACGGGTCGCCTTCGGAAGCGCCTCGTACGCCGCGTCGCGGATCAGCAGGTGGCGGAACCGGAAGCCGTCGTCCCCGGTGAGCTGAGTCCGGTCCGGGCGGATGAGCTGCCGGCGGACGAGCGCCGCGAGCTTCGGCGTCACCGGCACCTCGGGAGACGCGAGCGCCTGAACCGAGCCGCGGTGGAAGATCTCGCCTTCGACCGCGCCGCGCTCGAGCACGGTGCGCTCCTGCGGGTCGAGCTGGTCGAGCCGCGCGCCGAGGAGCGCGCGCAGGGTCGGCGGCACGTCGACGGCACCGTCCTCCCGCGCCATCGCCAGCATCTCGGTGAGGAAGAGCGGGTTCCCTCCCGCGGCCGCGGCAACCCGACCCCGCGTCTCCTCGGGGAGCCCGACGAGGAGCACGTCGACTGCCTCGCCCGCAAGCGGCTCCAGGCGTACCGCAACCGGCCATTCCGGCCGCCGCGCGAGCAGCTCCGGCCGCGCCATGCAAAGGAGCAGGATCGGCGCGGTGCTCGAGAGCAGCGCGACCCCCTCGATGAGGTCGAGGAACGTCTCCTCCGCCCACTGGATGTCGTCGAAGACGACGACCAGCGGCGCCTCCTGCTCGAGGAGCTTCCGCAGCGCCCAGCCGATCTCCTCCGGGCCGGCAAGACGAGCAGTCTCGCCGAGCAGGGACTGGATGGCCTCGGCGGCGTCCGCATCGGCGGGCCGGGTTCCGAGTTGCTTGATCACCTCCACCACCGGCCAGTACGTGATGCCGTCGCCGTAGGGCAGGCAGCGGCCGCGAACGAGCCGGGCGTCGAGCCCGCCGAGGGCCTCCGCGACGAGGCGCGACTTGCCGACGCCCGCGTCGCCGACCACCGTCACGAGCTCGCAACGCTCCTCCGCGACCGCGCGCTCCCAGGCGGCCCCGAGCGTCGCGACCTCGGCCTCGCGGCCGACGAACGGCGCGTCGTGCGCCCGCTCCGGCGCGTCGCGCACCGCCTCGAGCCGGTACGCCGCCACGGGTTGCGCCTTCCCCTTCAGCTCCAGCGGCTCGATCGGCACTGCGTCGACCGCGCCGCGGACGAGCGCGCGCGTCGTCTCGCCGAGCAGGATCGTGTCCGGGTCGGCCGCCTGCTGTAGGCGGGCGGCCACGTTCACCGCATCGCCCGTCGCGAGCCGCTCCGGCGTGCCGACGACCACCTCGCCGGTGTTCACGCCGATGCGCCCGCGCACGCCGAGCTGCGAGAACGCGTCGCGCATCTCGGCGGCCGCGCGCACCGCCCGCAGCGCGTCGTCCTCGTGGACGACCGGCACCCCGAACACCGCCATCACCGCGTCGCCGATGAACTTCTCCACCGAGCCCTCGTGCGCCTCGACGATCGCCTTCATCTGCTCGAAGTAGCGGGCGAGCAGCGCCTGGAGCGCCTCGGGGTCGCTGCTCTCCCCCAGCGCCGTCGAGCCGACGACGTCGCAGAAGATCACGGTGACGGTCTTCCGGTGCACGGAGGCGGATCATCGCCGCTCGCCTCCGCGAGGGGAAGACCTAGCGCGAGCGACGGAAGGCGACCACGCTGTTGTGGCCGCCGAACCCGAACGAGTTCGAGAGCGCCACGTCGACCTGCTCCTCGCGCGGGGCGTTCGGGATCGTGTCGAACTCGCAGGCCGGATCGGGCTCTACCTGGTTGATCGTCGGCGGCAGCACGCCGTGGTGCAGCGCGAGCACGGTGAAGACCGCCTCGACCGCGCCGGCGGCGCCGAGCGTGTGACCCGTCGCGCCCTTCGTCGAGGAGACGGGGGGCAGGCTGTCGCCGAAGACGAGCTTCAGCACGCGTGTCTCGGCGGCGTCGCCGGCGGGCGTGGAGGTGCCGTGGGCGTTCACGTAGCCGACGTCCTCGGGCTCGAGCTCCGCGTCCGCGAGCGCCATCGCGACCGCCCGCGCCGCGTTCGCGCCGACCGGGTCCGGGTCGGACACGTGGTTCGCGTCGGACGAGACGCCGTAGCCGGCGATCTCGGCGTACACGCGCGCGCCGCGCGCCTGCGCGTGCTCGGCCTCCTCGAGCACGAGCACGGCCGCGGCCTCGGCGATCACGAACCCGTCGCGCTCCCGGTCGAACGGACGCGACGCCGCCTCGGGCTCGTCGTTGCGCGTCGAGAGCGCGCGCATCGCCGCGAAGCCGGCGACCGCGACCGGCGTCACCGGCGCCTCCGTCCCGCCGCACACCATCACGTCCGCTCGGCCGAGCCGGATCGCGTCGACGGCGTCGCCGATCGCCATGTTCGAGGCGGCGCACGCGGTGCTCTCGGCGAGCAGCGGCCCGCGCGTCCCGAGCTCGATCGACACCCAGCCACCGGGCAGGTTCGGCAGCGTCTGCACGATCGCGAACGGGCTCAGGCGCTCCGGCCCGCGCACCTGCAGCTGCTGCACGGTCTGCTCGAAGGACGCGACGCCGCCGAGCGCCGTCCCGATCGCCGTCCCGGCGCGCTCCCCGACCGCCGCGACGTCGAGACCGGAGTCGCGCTCCGCCTCGCGGGCGGCCGCGAGCACGAGGTGCGTGCAGCGGTCCATCCGCCGCGCCTTCTTCGCGTCGACGAGCCCCGCGACGTCGAGGCCCTTCACCTCGGCGGCGATCCGCACCGGGAACGCGCTCGCGTCGAACTGCGTGATCCGATCGACGCCGGTCCGGCCGGCGACGAGCGCCGCCCACGCGTCGTCGACCGAGTTGCCGATCGGGCTCACGAGGCCGAGGCCGGTCACCACCACTCTCCGCCGGGTCACGGGCGCAGGGTATGCGCTCGGCTACCCTGCACCGCGCCCGGCCGCCCCGCCGCCGGCACCCGCCTATGGAGCCATCACATCGCAGCGAGCGCCGTGACGACCTGCGCAACGTCGCGATCGTCGCCCACGTCGACCACGGCAAGACGACGCTCGTGGACGCGATGCTCTGGCAGTCGGGCTCGTTCCGAGAGAACGAGGACGTCGCCGAGCGGGTCCTCGACTCGACCGACCTCGAGCGCGAGAAGGGGATCACGATCCTCGCGAAGAACACGGCCGTCCAGCGCGGCGCCGTGAAGATCAACATCGTCGACACCCCGGGCCACGCCGACTTCGGCGGCGAGGTCGAGCGCGCGCTGACGATGGTCGACGGCGTGCTGCTGCTCGTCGACGCGAGCGAGGGGCCGCTGCCGCAGACGCGGTTCGTGCTGCGGAAGGCGCTCGAGCTGAAGCTGCCGGTCGTGCT
>JAICYG010000032.1 GCA_025934335.1 Thermoleophilia bacterium | reverse complement strand
GAGCGGGTTCCCGCTCAGCGTCCCCGCCTGATAGACGTCGCCGGCCGGGGCGAGACGTTCCATCACGTCGCCCCGGCCGCCGAACGCGGCGAGCGGCAGGCCGCCGCCGACGATCTTCCCGAGAATCGTGAGGTCGGCGTTCACCCCGAAGCGCTCCTGTGCGCCGCCGCGCGCGACGCGGAAGCCGCTGATCACCTCGTCGAAGATCAGCAGCGCGCCGCTGGCGTCGGCGAGCATCCGCAGCGCGTCGAGGAAGCCGGGCTCGGGCGGGACGCAGCCCATGTTCCCGGCCACCGGCTCGACGAGGATCGCCGCCAGCCCTTCGCCGTACTCGGCGACGGCGGCCGCCGCGGCGTCGACGTCGTTGTAGGGAACGACGATCGTGTCGGCCGTCACGCCCGTGGGAACGCCGGGCGAGCTCGGGATGCCGAGCGTCGCCAGGCCCGACCCCGCCTCGGCGAGGAACGGGTCGGCGTGGCCGTGGTAGCAGCCGGCGAACTTGAGGACGCGGTCGCGGCGTGTGAACCCGCGCGCGACCCGCAGGGCCGACATCGCGGCTTCGGTCCCCGAGGAGACCAGCCGGACGAGCTCGATCGACGGGAACGCGTCGACGACCTCCTCGGCCAGCTCGACCTCGCGCTCGGTCGGGGCGCCGAAGGTGGTGCCGTCGAGCGCGGCGGCCCGTACGACCTCCACGGTCTCGTGATCGGCGTGGCCGAAGAGCAGCGGGCCCCACGACTGCACCCAGTCGACGAGCGTGCGTCCATCGGCCGTCTCGAGCGTCGCACCCTCCGCGCGACGGACGAAGAACGGCTCGGCGAGCCCGACGCCGCGCATCGCCCGCACGGGCGAGTTGACGCCGCCGGGAATCAGCTTCTCGGCGCGACGCCAGAGCTGCGAGGTCGTCTGGAGGCCGCTCACACGAGCCACGAGGCGACGTCCCGGACCCAGTACGTGAAGATCATGTCCGCGCCGGCCCGCTTGATCGCGGTGAGCGACTCGAGCGCGGCGGCCCGCTCGTCGAGGTGCCCGGCCGCGGCGGCGGCCTTCACCATCGCGTACTCGCCGCTGACGTTGTAGGCGGCAACCGGCAGGTCGAAGCGCTCGCGCACCGCGCGCACCACGTCGAGGTACGGAAGCGCCGGCTTCACCAGCAGCACGTCGGCGCCCTCGGCGACGTCGAGCTCGCACTCGCGCAGCGCCTCGCGGACGTTGCCGGGATCCATCTGGTAGCTGCGCCGGTCGCCGAACGAGGGTGCGCTGCCCGCGACGTCGCGGAACGGGCCGTAGAAGGCGGACGCGTACTTGGCGGAGTAGGCGACGATCGGCGTCTCGGGCAGGCGCTCGCGGATCGCCCCCACGCGGCCGTCCATCATGTCGCTCGGGCACACGGCGTCGGCCCCCGCCTCGACGTGCGAGACCGCCGTGCGCGCCAGCAGCTCCACCGACGCGTCGTTGTCGACGCGATCGTCGTGCAGCACGCCGCAGTGCCCGTGGGCGGTGTACTCGCAGAGGCACACATCGGTGAGCAGGAGCAGCTCGGGGAAGCGCGGCCGCAGTGCACGGAGCGCCTGCTGGACGATGCCGTCGTCGACCCAGGCGCCCGATCCCTCGTCGTCCTTCGACTCGGGGACCCCGAAGAGGATCACCGCCCGCGCGCCGATCCGGACGAGCTCCTCGCACTCGCGCACGACGCCCTCGACCGTGAACCGCTGCATCGCCGGCAGGGCGTCGTTGCCGAGCGCGTCCGGCGCCACGAAGAGCGGCAGGATCAGGTCGTCGAGCGACACCTCCGTCTCGCGGACGAGGTCGCGCAGGCCCGCGGTGCTGCGCAGCCGGCGCAGGCGCGCTGCGGGGAACGTGCTCATGCCTCCACGCTAGCGCGAGGCGGCGGCTCGACGAGCTCGACCTCGACCGGCACGTCGCCACCGGACGGCGGCCCACCGTCCGGGTCCCAGGGCTCCAGCCGGATGCGGTGGCCGAAGAACTCCCAGATCGCGCGGGACGCGGCGAGGAACGGCAACGCGATCAGCGCGCCCGGCAGGCCGTAGATCTCGGTTCCCGCGGCGAGGCCGAAGATGACGAGCAGCGGGTGCAGCCGCAGCGCGCTCCCCATCACCTTGGGCACGACGACGTGGCCCTCGAGCTGGTGGATCGCCAGGAAGAGGATGGCCACCCAGACGGCCGAGAGCGGGTGGACGACGAGCGCGTAGACGAGCGGCGGGATCGCGCCGAGCCACGGGCCGAGGTACGGAATCAGCTCCGCGACCGCGACCCAGGCGCCGAACAGCAGGGCGTACTGGCTCGCGTCCGGGAGCAGCCCCGCCAGGCCGAAGATCCACAGCCCGAGCCCGGCGGTGGTGCCGATGATCAGGCTGAGCAGGAACTGGCCGCGGACGTAGGAGGCCAGTGCGTCCTCGATCTGGCGCACGAGCGACCGCTCACCGCCCCGGGGCGGGAACCGCCGGTCGACGGCCCGCTCCAGGCGCGGCATGTCGAGCAGCATGTAGATCGAGATCACGAGGAGCAGGACGAGAGCGAACAGCGTCTTGCCGATCGAGATCGCGGCTCCTTCGGCGAACGTGACCACACGGTGCGTGTACTTCCCGATGTCGCGGCGCCGGATCTGGCGGACGAGCTTGTGACCGCGCTGCTGGACCCGCACCGTCTTCAGATGGTGTCGGTCGAGCCAGTGCTGGAGGCGGTCGACGTCGCGGTCGGCCGAGGTCTGTCCGGTCCCGGCGCGAGGATGCGTGAAGTAGTCGTTCAACCGGTTGGCCGCCGTCGTCGTCTCGCCTGCGACGGAGGTCGCCACGGCGAAGATGACGAGCCCCAGCGCCGCCAGGAAGCTCAGGTACACGAGCGCGACCGAGAGGCCGCGCGGGAGTCGCAGCCGCTGGAGCGCCCGGGCGAGCGGGTCGAGCAGCAGCGCCACGAGCGCCGCAACCCCGAAGACGAAGACGACGTGACCGGTCGCGCGAACCACGATCCACGCGAGCACCAGCACGAGCGGCAGCCCCACGAGCTGGATCCAGCGCGGGACGACGATCCGCGTGGGGCGCGGGTCGGCGGCAGGCGTCCCCCCGCCGGCGGGCGGCTCGGGCGCGCCTACACCGCGGGCGATCACGTTCCCGATCGTACCGCCGTCGTCCGCGCCCTCCGGCCGCCCGCATGGGACTGGTCCCTGGCAGCCGATGGCGCGCTCGCGCTCGATCGTCACGAACTCTGGGACGAACCCGTGGAACGACGCCCGTTGCACGTGTCACAAGCCCGGTTGAAAGGCCGGGCTAGCTCCGCTACGGTGCCCCGGATGCCGCCCCCCGCCCCAGGGAGCGCACGCGCTGCGCGCGGACGCCCAGCCGACCGGCGCACGGCCGTACGCCGCCGCGAGCGCGAGCGGCGCAGGCGGCTCGTCGCCGTGCTGGTGCTCGTCTCGGCGGTCGCCGCCGTCATCCTGCTCCTCTCCGCCTTCGGCGGCTCGGGCGCCACGACCACGGCGCCGCTGACGTCGAGCTCGACCCAGCTCCTCCCGGCGGGCCCGCCGCAGCCCGAGATCGTGGCGAAGATCGGCTCGCTCCACCTTCAGCTGCCCGTCAACCAGTCGCGCGTGACCGCCATCGGCTACGCGGGCGGCTCCGACGGAGCGCTCGCTCTCGACCCGCTCGGCCGCCAGGCGAACGAAGGCCTCATCAAGCGTCTCGTCCACGGCCTCGTCGGCGGCTCGACCGTCGGGCCCCGCTGGTACCAGCTGTCGGGCGGAGCCTCCGGAACCACGTCCGCCCTCGACGTCGGCGCCCCGTCCGGGACCGACGTCTACGCGCCGGTCGACGGCACGATCGTCGCCATCGACCGCGTGATCCTGAACGGCCGGCGCTTCGGCTCCACGATCCAGATCGAGCCGACCGGCGCGCCGTCGCTCGCGGTCGACATCTCGCACGTCCGGCTCGACCCGTCGCTCGTCGTCGGCTCCACGGTCGCGGCCGGCGCGACGCACCTCGGACAGCTGCTCGACTTCTCGCGGGCTGAGCGGCAGGCGCTCGCGCGGTACACGAACGACTCCGGGAACCACGTCGTGATCGAGGTGCACCCGGCCGCGACGCTCCAGTCGCCCTAGCCGGCGACGCGCCATGCGCCTCCTCTTCGTCGCCGACGTCTTCGGCTCGCCCGGCCGTCGCGCCGTGGAGCAGCGGCTGCCGCAGCTGCGCACCGAGCTCGCGATCGACTTCTGCGTCGTCAACGGCGAGAACGCCGCCGCGGGGCGCGGCATCACCGCCAAGATCGCCGACCGTCTCCTGGCGAGCGGCGCAGACGTCGTCACGCTGGGCAACTGGGTGTGGGGTCAGCAGGGCTTCGCGCCCTACCTGTCGGGCACCGACCGCGTCCTGCGGCCCGCGAACCTCTCGCCGCGCACACCGGGACGGGGACTGGCGGTGCACGACGGTGTGGCGGTAATCAACCTCCTCGGCATGTTCGCGCTCAACCCGTTCGAGAACGCGTTCATCACCGCCGACCGGCTCGTCGCGGAGGCGCGCACACAGACGCCGATGATCGTCGTCGACTTCCACGCGGAGGCGACGAGCGAGAAGGTCGCCCTCGCCCGGCACCTCGACGGGCGCGTCACCGCGGTGCTCGGCACGCACACGCACGTGCAGACGAACGACGCGCGCGTCCTCGCCGGGGGAACGGCAGCGATCACGGACGCCGGCATGACCGGCCCGCACGACTCGGTGATCGGCAGCGTCGACGAGGGTGCGATCAAGCGCTTCGTCACCGGCCAGCCGGTGCGGCTCGAACCGGCGACCGGCGACGTCCGCATCGAGGGCGTGGTCGTCGACTACGGCGCCGACGGGCGGGCGACCGACTGCCGCCTCGTGCGGGTGCCGGTCGAGCTCACCTGAGCCGACGGCCATGCCAGCAGCGCGAGCAGCGCGGCCACGACGAGGTCCCGAGCCAGCACGACCCCTGCGAGGCTGCGGTCGAGCCCGACGAAGCGCCAGTAGCGCAGCGGGAACCAGACCTGTGTCAGCACGAGGGCGGCCGTGAGCAGGCCGGCTGCCGCGAGCCCGCGCCGGCCCCGTACGAGCGGCACGAACGGGACGAGCCAGATCAGGTACTGCGGCGAGAAGACCTTGTCGAACGCCACGAACGCGCACACGCACGCAGCCGCGTAGCGCAGCAGGTCGTCGCGCGTGCGCGGGACGCGGCCGAAGGCCGCCCAGAGCCCGACGAGCGCGGCCGCCTGCAGCAGGGGCAGGACGGTCGCGGCCGTACCGGCATGCGGGCCGACCAGGTTCTGCGAGCCGTGGGAGGTGATCACCCCGCGCGCGTCGCCGGCGACGATCAGCAGCGCCGACCCGAGGCTCTCGAGCTGGAGCGGCCGGTCGGCCTGGCCGCGCACGCTCTCCCACACGCCGTGCGGCGCGAGCACGACGAACGGGATGAAGATCGCGGCGAGAACGACTGCGAGGACGACCGCGCAGACGACTCCCTCCCGCCGCCCGCGCCGCCGCCACGTCCAGGCAATCGCCAGCGGCAGCAGCACGGCGGGCCAGACCTTCGCGGCGATCGCGAGCGCCAGGACGGCCCAGCCGAGCCGGTCGCGCCCGGCCCACAGCGCGGCGAGCGCTCCGATCGCGAGCAGCGCGGGCCAGAGGTCGAACCGCGAGAGGACGAGCGACCCGACGAGCACCGGCAGCAGCGCGGCGTAAACGCCCGCCCGCCACGACACGGACGAGACGACGAGCACCGCAGCGACGCCGCACACCGCCATCGTCCAGGCGAACGCGGTGTCGTAGGACGCGCCGAGGAAGGTCGGCACGACGAACGCCGGCAGGGCGCCCGGCGGGTACTCGACGGCGAAGTCGCGGTACGGGACGAGCCCGTGCCGCATCGCCTCCCCGTAGGCCTGGTACCCCGGCGTGTCGACGAGCTGGCCGTGCGCCCAGAACCAGCGGTGCACGAGCCCCCAGCCGACCAGGAACAGCGCCGCCGACCCGCAGGCCGCGACGAAGCCCCAGCCGTCAGGCTGCGACCAGCGCTCGCTCCGTGCTGTCGTCATCGTCGGGCGCGCCGGCAGGGGCCGCCGCAGGGAGGACGTGGGGCGCGGCGACGAGCGTCAGCGCCGCGAACGGGAAGAACCACGGCAGGTAGAGGTAGATCCAGTAGGTGAGCACGAGCTGGAAGCCGATCAGGAGCGCGGCGGTCAGGGCGGCGAACCGGAGCGGCGACCGGACGCGGGGCCACCAGGAGCAGGCGACCGCACCCACCACGAGCGCGACCTCGAGCACCTGTTGGACGACGTGCAGGTTCGGGATCCCCTTGGCGTGGTACTGCCGCCAGTCCCAGATCGACCACGGTGCGCTCCGGCCCGTCTGGAACCCGATCGTCCGGTCCCAGAAGACGCGGGCGGCGTGGAGCGGCGACGGTTCGAGGAAGAGGACGAAGAACGCGGCGAGCGTGGCGAGCGCAAAGGCGATCCAGTAGCACGCCGTCGCCTTCGGGCGCCGCGCCTGGGGGTAGCCCGACCAGAGCGGGGCGACGATGAGCGAGGCGAACTTCGTCCACCCCGACAGCGCCGCGAAGACGCCGCGGCCCACGTCGCTCGTCACGAGCAGGAAGCCGTAGAGCAGCAGGACGGGGCCGATCGTGTCGTTGGTGTTCGAGCTCGCCGCGTACTGCGAGAACGGCCACGCGGCCCACGCGAACGCGAGGGTCGCTGCGAGTCGAGGCCCGCCGAACCGGCGTCCGACCAGCGCCAGGCCGAGCAGCGCGAGCAGGTCGAAGCCGATCGTCGTCGCCTTCACGGCCGGCAGGCTGTCCCATTGGCCGCTCCAGCCGAACGCGAGGTACCCGGGCACGTACGCGAGGTAGGCGACCGGCCCGTACGTGTCGCCGAGCGGGTTGGCGTTCTCGCAGCGTCCGTTCGTCTGGATGCGGTCGCGCACCTCCCCCGACGCGTCGGCCGGTCCGCAGGTCGGCAGGTTGCCTTCCTGCGGGAAGTTGCCGTACGGGCTCTCGCCCTCCCGTACGATCCGCTCGGCGCCGATGACGCCGGAGTACCCGACGTCGATCACGTTCGACGTGCGGACGTCGAGCCCGATGCGAAAGCCCACGAGGAAGACGGTCGCTGCGGCGAGCAGCCACACGGGCCAGACGGCGGCGCCACGTGCCGGCCGGTCGGTGCGCGCGATCCACAGGCAGCGCACGAGCAGCCAGACGAGGACCGGCACGACGAGCGACGCCGACGCGAAGACGTGGCCGTGGTTGAAGAACCAGAGCGGAACCGAGAACGCGAGCAGCGCGACCAGATCGAGGTTGCGCAGCGAGAGCGGCCGCCGCCAGTCGACGAGCCCCAGCAGGAACGCGGCGCAGAAGCCCAGCCACACCGGGTAGCTGTTGATCTTCGTCCCGCCGAAGGCGCCCGGGTAGCCGCGCCCCATGGTCCACGCGACCTGCGGGCCCGTCCACGCCTCCGTCACGCTGCCGGTGGCGTCGTCGACCTTGCCCGTCGCGACCTCCCCCGCGTTGCCGGACGAGACGTTCACCGTCCAGCTGCCCTTGTCGTACGTGGCCTGGGTGACCGGGCCCTTCGGATAGCGCTCGAGCCACGAGGCGATCTTGGGGTCGCGCAGGAAGATGCGGCTCACCTGCGCGGTGGTGAGCCGCGGCGTGGAGGGCTGGGTGGCGGGGCTCGCGGGTGCGAGCGGGTTGGTGGTCGTGCCGGGGGTGCTCGTCGCCGCGTGCGCGGCGGGGACGAGGGCAAGCGCGGAGACGAGGGCCAGTGCCCGGGCGGCGACGCGCGCCGCCGTCACCGCCGGAACGACCAGAGCTTGTTGCCGATGAAGTTCAGCGGAGTCACGAGCACGATCGCGATCGCCTGCGAGAGCACCTTCCGCCAGTCGAGCACGTCGATGAAGAGAACGAGCCAGAGCTGGTTCACCCCGAAGGCGGCGAGTGAGACGACGAAGAAGCGGGCGCCCTGGATGCCGACGTTGCTCTTCGCGTGGCGGAACGTCCAGAGCCGGTTCCAGAGGTAGTTGTTCGACGCGGCGACCACGAAGGAGATCGTGGCGGCCACGTGCGCGCCCCAGCCGACCAGGCCGGCAAACACGAGGAGGTTGATGGCGTAGCCGCTGACGCCGACGACCACGAACTTCGCGAGCTGGATCCAGTTGTGCGGGCGACGCAGCGCGCGGGCCGTGCGGGCGGCGATTGCTGACACGCCTCGCGAGGCTAGCACCCGCGGGCGTCGGCTTCAGGCGGCGGACGCGGCTTCGTGCAGCGAGCCGTCGGCCTCGACCCACGGGTCGTCGAGCGGCAGGTCGCCGATGCGCCGGGTGCGCGGCCGGTAGAAGTCGAGATCCCGCTCGTCGAGCAGCGTCAGCGCCGACTCGATGGCGATCTCGTCGTCGCGCAGGTCGGCCACCGCGAACGGCAGAAAGCGCCTTGCGCTGTCGCCGCAGTGGATCTCGAGGCCCACGACCCGGTCGGCTCGAGCGTCCACGAGTGCCTCGATCGGGCGCGCGAGATGGATGCCGTGCATCCGCACCGGAAGCTTCAGCAGCTCCGTGATGCGGCGACCCCTCGACGGCCCGACCGCGACCGCTGGTCCCGACCGGCGCACGGTCCCAGACTAGCGGCCCGGCCCTTCGCCGCTGACGAGCGGGACGAACCTCACGGTCGTCGAGCCGTGGTAGCGCGGGCCGCCCGCCGTGCGCTCGAGCGCGACCAGGCGCTGCTCGTGCTCGTCCCCGAGCGGCAGGACGATCCGGCCCCCGGTGGCGAGCTGCGCCCAGAGCGCCGGCGGCACCCGGGGCGAGGCCGCCGCAACCGCGATGCCGCCGAAGGGCGCCTGCGCCGGAACGCCGAGCGAGCCGTCGCCGACGATCACCTCGACCTCCGGGTGACCTGCATCGCGCAGCGCGGAAGACGCCCCGCGGGCGAGCTCGGGGATGCGCTCGATCGTCACCACGGACGCGGCGAGCTCGGCGAGCACCGCTGCGGCGTAGCCCGAGCCGGTGCCGACGTCGAGCACTCGTTCGCTCCCGTCCAGCGCGAGGAGCTCGCAGGTGAGGGCGACGACGTACGGTTGCGAGATCGTCTGGCCGTGAGCGAGGGAGAGCGCCGTGTCGTCGTGGGCGTGCGCCCGCTGTGTGGGCGGTACGAACCGCTCGCGCGGGACGCGCCGCATCGCCGCGAGCACCCGCTCGTCGCTGATCCCGCGACGGCGGAGCTGCCGGTCGATCCAGTCGGCCATCGCCGCGGGCCGGCTCAGGCGGCGCGGGCGGCGCCGCCGACGCCGAAGTGCTCCACGACGAGCGACTTGATGCCCGTGATCGACGCGGGCGGATCGTCGAGGCCCACGGTCAGCATGGGCACCTCCGAGTCGGCCGCCTCGAGAGAACCGTGGCTGCCACCGCCGAGGTGATGGTGCCCGGCGAGGTCGACGAACTCCCACCCCGTCGCGGCCGAGACCACGACCTCGCCGGCGTTCGGATTGCGCAGCGCCGCTTCGACCCGGACACGGCCGTCGGGAACGCCGTCGAGCAGCGCGAGATCCTCGTCGCCGTCGCGGCGCACGACGAGCTCGTCGTCCTCGAAGAAGGCCACGATGCCGGCCGACGGCTCCTCGTCGAGCTGCTCGGCCGCGCCCCGTGGATCGTGCGTGTAGACCATGGCGGCGCGGTTCGAGGCGGTGACGAGCCCGTCGGCCACCTCGAGGCGCGCGGTCTGCTCGACCCGCGACTGGCCGTGGTCGGAGCAGACGACGACGGCGTAGCGCTCGAGGAACGCATCGGGCCCGCCCGCTGCGTCCATCAGCGCCGCAACTGCTGCGTCGCTGCGCGCGAGTGCCTCGTGCGCCACGTCGGGCCCGGCCACGTGCGACGCGAAGTCGTAGTCCGGGAGGTAGTGGACGAGCAGGTCGAATCCGTCGCGCGTGACGAGCCAGCGGCCGACGGACGCCGCGTATGCGTCGATCGAGCCGAGGGAGCGGTTTCGAACGGCCAGCGGCGCGCCTGTCCGCTCGCTCTCGTAGAGCGAGTAGAAGAAGAAGCGCTTGGGCCCGTTGACGGCCGGGACGCCCGGGATGGTCGCGAGGTGCCGGTGGCGCCCGCGGTAGCACGTGATGTTGATCGCGGCAGTCGTCAGGCCCGCGCCCTCGAGCGCCTCGTAGACCGTCTCGGCTCCGCGCCCGAGATGCCGCGCGTTGAGGTCGATGATCGTGTCGCGCAGCGACCGTGCGACGCCGGCCGCGCGCACGGCGCCGAACGACGAGCCGTACTCGACGAGCCGCTCCTCGCCACGGTGCCACCACACGAGGTGCGGGATCTCGTGCACGTCGGGGTGCGCGCCGGTGGCGATGGCCGACAGGCAGACGGGCGTGAGCGAGGGGAAGGTCGAGGTCGCACGGCGGTAGGTGCCGTGCTCGGCGAGGAATCGCAGCGCGGGCGTCTCGGCCGCCTCGAACATCGACGGCGTCAGCCCGTCGATGACCACCAGCACGACGGGCTTCGCGGGCATCGGCTAGTCCCGCGCCAGAGAGCGGAGGCCGGCGTGGCGGTCGGGTGCTCGCCGGCGCAGCCGGAGGCCGAGCGCAGGCACGGCGACCGCCTCCAGGTAGCCGACCACGGGCACGAACGCGAGCGCGGCGCCGACGAGGGCTGCGAGCCCCAGGAGCGTCGCGGTTCCGCCGCGCGTCCCGCCGCGGCGCAGCGTCCCGCTGACCAGCGGCGCGCACCCGATCGACCCGCAGATCGCACCCACGGCGCCGCCGACCGCCTGTTCCCACCGCCACACGAGGAAGCCGATCGCCGCCGAGACCACGACGGCGATCGCAGCGCCGGGCACGACGCGCCGCAGCGCTCCCGTGCTCGCGACCCCGATCGCGGTGCCCAGACCGACGAGGATGCCGATCGTGTACCAGTCGCCCATCGCCGGCGGCAGTGTAGAGGCTCGGTCCGCACTGACGTTTCGACGGGCCTGCTTCGGGGGCATACCTTGTCGACCCGTCAGACAACAGCTCCAGGAGGCACCGTGAGCGACGACCCCCGTCCTCTGCTCGTCTTCTTCTCCTCGACCCGCTCCGGCCCCGCTCGTCGCATGGAGAGCCTGCTCGCGCACCTCGCCCGCAAAGAGCGGCAGCGGCTCCGCGTCCACCAGGTCGACGTCGACCAGCGGCGCGATCTCGCCGAGAAGCTGCAGGTCGACGCGGCCCCGACGATCGTCCTGGTGAAGGGCAAGCGCGTCGTCGCGCGGATCGTCGGCCGCGCCAGCGCACCGCAGATCGAGGCGCTGCTCGAGCAGCACCTCGACGAAGTACCGGCGCCGGCCTAGCCGGATCGACGAGCCGCGAACAGGACGTAGTGGCCGGTCGCGTCGAGGACGGTCGGCTCGAGGCCGGCCCGGCGCAACCAACGCAGATGGAGCTCGAGCGGAGCCGGACGGTCGCCCTTCGCGACGAGCTCGGCCTCGTACGCCTCCAACGTCGACGGCATGCTCGTGCCGAGCAGGCGCCCCACGACCGCGTGGTCCGGAAACACCCCGGGATCGACGGCGACCTTGTCGCGCAGCAGAAGGAGCCCTCCCGGACGCAGCCGCCGGGCCAGCTCGGCGAGGCACTTCGCCTTTCGCGCGTCCTCCAGGTGATGAAGCGCCTGGACGGACACGACAGCGTCGAACGGCCCGCTGTCCGGCAACGCGAGGTCCGAGAGATCCGCCTCACGTAGCTCGGCACGCTCGCCGAAGCGTTCGAGCCGGGAGCGGGCCAGGTCGAGCATCGCACGCGACCCGTCCAGGCCGAGGAGCCGCGAACCCGGCATCTCGTCGAGGATCCGCTCCGCGACGCGCCCCGACCCGACGCCGGCTTCGAGGACGTCCGTCACGTGCGCCGCGGCGAGCACGGCGAGGAGCATCGCCAGCTGCTCGGCCCGAGCGGGGCTGTCCTCCGAAACCATGTCCCAGGCGGCCGCTGCGTCCTGGTCGTGCCAGCTATCCGTCGGCACGAGCCCTGTCGTGACGGGACGGTTGGCCATGGCTAGCCATGGAGCATGTCCATGGATATCCATGTCCAACACCGGCCGAACGGGCCATGGGGCGGACGCTAGCGCGGCCTCCCAATCCATGCATCCATTGGCACCACGAGCATGCGAAGCCCACCCTCGACGCGCCAGAGAGAGACAGCCTGCTCGTCGCCGGCCAGAGCGGCCGCGTCGTCGCGGGGCACGTAGCCGGCCTGGAGCGTCCGCTCCTCGTTCCAGACCCCGACGGCGTTCGGGTCGTGCGGGTTGTCGGGCTCCGGCACGAGCACGAGCCGCCTTCCCGGGTCGAACGACGGATCCTCGACGGCGTCGCCGCGGAACGACACCCCTGCGACGGGCAGGACGCGGACGCGCGGGTCCTCCCACGCGACGGGCTCGCCGGTGGCTGCGTCCCGGAGTCGATAGCCGCGACCGTCGTAGCTCCGCTCGAGCCAGAGGCGCAGCCGCTCGGCCATCAGACCAGCACGGCCACCGCGTCGCGCTCCGCTTCGAACGTCGCGAGCTCCACGTCGCCGAGGTCCTCGCCGTCGGCCTGGAGCGGTAGCGGTCGGTCGCAGCGCACCTCGATCCGATCCAGGTCGTGTCCGGCGAGCAGCCCGGTCATCCTGCGGCGACCCCCACGCCGGAGCATGAGGCCGACCAGCCGCGGAACGCTCCGCGGGACCACGCGGGTCGGCGCGACGAAGTCGAGCCCGAGCTCGAAGCGCGCCTCCGGGGCGACGTGCAACGCGATGGGACCGGCGTACGAGTACGGATCGCCGTTCGCGACGAGCACGAACGCGGCGCGTCCGTACCCCTCGACCTCGAGCGTGTCGGGCCATCTGCCCCGCTGCTCGACGACCATGCCGGCGAAGACGCGGGCGAACCGCAGGTCACCGGGCCTGGCTCCTCCGGGGGCGCGGCCGAGCGCGTTCAGCCGCCGCACGCCTTCCCCGTCCAGACCGATGCCGGCCGAGAAGCAGAAGCGACGCCCGTTCACGCAGCCGAGCGAGATGCGGCGCGAGCGGCCCTCGGCGAGCGCGTCGCCGACCTGCGCCGCCGCCTTGACCGGGTCGCGCGGGAGGCCGAGCGCCCGGGCGAACACGCTCGTCCCGCCGCCCGGCAGGAAGCCGACGGGCACGGCGCCGTCGATCCCGTTCAGCACCTCGTTGTACGTCCCGTCGCCGGAGAAGACGACGATCGCCTCCGCGCGTGCCGCCGCGTCCGCGGCCAGCTGCGTGGCATGCCCCGGGCCTTCGGTGAACGCGGTGTCGACCTCGACCCGCGTGCGCAGCGCGGTCTCCACCGCGACGACCCGCGCGCGGTCGACGTTGGTGGAGTACGGGTTCACGATCAGGACCGCCCGGCTCACCCGCCGAGCATGCCATGAGCCGCAGGTCCCGCAGCGCGCCCGCGCTACGGAGTCGCGTAGCCGCGCATGCCGTCGAGCAGGACGGCGAAGAAGCGATCGGCGAGCGCATCCGTGTCGCCGTCCGGGCGCAGCCACGTGTAGGCCCAGTTGGCGGCCGAGAGGAACAGCCGCGCCGCCGTGGCCACGTCGAGATCCGTGCGCAGCTCGCTGCCGTCGACCCCTTCGCGGAAGAGCTCGCGGACGCGCTCCTCGTAGCGCCGCCGCTCGGCGACGAACCGCTCGCGCCGCTCGCCTTCGAGGTAGCGCCACTCCCGGACGAACACCGTCGCGACGTCGAGCTGGCCGGCGACCACCGCCAGATGCGCACGCAGCGCCAGCCGGATCCGCTCGATCGCCGCCACGTCGGCCGGCAGATCGTCGAGCCCTCGGTGGAACGCCTCGGCGCCCTCCCACGCGACCTCCCAGAGGAGGTCCTCCTTCGACGCGATGTGGTGGTAGAGCGACGGCTTCGCCACCCCGAGCGCCTCCGCGAGGTCGGCGAGCGACGTCCCCTGGTACCCGCGCTCGGCGAACAGCCGGGCGGCGATCCTTGTGAGCTCTTCCCGGCGTGAGGGCATACACTGCAGCCTAACGATCGGTCGGTAGGCTGTTCAACGACACTGCGAGGTTGGCCCCATGCCCGACGCACGCACCGAGGAGTTCATCGCGCGGATCCAGGAGGGCGCCCAGGTCGAGGCGACCGACTGGCTCCCGGACGACTACCGCGCGAAGCTCCTGAAGTTCATCGAGATGCACGGCAACTCGGAGCTCATGGGCGTGCTGCCCGAGCGCGAGTGGATCCTCAAGGCACCGACGCTGCAGCGGAAGCTCGCGCTCACCGCGAAGGTCCAGGACGAAGTCGGCCACGCCCAGCTCATCTACCGCGTCGTCGAGGACCTCGGCAAACCGCGCGAGCGGTGCCTCGCGGACCTCGTCGACGGGAAGGCGAAGTTCCACAACGTCTTCCATTACCCGACGAAGACGTGGGGAGACGTCGGCGTGATCGCCTGGCTCGTCGACGCGGCCGCGATCATCAGCCAGAAGGCGCTGCTCAAGTGCTCCTACGCGCCGTACGCGCGGATCATGAAGAAGATCTGCTGGGAGGAGTCGTTCCACATCCTCCACGGCCGCGACGTGATCCTCGCCATGGTCACCGGCACGCCCGAGCAGTTCGAGCTCGTGCAGGAGGCGCTCGACCGCTGGTGGGGCCCGCTCATGCAGTTCCACGGCAACCCGATCCCGCGCGAGGAGGATCCGATGTTCCAGTGGCGGATCAAGTCGCAGGGCAACGAGGAGGCGCGGCAGCAGTTCCTCGACGGCTATGTGCCGCAGATCCGCGAGCTGGGCCTGACCGTGCCCGACCCGAAGCTGTGTAAGCGAGACGACGGAGTCTGGGAGTACAGCGAGCCCGACTGGGACGAGCTCAAGCACGTCGTCACCGGCCACGGCCCGAAGACCGAGGAGCGGCTCGCGTTCCGGCGCCGCTTCCTCGAGCGGGAGCAGTGGGTGCGCGACGCCGTCCTCGCCGCGTGAACGAGCATCCGGTCTGGGAGGTCTTCCGCAAGGAGAAGCGCGGCGCGGCCTTCGAGCACGCCGGCTCGGTGGTCGCTCCAGACGCGGACTTCGCCGAGGCCTGGGCGCGCGAGCAGTACGGCCGCCGCGGCGAGTCGGTCGCGCTCTGGCTCGTCCCACGTGGCGCGATCCGCGACGTCGAGGACTGGGCGGACGAGTTCGACCTCAAGTACCGCCGCGTCGACGGCTACTCGATCAAGGCCCGCCTGAAGGAGGCTCGTGAACGAGCAGGCACTGCTGGGGCTGGCTGACGACGAGCTCGTCCTCGGCTGGCGCGATTCGGAGTGGACGGGCATCGCTCCGCTGCTCGAGGAGGACGTCGCCTTCTCCTCGATCGCGCAGAACGAGATCGGGCATGCGCGCGCCGTGTACGAGTTGCTGGCCGGGCCCGACGGCAATGCCGACGCCCTCGCCTTCGACCGCAACCCGGACGAGTACCGCTGCGCGCCGCTCGTCGAGCTCCACCTGCTCGAATGGGCGCACACGATCGCGCGGCGCTGGCTCTACGAGGTCGCCGACGAGATCCGAATCACGGCGCTGATGGACGATTCCGATCCGGCGGTCGCGGGGCTCGCGGCGAAGATCGACCGCGAGGAGGCGTACCACCGCATGCACGCCGAGATGTGGCACGAGCGGCTGCGCGACGAGCCGCGCTTCCAGAAGGCGGTCGAGGAGCTGTGGCCGTACGCGCTCGGCGTCCTGCCGGCCGAGTTGCGGGGCGCGCTCGTCTCGCGAGTCGGCCTCTCCGAGGTCGAGGCGATCGAGCGCGGGACGCACACCGACGAGCTCGCGCCGCTGTGGGAGGAGATGACGATGGTGCGGCGCTCCGCACCCGCGGGTGCGCAATGGTGACGAAGACCGTCTCGAAGCTCCTCGATTGGGCGCGGCGCCTGCAGGCGATCGCACAGACGGGCGTCGCCTACGGGCAGCCCGACGTCTACGACCGCGAACGCTACGAGCAGGTGCGGCAGATCGCCGCCGAGATGCTCGCCGCCGGCGGAGAGGTCGCGGCCGTCGACGGCGTTCTCGCTCTCGAGGCCGGCCACGCTACGCCGAAGCTCGACGTCCGCGGCATCGTCTTCCGCGACGGCGAGATCCTGCTCGTGCGGGAGGGCGGTGCGTGGAGCCTCCCCGGCGGCTGGGTCGACGTCGGCGAGAGCCCGAGCGAGGCAGCCGTCCGCGAGGTACTCGAGGAGTCGGGGTACGAGACGCGGGCGGTGAAGCTGCTCGCCCTCCTCGACCGCGACCGGCACGGCTACGAGCCGCACGCCTGGCACATCTGGAAGGCGATCGTCCTGTGCGAGCTCGCCGGTGGAGAGCAGCAGACGCTCCACTCGGAGACGGACGCGGCAGCCTTCTTCAACCGGGACTCACTGCCCGAGCCCCTCCGCTCGGGCAGGGCAACCCGCGCGGTGATCGGGCGAGCTTTCAAACATCTGGAGCATCCGGAATGGCCGGCGGACTTCGACTGACGACGGCCGTCACGATCCGGCCGTGCGAGGAGCGCGACCTGGAGGGCTTCGAGCGGCTCGGGGGATCTCACCATGCGGAGTACTGCCGCGAGCAGTTCGCCCGCGGGTCGGAGGAGCTGACGATCCTCGTCGCCGTCGACCACGACGGAGTCCCGGTCGGCAAGCTCCACCTGGACTTCGACGAGCGCGCCGATCGCCAGGAGGCTGTACTCGTTGCCGCAGCCGTCGCCCGCGAGGCGCGCAGTCGTGGGATCGGCACCCAGCTCGTGCTCCGGGCCGAGGAGCTGGCGCTCGAGCGCGGCTGTCGAGCGATCGTGCTCGGTGTGGAGGACTTCAACCCGCGAGCCCGCAGGCTCTACGAGCGCCTCGGATACGCCGCGTTCGCGGTACACGACTTCCGGTACGCCGGCGCTCCTGTCCCCAATCCGGGCGTCTGGATGCGGAAGGAGCTCGTGCTGACCGAGCCCCAGGTCTGGGAGGCGCTCGAGGCGATCCCGGATCCCGAGATCCCCGTCGTCTCGCTCGTCGACCTCGGCGTCATCCGCTCGGTCGATGTCTCGAACGGACACGTCCGCATCGAGTTCACCCCCACCTTTCTCGGCTGCCCCGCGCTCGAGTTCATGAAGCGCGCGATCGAGGAGAAGGTGCCGGGGGCGGAGGTCCAGGTGATCCAGGACGACTCGTGGTCGACGGACAAGATCACGCCGGCCGGCCGTGAGAAGCTTCGCGCCGCAGGATTCGCACCTCCTGCTCCGAGGCTCGTCCAACTGCAGTCGCAGGTGCACCGGTGCCCGTACTGCGGCTCGACCGAGACGCGGCTCGAGAACATCTTCGGTCCGACGCCGTGCCGTTCGCTTCGCTACTGCGAGAGCTGCCGCCAGCCGTTCGAGCAGTTCAAGACGATCTGACGTACCGCTTCGGTCCCGCAATCGTGCGGCGCTCCGAGGCCCACGCCCAGGACGAAGCGTCCCGGCGCAATCAGTCGTACTGGATGTAGCGCCGGACCTTCGCAGACATCTCTTCCGAGTCGAGTCGCGCGACGAGGTGGAGAGCCATGTCGATGCCGGCCGAGACGCCGGCGGAGGTGACGACCATCCCCTCGTCGACCCAGCGCGCTTCCCGGTCGACCGTGACGCCGAGCTCCTCGAGCCGGTCGTACGAGCCCCAGTGGGTCGCTGCACGCCGGCCGTCGAGAAGGTTCGCCTTCTGGAGTACGAGCGCGCCGTTGCAGACGCTCGTCATCAGTGTGCCGCCGTCGGCCATGGCGCGAAGGCGACCGATGTAGGCGTCGTCGCCGAGCAGCGGGTCGACCCTTCCGCCCGGGTTCACGAACAGATCGACATGCCCGAGCTCCTCGAAGCTCGCATCAGGGATGACGCGGAGCCCGTGGCTGCATGTGACGGGCTCGGTCGAGCGCGCGACGGCCGTGACGGTGACGGGGCGCTCGCTCCCGCGCGCCCATGCGGTGAGCACTTCGTACGGGCCGGCAAAGTCGAGCTCCTCGACGCCGTCCCACAACGCGATGCCGATCCGGAATTCGTCCATGGTCGGAACCCTGCCGGTCCGGAGTCTTGTCCCTGAGACGACTTTCGCTAATTTCACGCCATGCACACCGTGGCCGTCGTGCTGATGGACGGAGTGGTCGAGTTCGACTTCTCGATCCCGTGCGAAGTCTTCGGCCCGGACCGGCGGGAGATCGCAGATCCCTGGTATCGGCTCGCCGTCGTCGGCGGTCGCGTCCGGACCCAGGCCGGTCTCGTCTTCGAGGGAACGCACGACCTGAACGCGCTCGCACGCGCCGACACGGTCATCGTTCCGGGTGCGACGACCGTTGGCGAGCCGCCGGCGCCGCTCCTCCGCGCCCTCGTCCGCGCGCACGAGCGGGGTGCCCGGATCGCGTCGGTCTGCGTAGGTGCATTCGTGCTCGCCGAGGCGGGCTTGCTCGACGGACGCCGGGCGACGACGCACTGGGCGTGGGCCGACGAGTTGCAACGGCGGTTCCCGCTCGTAGACGTGGATCCGTCCGTGCTCTACGTCGACGAGGGGGACGTGCTCACCTCGGCCGGCGTCGCCGCCGGTGTCGATCTCTGCCTCCACCTCGTGACGCAAGACCACGGGCCGGATGCAGCCGCTGCCGTGGCGCGGAGGCTCGTAATGCCGGTCCACCGGTCGGGCGGCCAGGCGCAATACATCGAGACGCCCGTGGCTCCTGCCACGAGTGACCTCGTCGACTGGGCATCGCGTCACGTGGGCGACGGCCTCACCGTGGACGACCTCGCGCGGCACGCGAGCGTCAGCCCACGCACGCTCACCAGGAGATTCCGCTCGGCGACGGGACTGCCGCCGGGCGAATGGCTCCAGCGCGCCCGGCTCAACCGCGCTCAGCGGCTCCTCGAGTCGACCGACCTGCCGATCGAGCAGGTCGCGCGGACGGCCGGCTACGACTCGAGCACGGCGATGCGCGCGCAGTTCACGCTCCATCTCCACACATCTCCGCGCGCCTACCGCCGAGCTTTCCGTCCGATGTCCCCCGCTCGACGCCACGTAGTTCAGGATTGGGCCCAGCGCTCCGTTCCCCCGAGCACGAGGAGACACCGATGACACGCCCGATCGCTCCCGAGGATCTGTTCCGCTTCAAGTTCGTCGTAGCCGCCGACCTTTCGCCCGATGCGACCCGAGTCGTCTTCGCGCAGACGCGGATCGCCCCCGGCGAGAAGGAGGACGACGACGAGGTCGAGCACAGCGACCTGCACCTGCTCGACGTCGAGAGCGGCACGATTCGGCGCCTCACCCACAACGACTCGACGAATTCAGCGCCCGCGATCTCGCCCGACGGATCGAGCGTGGCGTTCATGTCGAGCCGGACGGAGAAGCCGCAGCTCTGGCTGCTCCCACTCGACGGGGGCGAGCCGCGCCGGCTGACGGATCTGCCTCAGGGCGTCGGGAGTGGGCCCGTGTGGTCTCCGGACGGAACGAAGATCGCGTTCACCGCCGGCCTGCAGGACGAGCCGCGCAAGCCCGAGCACCCTTATCGCGTCACCCGCACCATGTGGCGCTTCGACGGCGTCGGCGTGCTCGAGGACGCGATCCAGGACGTCTATGTCATCGACGCTGTGGACGAAGCGGCCGAGCCGCGCCGGCTGACGGACGACCGCTTCATGAACTCGCTCCCGAAGTGGAGCGCCGACGGG
>JAICYG010000169.1 GCA_025934335.1 Thermoleophilia bacterium | reverse complement strand
TCACGGCGTCACCTCGACGGCGACCTCGACCTCGTGCTGCGGGGTCCCGTCGGCGGCGGACGGCGCGTATGCGCGCACCGTGACACGCCCGGGGGTCGCGCGCAGCATCGTCTCGAACGCGCCGCGCGCGGGCGCGCCCTCCGACGCTGTCACCGTCCGGCGGTCGAGGACCGTCCCGTCCCGCACCGCCTCGACGACGAGCGTCGCCTCGAACACGCTTGCCGTGCCCGCGACGAGGAACCGCGCCGGCACGTGCGCCCCGGGCGCCGGGCGCTCGACCAGGATCGGCGGGACGTAGCCCACCACGTCGTCACGCGTCAGGCCGGTGCGGCCTGCGACGTCAACCCGCTGCACGGTCGGGAACTGCGTCAGCGAGTAGACGATCTCGGCGACCTGCTCGTCGGTCGCCTTCGGCAGGTCGACGCGTGCCGTGCCACCCCCGACCGACACGGTCGCGTGGAGGCCGAGCGCGGCGACCGCCGCGGCGGCCACCGCCTTCGTCTGCGGCACGTGCACCGTGACCGGCCGCAGGACGCCTCCGCGGACACGGAAGACGGTCAGCGGCATCCGCTGCTCCGTCGGCACCGTATTGACGGTCGTGGTGGGCGGAGCCGATGTGCCACCGGAGCCGCATCCGGCGGCCAGAAGCCCCACTGCAGCGAGGAGAAGCGCCCGCGTCGTCACGTCGCCCGATTCTCGCGGGCGGGTGACTATCCTTGGGGCGTGAGCGTGTTCGGGCTTGTGCTGCTCGCGGCCGCGGTGGTGCTGCTCGCGGCGGCGGAATGGCCGCGCCTCGCGAAGGGGCGGAGCATGCCCCTGCGCCGTCGCCGTCCGCCGAAGCGTCATCTGCGTGTGGTCGAGCCGGAGCACGACCCCGAGGAGTTCCAGCGCTCGGTCGAGCGCGACCTCGCGAAACTGCCGACGTACGATCCGCGCGCGAAACGCCGCGATTAGCGCACCCTCAACGTCGTCTTCAGCGTCGACGTGTTCGGGAGGATGCGCGCGACGTCCTCCATGTTCTTCGTCTCCTGGTGGTCGGCCACCAGGAGCACGAGCCGGTGGCGGCCCTTCGCGGCGCGGATCGTGATCCTTCCGTCGGCGTAGCGCGCGACGACCGCCTTGCCGTCGAGCGTCGCAGTGATCGAGAGGGGGTCGACGCCGGAGCCTGCATCGCCGGCGGCCACGACGATCCCGCCTCGGGTCGACCGTACGCGCAGTCGCGGCGGCGTGACGTCGTTCACCCAGTAGCGGAACGTGAACGGCCCCGGACGGCCGACCGCGTCGAAGACCGCGTCGTAGATGCCGCCGGCGGGGAGCACGACCCCGGCGATCCGCCGGCGCGTCCCGTAGCTCTTCCGGTACGGGTTCAGGTCGAGCGGCAGCGCGGTGTAGCCGGCGAGCCGGTCCTCCGACCCGTCGAAGGTGATGTGCGGCGCGACGCGGCCGCTGAGAACGACGACACCCGCGTTCGCGGCGCCCGCGGGAAGGCGGAAGCGAAAGGCGCGCTCGGGCCCCGGGTACGCCTCGTCGCCGCTCGTCGGATAGCGGTAGCGCGTGACGAGCGCGGGCGCGCCGACGGTCGTGCCGCTGTGAATACCGGGCTTCGTGAGCGGGAGCTTGGGCTCGCCGGCGAGCTTCGGCGCCGTCGTCAGGAACCAGAACGGGATGCGGCGTACGTCGGTGCCGCGTGTCAGCACGACGAACCCCGTTTCCTCGCCCGTGGCCGTTGCGCCCGTCGCCGTGATGTCGAGTGTGCCGGGCACGGCGATCGTCGGCGGCACCGTGACGGCTCCGATGCCGGACTGCAGCACGACGGCGGCGGTCCACGTGCCCCCACCGCCGCCGGCGTCCGTCAGCGTGACCGTGCGGCTGACGACCGCCCCCGGTGCGAGCGCGCCGAACGAGAGGCCGGTCGGCGAGGCGAAGAGCAGCGGGTTGTCGGCGCGGGGGAGGTCGACGAGGCCGCCGCCCTCGCGGGTCGCCGCGGCCTCGGCGCCGCTCTCGAGGTGCACCGCGTCGCCGGTCTGCACGAGCGCCGACTTGAGCTGGGCAACCGTCCACGTCGGGTGGCGCTCCCGGAGGAGCGCTGCGGCGCCGGCCACGTGCGGCGTCGCCATGCTCGTTCCGCTCAGCGTCCCCCACGGACCGCCCTGGCTCGCCGGCAATGACGAGAGCACGTCGACCCCCGGCGCGGAGACGTCCGGCTTCATCTGCAGCGAGACCGGCGTGGGGCCGGCCGACGAGAAGTCGGCAACGATGCCACGCGCGCTGACCGCGGCGACCGTGATCGCGTCCGGGGCGTTCGCCGGCGACGAGACGGAGCCGTGGCCGAAGTCGCCGAAGTCGTTCCCCGCCGCGATCACGGGGACGACGCCGGCGGCAACGGCGCCCTGGATCGCCTTGACAACGAGGTCGCGCGACGGCTCGACCTCCGGCTCCCCGAGCGAGAGGTTGATCACGTCCATGCCGTCGGCGACGGCGGCCTCGATGGCGGCCACGATCTCCGCGCTGTTCCCGTCCAGCCCGAAGCCGGGGGTCGGGATGGTCAGCGCCTTGTAGTTGCCGATGTACGCGTCGGGCGCGACGCCCGAGAGGACGCTGCCGCGCGCGACGATGCCTCGATCGCCCGCGGCGATGCCGGCGACGTGCGTCGCGTGGAACGACTCCGTCGGGTCGAACGGGAGCGACGCGTACTTCCACGACGGCGACGGGGGTGCGAACGCGCGTTGCACGATCACCTTGGGCGTCGTGTACTTCGTCTGCCCCTTCGGGAACCCCGGCGGGTACTGGAAGGCGCTCGGGTCGAAGTACGGGTGGGCGGCGTCGACGCCGTCGTCGATGATCCCGATCTTCATCCCGTCGCCGAGCGAGCCGCCTGCCCAGAGCTTGTCGGCGCCGATCTGCGTCGGACCGGGAATCGGTGTCGCCAGCGAGTGGTAACGCACGTTCGGCCACACCTCGGCGACTCCGGGCACCTTCGCGAGGGCGGCGACCTCGTTGCGCGGGAGCACGACCGCGAGCCCGTTCGCGACGAGCCGGTAGTGCCAGCGCACGCGTGCGGACGGGAGCATCGACTCGATCCGTTCGGTGGCCGCCGCCTGCTGCGCGTCGATCGTCTGCAGGTACGAGAGGTGGCGCGCCGAGGAGAGCGATCGGCCGAACGCGGAGAGCGGCGGCCCCGCGAGCGTGACGACGACCTCGGTGGTGGCGTCCGATGGGGCGCGGCCCGATCCGGCCCCGGGCAGGACGACAGCGGCGATCGCGGCCGCGACGACGATCGAGGCGAGGCGAGTCAGGGCGCGCGCATCGTAGCCGCGGCTCAGTGCGCCGGGCGAAGGCCCGGCCCGGGGCCGAGCCTGTGGCGGAGGCTGTCGATCCGCCGGTGGAGCGCCCGGCGCTGGGCCGAGATCTCGCGTTCGCGTCGCACGATCACGTCGTTCGGGAAGCCGTTGTCGATCTGCTCGTGCAGGCGGCGCCGTACGGACGACAGCTGGCGCTCCTCGTGCACGAGCTGCTCGAGCTCGGATGCGAGCGCGCCGACGTCGGTGCGTGCCTCATGTGCCATCGCCGCGGTGTTCGGCCGTGCGGCGGCGAATCCTTCGCGTGGCGCAAGAAGCGGCGACGGGACGGACAGCCGGGGGAGAGGACGGCTGCCGCCACCGTCGCCGCGAGGCATCCGGCTCCCCCAAGAGCGTGAGCGTCGGATGCCTCACGCTCAGTTCGGAGCCGAGCGCCGTCTCCCTCCACGTCGCGCGCAGAGGCGTTCGAGTCTCTGAACACCCCGTCGTCCGGGCATAGCGTTCGCGTTGATGGCGCTCAGCCCGCGACATCTCTTCGCACGGCGCCTGCTGTGGTGGCTCGTCGGAGTGCTCACGGTCCTCGTGCTGGCGGCTCGGCTCTTCGGTGGCGACGTCGTCCTGCACATCGTCGAATGGACGCCGATGACCGTCGCACTGCTGCTCCTGGGCGCGAGTCTCGCGAGAACCGTGCGCCGACGCCTCTGACGGTGAGGCGCCGGGGCATGCGGATGAGAGGACTTGAACCTCCACGCCCTTGCGGGCACACGGACCTGAACCGTGCGCGTCTACCAATTCCGCCACATCCGCGCGGAACCCCAGTCTAGCCGGCAGCGGTCGCTACGATCGGAGCGTGAGCACGCAACCACTGCGCGACCTGCTCGAGCGGGCGTTCCCGGACGCGACCGAGCTCGACGTCCGCGACCGCACCGGCGGCGGCGACCATTTCCAGGTCGTCGTGACCGCGCCGTCGCTCTCCGGGCTCTCGCTCGTGGAGCAGCACCGCCGCGTCTACGAGGCGCTCGCGACGCCGCTCGCCGACGGGACGATCCACGAGCTGCGCATCAAGACGAAGGGGGAATGACCGTGAGCTACGGCGACAGGATCAAGGACGTGATCGAGGGCTCGGACGTGACGCTCTTCATGAAGGGCACGCCGGCGTTCGTGATGTGCGGCAACTCCGACCGTGCGCTGCAGGCGCTGCGGCGGGCCGGCGCGCCGGTGACCGCGGTCGACGTCCTGACGGACCCGCAGATCCGTCAGGAGCTTTCGGCGATCTCGGGGTGGCCGACGATCCCGCAGGTGTTCGTGAAGGGCGAGCTCGTGGGCGGCGCCGACATCGTCGAGGAGCTCGAGCAGAGCGGCGAGCTCGCGCAGACGCTGCGCGAGAAGCTCGGAGACGACTACGCCTCGTCGCGCGACGAGAAGACGGTAGCGCTAGGCGGCTAGCGCGGCGAGCACGTCAGCGGCGTGTGTCGCCGGCTTCACGTTCTCGAAGACGCGCTTCACCGTCCCGTCCGCATCGATCACGAACGTCGTCCGCTGCACGCCGAAGTACGTGCGGCCCATGTACTTCTTCTCGCCCCAGACGCCGTACTGCTCGGCGACGGCGTGGTCGGTGTCGGCGAGCAGCGTGAACGGCAGGCCGTACTTCTCGCGGAACTTGACGTGCGACTGCTCGCTGTCGGGCGAGACACCGAGCACGACCGCGCCGGCCCGCTCGAGCTCGCCGTAGACGTCGCGGAGCCCGCAGGCCTGAGTGGTGCATCCGGGCGTGTCGTCCTTGGGATAGAAGTAGAGGACGACCGGCTTCCCGCGCAGGCCCGAGAGGCTGACAGGCTCGCCGCGGTCGCTCGTCAGCGTGAAGTCGGGCGCTTGCTTTCCTTCTTCGACCACGTCGTCCTCCCGGGTAGCTTGTTCGCGTGCTAACGGCGCACCACGTGAACGCATTCCTGCTGATCGCCGT
>JAICYG010000182.1 GCA_025934335.1 Thermoleophilia bacterium | reverse complement strand
TGATCCGCCAGGAGCGCATGAACGTCGTCCACAAGGAGGCGCTCTGCATCAACTGTGCCTGCTGCGTGTCGGAGTGCAACGCGATGGAGTCGGACCCCCGCTTCACGGGGCCGCAGGCGCTCGTCAAGGCGATGCGCTTCGTCGGCGACCCGCGCGACGGCCACAAGGTTGCGCGGCTCGAGAAGCTGAACGGCGAGCACGGCATCTGGCAGTGCACCCGCTGCTACTTCTGCAACGAGCGCTGCCCGAAGAACATCGACCCGCGCGACGCGATCGCGAAGCTCGGCGCGGAGTCGATCAAGGAGGGCATCGATCGCGACATGGGCGCGAAGCACGCGAAGTGGTTCGTCACCTCGGCGAAGACGACCGGGTGGCTGCGCGAGACGGAGCTCGTGCCGAAGACGCAGGGCGTCGTCTCGGCGATCAAGCAGACGCGCTTCGCGCTCGACCTCGCCGTCAAGGGCAAGGTGCCGCCGCCGTTCCCGCCGCACGTCGCGAAGGACGTGCGCGAGGCGCGCCGCCTCTACGACCTGACGGTGCGCGACGCGGACGAGCGCCGCGGCTTCGAGGGCATCGTCCAGGGGGAGCGCTCGCTCGCGAGGCTCGTCCACGGGCACAGCGGCGAGGAGTCGCTCGAGGAGATCTACGACCGTCCCGGCGCGTTCCATCGGCCGTTCATCGCCGAGGAGCAGATGACGGGCGGGGCGAACGAGGGAATGGGATCGCGCACGCAGGCGGACGTGACGCCGGGCGAGGCGCCGACGTCAAAGCCGGAGGGCGGCGCGTGAGGAAAGTCGCGTACTACAAGGGCTGTCTGGCGTCGCTGTCGGCGAAGGAGCTCGACTCGGCGACGCAGGCGCTCGCGCCGAAGGTCGGGCTCGAGCTCGTCGAGCTCGAGTCGGTCACGTGCTGCGGCGCGGGCGACATCCAGCAGGCCGAGCCCGACTACTACCTGCACCTGAACGCGCGGATTCTCGCCTACGCCGCCGCGGAGGGCCTCGACACGCTGCTGACGGTGTGCAACGTCTGCACGCTCAACCTGCGGCAGGCGAACTTCATGCTGCTCGGCGACTCCGAGTTGCGCGCGCGCGTCAACGAGAACCTGGTCTCGGTGGGCGTCCCGGCGTACGAGACCGACGTCGACGTGCGCCATCTGCTCTGGGAGATCGCAGAGGGTGACGGCTACGAGCGGCTGCAGGCAGCGGCGCACCGGGGGCTCAAGGGCCTGAAGATCGCGCCGTTCTACGGCTGCCAGATCCTGCGCCCGTCCAAGATCCAGGGGTTCGAGGACCCGGACAGGCCGTGGTCGCTCGAGCGGATCATCGAGGCGTGCGGCGGCGAGCCGATCGACTACCCCGCGAAGATCAAGTGCTGCGGCTTCCCGATCATCCAGGCGCGTGAGGAGACGGCGCTCGGCGAGTTGATCCAGCCGATCGAGCAGGCGTACGAGGCGGGCGCCGACGCGATCGTCACGCCGTGCCCCCTCTGCCACCTCTCGCTCGACGCGTGGCAGTCGAAGCTGAAGAAGGCAACGGGCCGCGACTTCCAGATGCCGATCCTGCACCTGTCGCAGCTCGTCGGCGTGGCGGCCGGCCTCGAGGAGGCGGAGCTCCGCTTCAAGCGCCACGTGGTGTCGGTCCAGCCGGTCGTCGAGAAGCTCCAGATCTGACGTATCTCTGGAGCGTTCCCGCGGTCGCCGCGGCGGGCCTCGCCTACGGCTGGTTCGAAGCCGGCTGGGTGCGGCTGCGCGTGCGCGAGCTGCCGGTCGAGGGGCTCCCGCCGGAGCTCGACGGGCTCCGGATCGCGCACCTCTCGGACCTCCACCTGGGCGTGCCGTCGCGCGGCGAGCGTGCAGCCGCGCGCGCATTCGACTGGGTCGCCGAGCGTCGTCCCGACCTGATCTGCATCACCGGCGATCTCCTTTCGCGGCGGCGCGGCGAGGCTTTGCTCGGCGAGCTGCTCGCGCGGCTTCCCTCCGACCCGTACGTCGTGCTCGGGAATCACGACTTCGCGGTCTCGCGCGACCCGTTCTCGGAGCCGACGCAGCTCGCGGGCCTGCCGCGCGGGCGTCTGCTCGCAGACGAGTCCGTCGAGCTCGAGGTGCGGGGCGTCCGGGTCGAGCTCGCGGGTGTCGACCCGCGGTCGTGGCTCGCGAAACGGGAGAGCGGCTTCCTGCCCTCCGACGCGCCGTTCCGGCTGCTTCTGTGCCACTTCCCGCGCGCCCTCGACCGCGTCGAAGCGGGGCGGTGGCACCTGATCCTCGCGGGCCACCTGCACGCGGGGCAGATCGTCGTCCCGTACGGGAAGGGAAAGCTTCTGCTCGCGCATCCGGGGACGCCGTATCCCGACGGAGTGTTCCGGCGCGGCACGACGGCGATGCACGTCTCGCCCGGCCTCGGCACGACGTTCGTGCCCTTCCGCTACTTCGCACGCCCGGAGGCGACCGAGCTCGTCCTACGATGTGGCTGACATGGAGGGTCACAGCGTCATCTCGCCCGACGTGCTGGCGCGATACGCGGCCGATGCCGCGGCCGAGGTGCCGGGCGTGCACACGAAGCAGCGGCGCGGTGCGCGCGTTGCCGGCACCGCGATCGAGGTGCACCTGGTGGTCGACTACGGCGCCGAGATCCCGCGGGTTGCCGCGGAGGTGCAGCGGCACGTGCGCGAGTACCTGCAACGGATGGCCGACCTGACGCCGTCGGCGGTGCACGTGGTCGTCGACGACGTCCAGCGGGGATAGGGCCGGGCTCGTGCCTCCTCGTCTCGCCGGCCTGACCAAGCTGACGCTCGAGACGGCGCCGTCGGTGTGCCACGAGTGCGTCTGGTGGCAGACACGCGGGCGCCGGACGACGGACAAGGACCGCTGGATGGAGAAGGTCGAGCTCGACTTCGGTGCGTGGGGCACCGTCTACTACGACTCCGACGGGCGGGTGCTCGGCTCGATGCAGTACGGCCCGGCGCAGGCGTTCCCGCGCGCGTCGGAGCTGCCGGGCGGGCCGCCCTCGGACGGCGCGATGCTCGTCACCTGCGCGTACCTCGTCGACCCGGCGAGCCCGTGGGTGCTGCAGTCGCTCTTCCTCGCGGCGATCGGCGAGGCACGCGACCGCGGCGCGGCTGCTCTGGAGGCGTTCTCGTACCGGTATGCGGAGGGCGAGTCGAGCTACGAGCGCTTCCGGGTCCACCGGACGGTTTTCCCGCAGGACTTCCTGGCTGACTTCGGCTTCGAGGTGATCCGCTCCGCCGGCCGCATCGGCCTCTCGCGGCTCGACCTGGGCGGGCTGCAGCCGGTGGAGGAGGGAAAGCGCGAGAAGGTGCTGCAGGTGGTGCGGAGCGCGTTCGGCGTACCGGACCCGGTCCCGGCACCGCTGCCGCCTCCCTGACCACCGGTGCCAGACAACGGGTTCGCAGCGCGGGCCTCCACCTGTGGACACTTTGTGACGCTTACGGCACGTCGTTTGGCGAGGGGCCGTGTCCGTCTCCGACAGCCCGGTGTCTGACACCTTTGGTGTCAGACACCTCTTGGTGTCAGCCGCCGGTTCGCAGCACCGCGAGCGACTCGACGAGGGCCTCATCGGTGTCGAGGCCGGGGCCGCCCGAGTGAGGGAGGCCGCCGATCTCGAGCACGAGTGGGACGTCGAGGAACGACCGCGCCGCATCGAGGTCGACGTTGCCCCGGCCGAGCGGGAGGTGGTGGTTCGTCTCCGGCAGCGGCGTGTCGGACACGTGCACCAGCGTGACCCGCTCGCGCAGCGCGAGAAAGCGGGCGAGGTGCTCGGGGAGCGTGTGGTTCACGTCCCAGACGAAGCCGAGGCCCGGAACGGCCTCGAGCAGTGTCTCGATCTCGTCCGGCTCGACGAGGAGACGGTGCCCGGGCGCATTGTGCTCGACGGCGAAGATCAGCCCCGCTTCCTCGGCGATCGAAAGCGCCTCCGCGAAGTCGGCGGCGAGAATCGGCGCCGCCTCGTGCGGTCCGACGGGATGCACGTGGACCCGGAGGAAGCCGATCGCGTCGATCGCCTGCAGATTCGCGCGCAAGGCGCGCGGGATCGTGCCCGGCTCGCCGGGGTGGCGGACGAGCATCTCGAGCACCGGCTCGACTCCGTTGTCGTCGAACAGCGCACCGAGCTCCGCCGCTCCGACTCCGAGCTCGTCCTCGATCTCGCCCGCGCGGTCGCTGCGGATCTGCACCGTGTCGAACCCCGTGGCCGCGGCGAACGCCAGCTCCTGCGCGGGCGGCCGCCAGTTGCCGCCGGTGAGGCGGCCGAAGAACCGCCCCAGCATCCCGACGTCCACTACGCGGCGAGACGTTCGCGGCCGAGCACGAGCTGCGCGATCTGGATCGCGTTCAGCGCCGCGCCCTTGCGCAGGTTGTCGCACGCGAGGAAGAGCGCGATCCCTCGCTCGACCGTCGGGTCGCGCCGGATCCGCCCGACGAGCACCTCGTCGCCGCCCGCCGCCCTGCCCGGCGACGGAAGCTCCTCGAGCCGCACCGACGGAGCAGCGTCGAGCAGCGTGCGCGCCTGATCCGCCGTCAGCTCGTCCTCGGTCTCGATCCACACAGCCTCGGCATGGCCGACCATCACCGGTACGCGGACGCACGAGGCCTGCACCGGCAACCCGGGCAGCTCCATGATCTTCCGCGTCTCCTCGCGCAGCTTCGACTCCTCGTCGAACTCCTC
>JAICYG010000028.1 GCA_025934335.1 Thermoleophilia bacterium | reverse complement strand
TCCTGCGTGATCGCGGAGATGCCGAGGTGCCCGGGCGGCTGGTTCGCCGGGTCGTCCCACACCTCACTCCCCGGCTGGCCGGAGAGGGTCGTCAGGAGCGACCAGGACTCCCCGCCGTCGCGGCTCTCGAAGATGCCCGGCGCCTCGACGCCGACGAGCACCCGGCCGTGCCCCGCGGCGAGGGTCGAGACCTTCGACAGCCTGCGGCCGTCCTCGTAGGCGAGCCCCTCCGACGAGTGCGACCACGTCTCGCCGAGGTCGGCGCTCCGCCAGATCGCGGAGCCGTGCCACTCGCTCGCGGCGGCGGCGAAGATCGAGCCGCTGTCCGCGTCGAAGACCGCGTGGTAGACCGGCCACCCCTCGCAGTACGGGCCCCGGAGGCGCCAGTCCCTGCGATCGGCGTCGCTTTCGAGCAGGAAGCACCCCTTGCGGGTGCCGATGACGAGCAGCGTGCGTGACAATTCGTTCCACCTCCGAGGAGACGACTGGCCCAGTCTCCCTTGGACCGGCGCCGCCGCGCAAACTCATCGGTCGATATGTCAACGCATCGCCGCAGCGCGGCCGACCCGCTTCCGCTCGTACATGCGGGCGTCGGCCCGGGCGACGAGCTCCGCCGCGCTCTCGCGGCCGTCCCACTCCGCGATGCCGACGGAGACGGAGCGGCCGGCGGGGAGCCCGGACGTGAGGCGGTCGAGCACCTCGGCGGCCGCGTCGCGGTCGGCGCCTGCGAGGAGCAGGGCGAACTCGTCGCCGCCGACGCGCGCGAGCAGGTCGGCCGCGCGCGCTCCGTCGCCCAGGCACCGCGCGACCTCCCGGATCAGCGCATCGCCGGCCGCGTGCCCCTCGCGGTCGTTCACCTGCTTGAGCAGGTCGACGTCGCAGAGGGCGACGCTGACAGTCTCGTGTGACCGCGTCGCGTGCGCGAGCGCGCGCTCGAGCTGGTCGTCCCAGCTGCGGCGGTTCGCGAGGCCCGTCAGCGCGTCCGTGTGAGCGTGCTCTGCGAGCGTGTCGTGAAGCTCCGCTCGCGCGAGCCCGGCGCCGATCACCCCGCCGAGCAGCGCCAGCACGCGCGCCTCGTCCTCGCCGACAGCCGCGCGCTCGGCCGAGTACACCTTGAGTACGCCGGCCACCTCACCCGCGTGCACCAGCGGGACGACGACGAGGGAACGTGCGCCAACGCGGTGACACGCCTCCGTGTTCACGCGAGGGTCCCGTTCGGAGTCGACGACGACGAGCGGCTCGATCTGGGCGAGGCAGAGGCCGGAGGTCGACCCCGCGAGGGGAACGCGAAGGCCGGCGAACGGCGCGGCCGTTCCGAAAACTGCCCGGTACACCATCTCCTCCCCGTCCGGAAGCTCGACGACGGCGCCGTCGGCACCGGTCAGCTCGAGCGCCTTCTCGACAACGGTCGACATCACGTCGTCCAGCCCCGGGTCGCTCAGCGCGATCGCGGTCTGCGTGCGCAGCAGGCGATCGAGCGTCCGCGCGTGGCGCAGCGCCTCGGCGGCGCGTTGCCTCGACGCGGACGCGCCCCGCTCGGTGACGAGGCCGACGATCGCCGTCACGATTGCGAGCAGCACGGCACCTCGCCAGGCCGAGCTCGGGTAGTCGGGCCCACCGACGGCGAGGATAGGAACGGTCAGCGTCAGAGCCGTCGTGGCGACGACGACGGCGACACCGCGCCGGCCGGCAACGAAGGCGACCCAGACGGCAGGCAGGACGAGCAGCGACGCGTAGCCGGAGCGCGTGCCGCCCTGCGCCTGGCGCAGGAGCGCGATCGCGAGGTCGGCCGCGACGACGGGGAAGAGGACCGCTGGACGGAACGGACGCACGATCCTCGTATCGGCAGCCACAGGCGATAGCGTGAACGTTCGTGCGCCTGCTCCTGCTTGCCCGCCACGGCCAGTCCGTGTTCAACGTCGCGGGCGTCGTGAACGGCGATCCCGCTCTCGACCAGGGGCTGTCGGACGCGGGTAAGGCGGCGGCGCAGAGCCTCGGGCAGCAGCTCGCCGGGATCCAGATCGACCTCTGCGTCACCTCGCGCTTCCCGCGTGCGCAGGAGACCGCGCGCCTCGCGCTCGGCGACGAACGCACGTTCGTACCGACTCTCGTGGACGAGAGCCTCGACGACGTGAGGATCGGGGAGCTCGAGGGCGACACGCTCGCCGCGTACCACGAGTGGAAGCGGGCGCATGTGCGCGCCGACCGGTTCCCGGGCGGCGAGAGTCTCGACGAGGCCGCCGCCCGCTATGCGGATGCGTTCGCACGCCTCGCTGAGCGGCGCGAGGAGACGATTCTCTGCGTGTGCCACGAGATCCCCGTGCGCTATGCCGTCAACACCGCCGGGGGCTCGGCCGATCCCGACGCGCCGCTCCACGACGTGGCGAACGCCACGCCCTACCTGTTCGACGAGCGCTCGCTCCGGCGGGCGGTGGAGCGACTGCGAGGCGCATGACCGGTCAGACGACGTTCGTCTCGCGGCGCCCTTCGCCGCGCTCGAACCGCTCGACGGCCAGCCCCGACAGGTCGAACACAGGCGCGAGCCCGAGCGCGAGCCGCGCGAGGTGCTCGCCGACCACCGGCCCCTGCTGGAACCCGTGGCCGGAGAAGCCGGTCGCGTAGACGAGCCCCTCCGGGACGCGCGCGGCGCCGATCAGGGCGTTGTGATCGGGGCTCAGCTCGTACCAGCCCCACCAGCTCGAGCGGATGCCGAGCTCCGCGAGCGCCGGGAGCCGTCGCACCGCGACGGGCGCGAGATCGTCCAGCGACTGCTCCCGCCCGCCGAGAGCGAGCGCCGCTCCCTCGCGGTGGAAGTAGAAACCGGTCGCGAAGTCGATCGTCAACGGCAGCTCCTGGGGGAACCCCGGCGCGTCCTCGGTGAAGAACATGTGCCGCCGCTCGCGCTCGAGCGGCAGTGAGAAGAGCTCGCTCGACCAGACGCCGGCTGCGAGCACGACGCGCTCCGTCGCGATCCGCCCGCGCGCAGTCTCGACGGCGACGACGCGGCCGTCCTCCGAGACGATGCGCGTGACGGCACACGACTGCTCGACGTGCGCGCCGAGCGCCGCCGCGCGCCGCGCGTATCCCTGCACGACGAGGTCGGGCGTGACGTAGCCGGCGCGCTCGTCGAACGCCGCCGCGACGAGGCCGTCGACGTCGAGCTGCGGCACGATCTCGTGCGCCTCGCCCGGGGTCAGCATGCGCGCTCCGTCGGCGGCGAACCGCGCCGCGTCCGCCGGGTCGTCGAGCAGGAACAGGTAGCCCCAGAGCCGGAGGTCGAGCTCCTGCCCGACCTCGTCGGCGAAGCGCTCGAGCCGGCCGATCGACTCGTCGCAGATGCGGCGGTTGAGCTCGTCCGAGAAGAGGGTGCGAACGCCCCCGGCGCAGCGGCCGGTCGAGCCCGACGCGAGCGTGTCCCGCTCGAGCAGCACCGGCCTCCGGCAGCCGAGCTCGACGAGGTAATGGAGCGCGGCGGCGCCGATCACGCCGCCGCCGATCACGACCACGTCGCTCCGCTCGGGCAGCACGTGGTTGATTCTCGTCGATGAGCGAAGAGCAGAGAGGGCGCACGTACGTCGCGCTCGCGGCCGTCGCGTGGTCGACCGCGGGCCTCCTCCAGCGAGGGCTGTCTGTCTCGACGGGGACGCAGGTGGCAGGACGGGCAGTGTTCGCAGCGGTGGGGCTCGCGCTCTACGTCGCCGTCGCCGAGCGCGGCGGCACCTGGCGCGCGTACCGCGCGATCGGGCGGGACGGCCTCGCGGTGGTGGCGCTGCTTGCGCTCTCGTCGGCGTCGTTCCTGGTCGCCCTCAACCACACGTCGGTCGCGAACGTGCTGTTCATGCAGGCGCTGGCGCCGATCCTCGCGGCCGCGCTCGGAACGCTGACCGGGGATCACGTCGCCCGCCGCACCTGGCTCGCGATGGCGATCGCCGTCGCCGGCGTCGCGGTCATGGTCGGCGGGCCGGGTGCCCCGACCGGGCTGGGCGTGGGACTGTCGCTGGTCATGACGATCTCGTTCGCGGCCACCATCGTCATCACGCGGCACCGGCGGGACGTGTCGATGGCGCCCGCGACGTTCCTTTCGCAGCTGCTCGTCCTCGCGGTGGCGGCGCCGTTCGTCTCGACGACCGCGGTCGGATCGCTCGATCTCGTGCTGCTCGCGACACTCGGCGTCTGCCAGATCGGCCTCGGCTTCGTCTTCCTGACGATCGGCGCGCGGCTGATCCCGGCCGGTGAGGTGGCGCTGATCACGCTGCTCGAGATCGTGCTCGGGCCGCTCTGGGTCTGGGCCTTTCTCGCCGAGCGCCCCTCGACGGCGACGCTCGTGGGCGGGCTCGTCGTGCTCGGTGCAGTCGTGCTCGAGGCACGGGCGGAACCGGCCCCGGCACAGCCCGCAGCGTGATGTAGCTGTACCTCTACATCGGCCTCCTTTCAGGACAGGTGCGCGATGGTCGCGCCGTCGGCGGCGTCGGGCTCGGCGCGGTCGACGAGCGGGTGCCGCTGGAGCTCGTCTCGTACCGCCGCCCGCAGCGCCCCGGTGCCGCGGCCATGAACGATCCGCACCTCGCGCAGCCCGGCGAGAGAAGCGTCGTCCACGAACCGGCGCACCTGCTCCCGCGCCTCGTGCCCGGGCCGGCCACGCACGTCGAGCTGGTCCGAGACGTCGCCGCGTGCCGCCGCGCGCACCTGCACCACCGGCGCCCGCTCCTCCGGCGCGCGCTCTCGCGACGGCCGCAGCCGCGCGAGCGGGATCCGCACGCGCTGCCCCGCGGCGCCGACCACCTCGGCCTCGCCGCCGCGCACCGCCGCGATCGTGCCCCGCACGCCCACGTCCGATTCGACCGGGTCTCCCGGCGCAAGCGGCATCGGTGCTTCGAGCGGACCGACTTTGTGTTGACTCAACACTTGCTCCGCACGGGCCGCCCGCTCGGTCGCGCCGCCGAGCGCCCGGTCCTGGTCGGCGTCGCGCCGCGAGCGGCGCGCCTTCCGCACCTCCGCCCGCAGTGCGGCGATCTCCGCACGCGCCTCCGCCAGCTCGCGCTCGGCCGCGGCGTGCGCGTCGCGGCGCACGCGTTCCGCCGAAGCGCGCACACGCTCGACTTCCTCGGCGAGCTCCCGCTCCCGCTCCTCCGCACGCCGGAAGGTGCGCTCTGCCTCCTCTCGCCGCTCCCGCGCGCCGCGCTCCGCCGTCTCCGCCTCGGCCACGAGCTCCGAGGCTCGTAGTCGCTCGGGGTCGACACGCGACCGCGCGTCGCCGACGACGACCGGGTCGAGCCCGAGCCGCTCGGCGACCCGCAACGCGTGCGAGGTGCCGGGTCGACCGAGCGCGAGCCGGTAGAGCGGCGTGTCCGTCTCGACGTCGAAGCCGGTGGCGGCATTCGTGACGTCGTCGCGCGCGCTCGCCCATTCCTTCAGCTCCGCGTAGTGCGTCGTCACGACGGTCAACCGCGCCTGCGACGCGAGCCGCTCGAGGAGCGCCTGCGCGAGCGGTGCGCCCTCCTGCGGATCGGTGCCCGCCGCGACCTCGTCGAGCAGGACGAGCGAACGAGCGGTGGCATTCTCGAGGATCGAGACGAGCGTCCGCACGTGCCCGGAGAACGTCGAGAGGCTCATCTCGATCGACTGCCGGTCGCCGATGTCCGCGAGCACGTCGTCGAACACGGGCAGCGTCGCCTCGGCGGCGGGCGGCAGCAGACCACACTGATGGAGGAGCGCGGCAAGGCCGATCGTCTTCAGCGCGACGGTCTTGCCACCCGTGTTCGGGCCGCTGATCACGAGCGCACGCAGCGCACCCAGGTCGAGGTCGATCGGCACCGCCGTGGCGCGGTCGAGGAGCGGATGCCGCGCGCCGATCAGCCGCACCTCGTCGGCCACCTCCACCGCCACGCCGTGCCAGCCGCGTGAGAGGGACCCGCAGGCGAGCGCGAGGTCGAGCTCCGCGGCCGCGGCGACGAGCGCGCGCAGCTCGCCGGCGCGTGCGGCGACGGCGCTCGACAGCTCGCGCAGGATCCGCTCCGCCTCCTCACGCGCCTCGGCGGCAGCCTCTGCGAGCCGGTTGTTGAGCTCGACCACGGCGAGCGGCTCGACGAACACCGTCTGCCCGGTGCTCGACGCGTCGTGGACGATGCCGGGCACCTGCGCCCGCGATGCTGCGCGGACCGCGAGCACCGGCCGCCCGCCTCGCTCCGCGAGGAACGACTCCTGTAGCGCGTCGCGCACGCCCGCGGAGCGAGCGATGCGCGCGAGCTCGTCCCGGACGCGCCCGCCGCCGCTCCGCACCTCGGCGCGGAGCTTCCGCAGCCTCGTCGAGGCGGTGTCGCGCAGGTCGGAGCCGTCCTCCTCGACGCACCGATCGATCTCCTCGGCCGGTACGCGCAGCGACGGCTCGATCCCCTCTGCGATCTCCGCGAGGCCGGGAGCGAGGTCCCGGCGCGTCACGACCACGCGACGCGCATCGACCGCGACGCGCACGGCGACTGCGATTGCGCGTAGCTCCGAGGGGCCGAGCACGCCCTCTCGCTCCGACCGCTCGACGGCCGCCGTGACGTCGGTGACTCCTGCGAGCGGCGGGTCCTCGGCGGCGTCGAGCAGCGCGACCGCCTCGAGCGTCAGCGCCTTCCGTCCCGCGACGACGCCGGCGTCCGCCGACGGCGCGAGCGCTCGGGCCAGGCCGGCGCCGAGCTCCGTGGCCGCCGCGGCCGCCAGGCGATCGAGGATCGCGGGAAGCTCGAGCGCGGCGAGCGCGTCGCCGTCCACTTGAGGGTGCTACTCGGGGCGCTCGTCGCCCGGCCGCAGCCGGTACACGATCCGGCCACGGTCGAGGTCGTACGCCGACAGCTCGATCCGGACCCGGTCGCCCGGGTTCATGCGAATGCGAAACCGCCGCATCTTCCCGGCGGTGTAGCCCAGCGTCTCGTGACCGTTGTCGAGCTTGATCCGGAACATGCCGTTCCGGAGCGCTTCGACGATCTCGCCGGTCATCTCGACCTTGTCTTCCTTCTGCGCGATCTCTGCCTCCTCGTATTGCGTCTCCCGGGCGGGCGCGGGCGCGCGCCCGCCCGGGAACGCTAGCGACTAGATGACGTTGACGTTCGCCGCCTGCGGGCCCTTCTCGCCCTGCTGGGCCTCGTACTCCACCTTCGCGCCCTCGTCCAGCGAGCGGTAGCCCGCGCCCTGGATCGCGCTGAAGTGCACGAACAGGTCCTTCCCACCCTCGTCGGGGGTGATGAACCCGTATCCCTTGTCGGCGTTGAACCACTTGACAGTTCCGGTTGCCATTTCTTCATTCACCTCCTTGCCAACTCGCTGAACGGGCAAGAAAGGTGCAAACCGGCACCATCGGCCTCGCTCAAATTGCCACGAGAGTGTAGCCGTCACAGGCTCATGTTTGAACCGCCGCACGCCGATAGCGAGCCCGTGAGGGTCGTTCGCTTCCTCCTGCCCCTCGGGCTGCTCGCGCTCGTCTACACGTGCGCAGCCGCCGCCGCGCCCGGCGGCGACTGGGCGGCGGCACAGATTCGCGCGGTGACGCAGGTGGGAATTCTCGGCACGTCTCCGGGCTCCTTCTCGCCGCAGTCGCAGCTCACGCAGGCTCAGCTCGCAGACGCCGTCGCCGCGACCGACGCCGTCAGGCAACCGGCGGCCACCGCGCCGCCCGCGGTGACGCTCTCGACCGACGTCGCTCCCGGAAGCGTCGTCTCGGGCGAGGTGCAGATCGTGCTGTACGTGACCGGTCCCGCCGTCGACCACGTCGACTTCGGCGTCGACCGGGTCACGACCGCCAGCGCGACCTCGCTTCCCTACACGCTCGACCTCGACACGAGCGGTCTCGCCGACGGGTCGCACGCGGTCTCCGCGACGGTGACCTTCGCGGACGGCGGTTACGCAACCGCCTCATGGCAGGTGATCGTCGACAACGCGAGCGGGCGGGCGACGACACCGGCGGACGTCCCGTGGGCGCTCCGCATCGCGAAGCGGTCGTCGGCGCCCTCGCCGGCCGTGCCGACCCGTGCGCTCTACCGCGCCTCGTCGCCGAGCGCTCCCGTGACGATCAGACAGCTCGACGCGGCGCTCGTCTCCTACCTCGGCCTCGCCGGCGCCGCGCGCGAGATCCAGGCGACGCTCGTCGCGGCGGGGCTGAAGCCGCCCGCGAACACCGGCACCGAGGTGGTCGCACGGATGCTCGGCCTGCGCCTGAACCACCCCGCGGCGGACGACGCGCTCGAGCTGCTGCCGGGCGAGCCGGCGACGCGCGCCGAGGCGGCCTTCTCGTTCGCGCGCGTGCTCGCGCTCGGCGACGCCGACAGCGCGGCCGTACAGCAGGCCGCCGATGAGTTCACGCTGCCCACGCTCACTCCCTGGCAGCAGCGTGTCCTGACGACCGCGGTCCGCTACGTCGGCTATCCGTACATCTGGGGCGGGACGAGCCCCGCCAAGGAGACGCTCTTCGGCGTCAGCTCCGCCGGCGGCTTCGACTGCTCCGGCTACGTCTGGCGCGTCTACAGGCTGACGCCGTACGCCGGCGAGGGAACGCTCGCGAGCGTGCTGCGCGGCCGCACGACCTACGAGTTGAGCGGCGAGGTGCCGCGCGCGCAGCGGATCGCCGCGGCCAGGCTGCAGCCGGGCGACGTGATGTTCTTCGGTGCGAACGGCCCGAAGTCGAAGCCGGCCCAGGTCGACCATGCAGCGCTCTACCTCGGCGGCGGCTGGCTGATCCAGTCGAGCGGCAACGGCGTGACATTGACGCCGTTCACCGGCTGGTACGCGCAGACGTTCGCGTGGGCGCGCCGCCCCCTGCGCGAGGCGGGCCTCAGCGGCTGAGGCCGATGGCGAGCGCCGCGACGGCGCCTGCGAAGCAGACGCCCGTCATCACGGCGAGCAGCAGAAGCGGCACGTTCCTCCCCGACGTCGAAGCGATACTGCAGCGAGGATTCCCGCGCGCGAACGCGCGAAACCGCTACCGCTCGCGCAGGGCGGCGAGCAGCTCGCCGACCCGGCGGCCCTCGAGGATCGGGTGGCGCATCGGCAGCGAGTCGTCGACCCGGTAGTGGTTGCGCCGGCCGATCCGCTCGCGTGCGACGTAGCCGCCCTCTACGAGGTCGGCGAGCACGCGGTGGGTCTGCCGCTCCGTGAGACCGGAGCGCTGCGCGATCTCGCGCACCGTCGCGCCCGGCGCGCGGGTGACCTCGAACAGGACGAAGCCGTGGGAGGTCAGGAACGTCCAACGCGGGCGTTCGGGCACGAGACGAGCCTAACCTACTGGTGCGTCGTCTTCGCCGGCGGCCAGTGCGGCGAGATGCCCGGGTCGCCGAGATCGCCGTACGGGACGCACGTGCCGGCGAGCGCGGAGTGATCCGCGATCAGCAACTCGTCGACGCGCCTGTTCTGCGGCACCGCGCGTTTCCACGCGAGTCGCAGGCGGATCCCCTCGCGGACGAGCGCGCGCGGCGGCAGCGGCCGCGCCGAGCGGACGGCGAAGTAGCGCCCTGCGATCGGGGCGGCGTCGAGTGCCTTCGCCGCCGCTGCCGTCTCCTCGGGCAGCGCCGCATAGAACAGCCACAGCCCGTACCGGGGCTCGCTGCCGCTTGCCAGGAAGGGCCGCAGGTTCTCGCACGTCTCGTCGTCGACGTGTGTCAGCGAGGGGACGCGGAGCGAGACCAGGCGGTCGAGCAGGTTCGCGGGGTGGCCGTAATCGAGAGTGACGAAGTTCGCCCCCTGCGAGCCGGTCGAGCCGAACAGGACGGTGCCGGGCGGCTCGTGCGCGACGGCGGCGACGATGCTGTCGATCCCGATCGCGCGCGTGTCTCGCCGGTGGCTCAGGTCGGCGCGCACCTCGACGACTACGAGCCCCGCCACGAGCGCAGCGGCGACGAGGAACCGCAACCGCCCGGCGAACGCGGCGAGCGCGAACACGCCGGCGCAGACGACGACGAGGAACGCCGGCGTGACGGGGATCATGTAGCGGTCGAAGAAGAGCGCCGAGTCGCCGCTCGTCGGCACGACGGAGAAGAAGACGACGGGCGCAGCAACGGTGACGGCGCAGAAGAGCAGCAGCCGGTAGCGGCGGCGGAGAAGCATCGCGACGACGCCCACCGCCGCGAGCACCGTGAAGTAGTTGAGCTTGCCGCCCCCGGGGGCGACGAAGTGGAGGGCGTCCTCCCACACGGGCCGGCCGGAGAACGTCCGCCCCGACGTCCCGTTGCCGCCGACGCCGTAGCGGTCGGAGAGCACGTGCAGCGTCTTCAGGTAGTACGGCGCGAACGTGACGACGAGTGCGAACGCGCCCGGCCAGGCGTCCGCGACCCGCTCCCGCACCGAGCCCGGTGCGTACAGCCACGCCGCCGCGAACGCGGTCAGTGCGTACAGCGGCGCAGTCGGGTGGACGAACACCGACAGGCCGAGCACCGCCCCCGCGGCGACCCAGAGGCGACGGTCGCGGCGGTCGGCTGCGCGGAGTGCGAGCACCGTGCCCCACATGAGCCACGCGAAGAGCAGCGTGTGCGGCCGCCCGAACGTTGCGTACAGGACCGGGATCGGCGAGAGCGCCGTGAGCACGACGACCCCGGCCGCCTCCTCCTCGCCGAGGAGCCGCCGGGCGATCAGCGCCACCGCGGGCAGCGCGAGGCAGAGGAAGGCGAGCGAGGGCACACGCAGCGCCGGCAGCCCGGGCCACGCCTGCAGCAGGTAGTGCTCGAGCCAGAAGTGAATCGGCCCGCCGCCGCGCTTCGTCGAGACGATGTCGAAGATGTGGGCGAACGAGTAGTCGCCGAGACGGAGCGTCAGCTCCTCGTCGACGTTCAGCGGCCCCCACCAGATGGTGGGAAGCGCGAGCCAGATGAGTGCTGCTGCCGCGGCGACGACCGCGGCCGGAAGCAGAGCCCGCCTAGTCGGTGCCGGACGCAGCGAGCGCTTCCATCTCGGGCGTCTCGGGCGCGGCGCGGTAAGGGTGCTCGTCCTCCACGTGCGTCTCGTGGTAGACGCTCTCCGCATTGACGGCCCAGATGTCGTGGTCGGCTCCCTCGAGCAGGTTGTCGACGGCGCGCATGGCCGTCAGCATCGAATGATCCGAGTTGTTGTACCGGTGCAGGCCGTTGCGGCCAACCTGTTGCAGGTTCTCGATCCCGTCGAGCCACCCGCGGATCACCTGGACGCGCTCCGCGTAGTCGGCGTCGTAGATCGGGTACGCCTTCGGGACGCGGATCGCGTAGCCGCGGTCGACCTTCGACCGGGGTGCGAGACGGAGCCGCTCCAGCTCGTTCGCGGCAAGCTCGACGAGGTCGTCGTCGCTCATCGACCAGAGGTCGTCGCCGGCGAAGCAGAAGTACTCCATGCCGACGCAGGCCTTTGCCGGGTCCGGGACCATCCACGGCGACCACGAGCGGAAGTTCTGGATGCGCCCGACGCGCACGTCCGGCTCGTGGATGTAGATCCAGTTGTCGGGGAAGAGGTCCTCCCCGTCGACGACGAGCGCGACCGTGAGGAAGTCTCGGTAGCGGAGGCCCGCAGCGGCCTCGACGACCTCGGGCGGAGCGGCCGGACGCGTCATGCCCACGATCTCGCGCAGCGGCAGTGACGAGATGACCGCCTCGGGCAGCGTGTACGACTGTCCGCCGGCCTCGACCTCGACCACGCGCCCGGCGGCGAGCTCGAGCCGCGAGACCGGAGCGGAAAGAAGCACCTCGCCGTCCTGCGCGCGGATCGCGTCGGTCATCGCGTCCCACATCTGCCCGGGGCCGTAGCGCGGGTAGTTGAACTCCGAGATGAGGCTCTTGATCTTGTTGCCCCTGTTCCCGAAGAAGGCGGCCTTCGCCGCGGAGAAGAACGAGAGCCCCTTGATTCGCTGCGCGGCCCACTCGGCGCGGATTTCCGACGCCGGCACGCCCCAGACCTTCTCGTTGTAGCTCTGGAAGAAGAGCTCGAACAGGCGCCGGCCGAAGCGGTTCGTCACCCACTGCTCGAGCGACTCCTCGTCGGCCTTCGGCCTCGCCGCGGCGGCGAGGTACGAGCCCATGCAGCGCGCGAGCTCCACCGGGCCGAGCTTGCGAATCACGTCGGGCCCCCGCAGCGGGTAGTCGAGGTAGCGGTTGTTCCAGTAGATGCGCGACATGCGCGGCCGGCGGAGGAACTCGTCGCCGAGCACCTCGTGCCAGAGGTCGTCGACCTCGAGCGCCTTCGTGAAGAAGCGGTGGCCGCCGAGGTCGAACCGGTAGCCGTCGCGCTCGACCGTCTTCGCGAGCCCGCCGACCTGGTCCTCCGCCTCGAGCACCGTCACGTCCCGGCCGGCCTTGCCGAGCAGGTACCCGGCGGTCAGGCCCGCTGGGCCGCCGCCGAGGACGAGCGTGGTCTGCGTGATCTCGTTCGTCATCCAGAGGGCGGCCACGCCGCAGGTGCGATCGTACCCTTGCTACCGCGCTTTCCGGTACACAAACGCCTGAACGGGCTTGAAGTAGTTCTCCTTGAGGGCGATCTCGTCGCTGCGGACGTGGGCGATCACCTCGAGCCGGGGATCGTGCTCGAAGATCCAGGACCAGTCGTTGGCCTTGCGCCAGACGAGCTTCGTCCACTTCGCCCGCCAGGCGCGGTAGTCGCGAAAGACCGGCGCGATCACGACGAACTGGCCGCCCGGGGGCACCGTGGCGAGCAGCGAGTCGATCGTCGTGCGTTCCTTCGTGTCGCGCAGCCGGCTGACGGCGTCACGCCAGTCGAAGATCAGCGGGTCGGGCATCGGCCCGAGCGTCGTCGCCCAGCGATAGCCCGGGCCGAGGTAGTAGCGCAGCACCGGCACCTGCTCCGGGTGGGTCGAGATGATCAGCTCGCCTTCCTTCAGGTACGGCTTCACCCCCGCCGTGATCCCGCGGGCGTTCTCCTTGTCGTTCTTGACGGAGTAGCCGGCGAACAGGAACACGAGCGCGGCGAGCGTCGCCAGGCCGAGGCCGCGCGCACGGCCGATCGCGTGCCCGGCGACGAGCACGACCGGCCCGAACAGCACTGCGAAGTAACGCGACGTCCATGCCGGCGAGATCTGGGACGAGATGAACGCGACGACGACCGTCACCGCGGTGACGAGCAGGAGCGAGACGATCTCGCGCCGTTCCTGCGTCCGCCGGTGCAGCACGATGCCGCCGAGCGCGGCGCCGCCGACGAGCGCGAGGGCCACGTACGGCGTGTCGCCGCCGATCACCGCGCCGGCCGAGAGGATCAGGTCGTGGAAGCTCGGCCGCGTCGACCACGGCGCTCCCGTATGCGCCGCCTGGAAGAGCAGCGTCGGCACCCACGGCAGGTAGAGGATCGCGACGCCGACGGCGGCGGCGCCGAAGAGCCGCAGGCGCTCCCGTGCGAAGGCGACCGTCGCCGCGGCGAGGCCGACGCAGAGGAAGAGCCCCCAGTTGTGGCTGTACGCGAGTGCCGCGGTCGAGAGGACGAATACGACCGTCCAGGCGCGCCGCGCGCGCAGGATCCCCTCGACGTACGACCACGCGACGACGAGCGAGAGAAGCGCCTCGAGTTCGTACATGCGCGTCTCCTGCGCGTAGTACGTGAGGAACGGGTCGAACGCGGCGAGCACCGCGCACGCGAGGCCCGCGGTGCGGCCGAAGACCGCGCGCCCCGCGAAGTAGGCGACCGGCACGCAGACGAGGCCGAAGACGAGGGACAGCGTGTGCGTGGCCGTCTCGCTGTCGCCGAAGACGCGCACCCACAGCCCGAGCAGCATGTAATAGAGCGGCGGCGAGCCGTCCTGACGCAGCAGGTGCGGGATCGACGTCCAGTGCTCGTGGGCGATCCCGACCGAGATCCCCTCGTCGATCCAGAACGCGGCACCGAGCTGGCGCGTGCGGAGGAAGAGCGAGATCAGCGTCAGGAGCGGGAGCGCGACGGGGACGAGCCACCGCGCGCCGAGGACCGCCTCGTAGCGGGCCCTCATCTCCTGCGGCGCGCGTACCGGGCGACGAAGACCGCGAACCCCGCGATCGTGATCGGGACGAAGAGGACGAAGCGCAGGACGAGCAGGTAGCCGAGCGCCGGCAGCCGCAGCGAGCGGAGCGCGAGGAGCACGGCGGCGTCGAACGTGCCGACGTAGCCCGGAGCGGCGGGAACGAGCGCCGACAGGTTCGTCAGCGCCATCACGTACAGCGCGCCCGTGAGGCCGAGGTGCACACCGACGGCGGCGCCGACGGCGGCGTAGACGAGCGCCTCGAGCGCCCAGACGACGAGCGAGAGCGCGTACAGCGCGAGGCCCTGCCACGAGAGGAGGGCGCGCAGGCCCGAGAGCACCGGACCTGCGTAAGCGTGCACGCGCGGCACGAATCGCCAGACGACGGCGGCCGCGACGACGACTGCGGCGCCCGCGGCCGCAACGTACGGCAACGGCCCGAACGAGAGGCCGCGCTCGAGCACGACGACGCCGAAGATGAGCGCGAGCGCCGCCGCGTCGAGCACGCGCTCCGCGACCACCGTCGCGAGTGCCGAGCGGCGCGAGCCGCCGACCAGCATCACGCGCATCACGTCGCCGGCTCGCGCCGGCAGGGTGTTGTTCCCCATGTAGCCGACGAGCGTCAGCCCGTAGCTCGTGCGCCGGGGCCGGCAGATACCCGACGAGTCGAGGATCCTGTGCCAACGCTCACCACGCAGGGCGGTCGCGACCGCGTAGATGCCGAGCGCCGCCGCGAGCCTCGCGAGCGCGCCTGCGTCGAGCGGGATGTGCGGCATGCGCTGCCTGCTCGCCCACCAGGCGATCGCTCCGAGCGCGGCCAGCGACGTGCCTGCATGCAGCAGCCCGAGTCGGCGCGGGCGGGCACTCTCGACGATGGCCACGAAGGAGGAGCTTAGAGCGGCGGCGGCTCTGCCGGGTAGGGCTCGAGCGCGACGACGCGGCGCGAGGCGCCGTTGCCGTAGACGACGTCGACGGTGTCGTTTCGACGGTAGGTGCCGGCGACGCCGAGGAAGAGCGACAGCCACCGCCAGAACCCGAGCTGCCCCTCGCGCGCGAGCTCGCGCTCGAAGTACAGCGTGCGCCCCTCGCGACGGTAGTCCTGCCCGGGTCGCTGCGGGACACCGTTCACGAACACCTCGAACGGCTCCGAGACGGTGTCGGGCAGGTCTATCCGGCTTCGCGATTCCACGCTCTATACGATGCCAAGCGCCGTGCGTCGGACCGTTCTCGCGATTCTCGCTACGAGCCTCGCCGTGCTCGCCGCCGTTCCTGTCGCACTCGCAGGCAACGGCGGCTTCCTACCCGCCCAGCCCCATTCGCCGAACGCCCATCGCATCAACCAGGCGTTCATCTTCGTCGGCGCGTTCACCCTCGTCATCTTCCTGATCGTCGAGGTGGCGCTGATCACGTTCGTCATCAAGTATCGGCGCGGCAAGCGCCCGATCACCGCCGAGGGCCCACAGATCCACGGCGCCACGAAGCTCGAGATCGTCTGGACCGTGATCCCGGTGCTGATCCTCGCCGCAATCGGCACGTTCGTCTTCTACAAGCTCCCGGGCATCACCGACGCGCCGAAGGCCGCAGCCGCCGACCAGACGAGGATCTCGGTCGAGGGGCACCAGTTCTACTGGCTCTTCCGCTACCCGAACGGCGCAATCTCGATCGACCGGATGGTCGCGCCGGCCGAACAGGTCGTGAACGAGGACGTCGTCGGGCTCGACTACGACGTGAACCACTCGTGGTGGGTGCCCGACCTCGGCGGCAAGTTCGACGCAATCCCCGGCAAGGTCAACAAGACCTGGTTCAAGGCGCCGCCCGGCGACTACGTCGCGCGTTGCGCGGAGCTGTGCGGCATCCAGCACGCGCTGATGGACGGCGTCGTGCACGTCGTGCCGCGGGCCGAGTACGACACCTTCATCGCGCAGCGCAAGAGTCCCTCCGGCACCCTGAACCTCGGCCGCGAAGAGTGGCAGGGCGTGTGCGAGAAGTGCCACCGCCTCGACCACAAGTACATCGGCCCGGCGCTCGGCGGCAACTCGCTGCTCGCCGACCGGAGAGGGATCGAGACGCTACTGCGCAACGGCCGCGGTCAGATGCCAGCCGTCGGCTTCAACTGGACCGGCCATCAGATCGACGCGCTGATCGCGTACACCAAGCGGTTCGTCAAGAAAGGGGGCGGCTGATGGCAGTCGACGTCGAATCCGTCCGCCCGTACCGGGCCGACTGGCGGCGCGGCCGCATCACGTCGTGGCTCACGACCGTCGACCACAAGCGCATCGGGATCATGTACATCTGGACGGCGCTCGTCTTCTTCGCGGTCGCCGGCATCTTCGCGCTCATCATCCGCACGCAGCTCGCGACGCCGAACGAGAGCATCCTCACGAAGAGCTCGTACAACCAGGTCGTCACGATCCACGGGACGACGATGATCTTCCTCGTCCTCGTCCCGATCCTCGCCGGGTTCGGCAACTACCTCGTACCGCTGATGGTCGGCGCGCGCGACATGGCCTTCCCGCGCCTGAACGCGCTCTCGTACTGGTTCTACGTGCTCGGGGGCGTCGTCATGTTCCTCAGCTTCTTCTCGGCAGGCGGCGCCGCCCAGGCGGGCTGGACGGCCTACGTCCCGCTCTCGACGCTGCACGAGCCCGGCAACGGCCAGGACTACTGGATCCTCGCGATCCACATCCTCTCGATCTCGTCGTTCGTCGGCGCGATCAACTTCATCGTGACCGTCCACAACATGCGCGCGCCCGGCATGTCGTGGATGCGCATCCCGCTCTTCGTCTGGGCGATCGTCACCTATGCATGGCTGCTCGTCCTCGTGCTGCCGACGCTCTCCGCCGGGCTGACGCTGATGCTGCTCGATCGCCAGGTGGGCACCCACTTCTTCGACCCGTCGCACGGCGGCAGCCCGATCCTCTACCAGCACGTCTTCTGGTTCTTCGGGCATCCCGAGGTCTACATCATGATCCTGCCCGCGATGGGGATGATCTCCGAGATCCTCCCCGTGTTCTCGCGCAAGCCGATCTTCGGTTACAAGGCCGTCGCGATCTCGACCGCGGGCATCGCCTTCTATTCGATGCTCGTGTGGGCCCACCACATGTTCGCGGTCGGGATGCCGATGGGGTTGAACATCTTCTTCATGATCAGCTCGATGGTCATCGCCATCCCGACGGGGGTGAAGATCTTCAACTGGCTCGCGACGATCTGGCGCGGCAGCATCACCTTCACGACGTCGATGCTCTGGGCACTCGGCTTCATCGGCGTGTTCACGATGGGCGGTTTGACCGGGATCTACCTCGCGGCGTTCCCGATCGACTGGCAGGTGACGGACACCTACTTCGTCGTCGCGCACATCCACTACGTCCTCTTCGGAGGCACCGTCTTCGGCCTCTTCGGCGGCATCTACTACTGGTGGCCGAAGATGTTCGGGCGTATGCTCGACGAGCGCCTCGGCAAGGCGCACTTCTGGCTCGTGCTCGTCGGCTTCAACCTCACCTTCTTCCCACAGCACCTGCTCGGGCTGATGGGGATGCCGCGGCGGGTCTACACGTACCACCCGGGCGGCCTCTGGGAGGTCTACAACATGATCTCGACGATCGGGTCGTTCGTGATGGCGCTCGGGATGCTGGTCTTCGTCGTCAACGTCGTGAAGACGTTCCGGACGGGCGAGCGCGCGGGCAACGACCCATGGCTCGCCGACACGCTCGAGTGGTACACGACGTCACCGCCGCCGGCGTGGAACTTCGACTCCGTCCCGTACGTGGCGAGCGCGCGCCCGCTGCGCGACCTGCGGCGCCGCCTCGAGGAGTCGCGAGGGGTCTGATGGGGTTCTGGGCGCGTGCCACGGCACTGCTCGCGGTGGGCGGGACCGGCCTCGCGGTCGTGTCGGGCGCCGCGGGCTGGGGCACGGCGCACCGCGTGCTCGCGGCGATCGCGCTGCCGCCGATCGCGGCACTCGTCGCAGCGGCATGGGTGTCCTCGCGACGGCTGCTCGCGCCGTCGCTCTCCGCGCTCGTCCTCTTCGGGCTCGCGGCACTGCTCGTCGGCCGCACCGCGCACCTTGTGTTCGCGTCGCTCGCGTTCGCGGCGACGATGTGGGCGGCCGCGTTCACGTTCCGGTCGTCCATCGAGGCGGGACCGTGGCACGACTACGTGACGCTGACGAAGCCCCGGATCATGTCGCTGCTCCTGCTCACGGGCGGTGCCGGGTTCTTCGTCGGCGCCGAGAGCTTCTCGTCACTCGGGGCGTTCGCGCTCACGATGGTGGGGCTCGCGCTCGCGTGCGGGGGGGCGTCCGCGCTGAACCACTACCTCGATCGCGACATCGACCGTTTGATGGGGTCGCGGACGGAGGCACGCCCGGTCGCCTCCGGTCGGGTCCCGCCGGCGGCCGCGCTCGAATTCGGCCTTGCGCTCTCGGCCTTCTCGTTCGTCCTCCTCGACGCACTCGTGAACCTGCCGACCGCGCTGCTGGCGCTCGCCGGCAACCTCTTCTACGTCGTCGTCTACACGCGGCTGCTGAAGCGCTCGACGGCGCAGAACATCGTCATCGGCGGCGCCGCGGGCGCCGTGCCGCCGCTCGTCGGCTTCGCCGGCGCGTCCGGGCATCTCGGCTGGCCGGCGGTCGCCATGTTCGTGATCGTCTTCGTGTGGACTCCGCCGCACTTCTGGGCGCTCGCGCTGATGCTGAAGGAGCACTACGCGCGTGCCCGCGTGCCGATGCTGCCGGTGACGCGCGGCGACCGCGAGACGGCGCGGCAGATCCTCTGGTACACGGCGCTGCTCGTCGTGGTGACGCTCGTGCCGGCGGCGCTCGGGACGTTCGGCGTGATCTACGGGGTCTGCGCTGCGCTGCTCGGCGCGGCGATGCTGTGGCTCGCGGTCGAGCTGCGGCGCACGATGCAGCGCGTAGTCGCCGCACGCCTCTTCCACTTCTCGCTTCTCTATCTCGCGTTGCTGTTCGTCGCGATGGCGGTCGACACGGTGGTGATCTAGGTGGCGCAGAGCGAGGCGGAGCTCGAGCTCGCCCGGAAGAACATGCGCTGGGGGTGGGCGCTGTTCGTGCTCTTCTGGGTGCTTTTCTTCGGCACCGTCGGCATCGCGTACGTCTACCTCTGGCTCGACTGACGGACGCGGTCTGGATCACGCGTCTCGGCGACGGCCCCGCGGGACGGCGCCTCGCGGTGAAGGACCTCTTCGACACGGCCGGCGTGCGGACGACGTACGGCTCGGCGGTGTTCTCGGACCACGTCCCGTCGGTCACCGCGCCGTGGGTCGCGGAGCTGGAGGCGGGCGGCTGGGTCGACGTCGGCAAGACGAACCTGCACGAGTTCGCGTACGGCGTCACCTCGCAGAACCTGCACTACGGCGTCGTGCCGAACCCGCGGTCGCCGTCGCTGACCGCCGGCGGCTCGTCCGGAGGCTCCGCCGCGGCGCTCGTGCTCGGCGAGGCGGACGCGGCTCTGGGTACCGACACCGGCGGCTCCGTGCGCATCCCGGCGGCGTGCTGCGGTGTCGTCGGCTTCAAGCCGACGTACGGCCTCGTCTCCGCGGAGGGGATCTTCCCGCTCGCACCGACGTTCGACCACCCGGGCCCGATGGCGCTGTCGGTGGACGGGTGCGCGGCGCTGCTCGACCTCGAGCCGCCCGCGGTCTCGCTGTCGGAGTTGCGGGTTGCGCGTGCGTGGGGCGGCGTCGCAGGCGAGTCGGTCGAGTTCCCGACGGCGGAAGCGGTCGTGCCGGCGTTCATGCGCGAGGTGGGAGACGTGCACCGCGAGCTGTACCCAGAGCACTCGGAACTGTACGGCGAGAACATCCGCGGAAAGATCGAGCGCTGCATCGGCGTGTCCGACGCGGAGTACGAAGGTGCAGCGCGGGCGCGGGAGGAGCTGCGCGAGCGTGCGGAGGCGGCGCTGGAACGGTTCGACGTGCTGGTGACGCCGGTCCTCTCGTGCCCCGTACCGCCGGCCGACTGCGTGGAGCTCGAGGTGCGGGCGGCGATGACGCTCTACACGTTCCCGTTCAACGCGCTCGGCTGGCCGGCGCTCGCGGTCGGAGGGGTGCAGGTGGTGGGGCGGCCGGGCGACGACGCGCTCGTGCTGGCAGCGGGGCGGTCGTTCGAGTGAACGCGGATCTCGCGTTCGGGCTGCGGCTGGCCGACGCGGCGGACGCGCTCACGGTGCCACGGTTCCGCGCGCTCGACCTGCAGGTGGACACCAAGCCCGACCTGACGCCGGTGTCGGAGGCGGATCGTGCGGCCGAGGAGGCGGTGCGCTCTCTCGTCGCCGCATCGGGGCGGGGCGAGGGGGTGATCGGCGAGGAGTTCGGCGACGACGGGGGCGACGCGAGATGGATCGTCGACCCGATCGACGGGACGATGAACTACGTGCGCGGCGTGCCGGTGTGGGCGACACTGCTCGCTCTCGAACGTGAGGGTGCGGTGGACGCCGCGGTGGTGTCGGCCCCGGCCCTCGGCCGCCGCTGGTGGGCGGTGCGCGGCGACGGTGCGTTCGCCGACGGCGTGCGGTGCCATGTTTCGTCGGTCGCGCGGATCGAGGACGCGGTCGTGTCGGTGACGTCGGGCCGCGGCATGCCGCCCGGCTGGTCGGCCGTCGTCGAGCGAGCGTGGGCCTCACGCGGGTTCGGCGACTTCTGGCAGCACTGCCTCGTCGCGGAAGGGGCAGTCGACGTCGCCTGCGACGCGGTGATGAAGGTCTGGGACTACGCGGCCGTGCAATTGCTCGTCGAGGAGGCCGGCGGCCGCTGCACCACCTTCAGCGGCGAGCCCCCCGCCGAGGACGCAAGCTTCCTCGCCACGAACGGCCACGTCCATTCGGAGGTGGTCTCACTTCTTGGCGTCTGAGCTTCCTCTGAGCCGGCTCTGACGCCACCGCACCCGCGGGTCTCTCTCCTCCACGTACGCCTGGAGCTCGCGCCGTGCCGTTTCGACATCGTCTGAGAAGAGCCCGAGCAGCGCCTGCTCGTCGACCAG
>JAICYG010000197.1 GCA_025934335.1 Thermoleophilia bacterium | reverse complement strand
GCGAGGATCGCCCCCGCCGCGATCAGAATGAGACTTACACCGATACCCATGTGACTTGATCTCCCCCTTCGATCCGTTTACCGCCGGGTGAACGCGGACGTGATCGCTTCGGTTACGGGGCTATATTCGGTCGCTGTAAAAAGGCGACTTGCGGCGGCGGCACCAGTGTTGTTGTGCGTGTCACGCCGACGTGCCTCGCCGTACGCCGACGCTCGGCTGGGGCGAGCGCCCTTACGTCCGGATCAGCGCCAGCACCTCGTCGCGCTTGCGCTCCATCAGCTCCTGCGAGCACGCTTCGAGGTTCAGCCTGAGGAGCGGCTCGGTGTTCGACGGGCGCACGTTGAAGTGCCAGTCGTCCGCCTCGACCGACAGGCCGTCGAGCTGCGACACCCTTCCTTCCGAGGCGTACCGCGCTTCGAGCTCGCGCAGCTTCGCCGGCACGTCCGCGACCGGCGTGTTGATCTCGCCCGTGATGAAGTAGCGCTCGCGAAACGGCGCGAGCACCTCGCTCAGCTTGCCGCGGCGCGAGACGAGCTCGCACATCAGTAGAAACGGGATCGTCCCCGAGTCGGCCTGCGAGAAGTCGCGGAAGTAGTAGTGCGCTGACACCTCGCCGCCGAACACGGCGTGCTCCTCGCGCATTCGCTGCTTGATGAACGCGTGCCCCACGCGGTTCACGAGTGGCTCACCGCCCGCCTCGCGGATCGCCTCGGGCACCGCCCACGAGGCGCGCACGTCGTAGATCACCTTGCCGCCGCCCTCGCGGCCGAGGATCACCTGCGCGAACAGCGCCGTGGTGAAGTCGCCCGGCACGAACTCGCCGCTGTCGTCGACGAAGAAGCAGCGATCGGCGTCGCCGTCGAAGGCGACGCCGAAGTCGGCGCCCTCGTCACGCGTCTTGCGCACGATGAACTCGCGGTTCTCGGGCAGCAGCGGGTTCGGCTCGTGGTTCGGGAACGTTCCGTCCGGCTCGAAATAGCAGCGCACGACGTCGAGCATCGGCAGGCGCTCGAGCACCGGCGGCAGCATCGCGCCCGCCATGCCGTTCGCCGCGTCGATCACGATCCGCAGCGCCTTCAGCGCATCGACGTCGACGAAGGAGAGCACCTTGTCGACGAAGCGCGGCCAGATGTCCTGCTTGCGGATCTCGCCGGGCTCCGCGTTGCGCCACCGGGAGGCGACTGCCCGGTCGCGTACGTCCAGCAGCCCTGAGTCGCCGCCGACCGGCAGCGCGCCCGCACGCACGATCTTCATGCCCGTGTACTCCTTCGGGTTGTGCGAGGCGGTCACGGCGATGCCACCCTCGAGACCCAGCTCGCCGACTGCGAAGTAGAGCATCTCCGTCCCCACCATCCCGACGTCGAGCACGTTCGCGCCGGCGTCGGCAGCCCCCTCGCACACCGCCGCCGCCATCGAGGGCGCGGAGGTGCGCATGTCTCGGCCGACCGCGATCGTCTTCGGCGAGAACTCCTCGACGAACGCGCGGCCGACCGCGTACGCACCGTCCTCGTCCAGCTCCGTCGGATAGATCCCGCGGATGTCATATGCCTTGAACGCCTTCGGGTCGAGCACGACCCTGAGGTTACTCACGCGCCGAGCGCCGCCTTGATCGCATCCGTCGACGCCGGGTCGGGCGACTCCGAGATGACCGTCGCCGGACGCTCGAAACGCGCGAGCGCCTCGCGCAGCGGCTCTGCGCGCAAGGTGCCGTCGCCGTACGGCAGGTGCTTCGTCTCGTTCCTGTTCGCGTACTGGATGTCGGAGAAGTGGATGTGAAACGGCTGCCCGGCCGTCATCACCGCATCCGCCTGCTCGAGCGCTGCCGCGAACGTATCGACGTCGAGGAACGCGCCGTCCGAGGTGGCGTGCATGTGCGCGAAGTCGAGCACCGGCTGCACAAAGTCGACCCGCGCGGCGATCGCGCAGACGTCCTCGAGCGAGCCGAGGTCGCGTACGCGCCCCATGACCTCGACGCCGAACGGCACGAGCCGGTCCTTCCGCTCGAGCCGCTCGCGCAGCTCGCCGAGCTGCTCGACGACGGCGTCGAGCGCATCCTGGCGAGGGCGGCCGAGCAGGAAGCCCGGGTGAAAGACGACGACCTCGCAGCCGGCAGCCTTCGCGATGCCGGCCGAGTGGTCGAGCATCCCGAACGCCATGTTGAGCTTCCTTCCGGGCTCGGCATGCCCCATGAACCCGGCGATCGGCGCGTGCAGCGAGACGGACACGCCGGCGGCGGCGGCGCGCTCGCCGAACGCGGTCGCCGTCTCGTAGTCGTTCCAGAGCTTCCCGGACGGCGGCAGCTCGCAGGCGGTCATGCCGCGTGCGACGAGTGCGTCGATCAGCTCGGCCGGCGCGTCGACCGACGTGTCGAGCGAGGGTCCGTAGCGTACGCGAGCAGCCATTGACGAAGGATTCCTGCCGGGCGCGTTAGCAACCGGCCGCGTGAGGGTATCGGCGGCGGGTGGGAGAGAGCGGCCGACCGCTGTTCTCGATCGGCGCGGTCGCGCGGATGCTCGACCTGACCGCCGGGACGATCCGCACGTGGGAGTCCCGTTACGGGCTCGTCACGCCCGGGCGGTCGCAGGGCGGGCAGCGCCTCTACACGCGCTCGCAGGTCGAGCAGCTGCGGTTCGTCTGCCGGCAGATCGAAGGCGGCAGGCGGCCGGGCGAGGCGCACCGGATACTGCAGGAGCGGCTCGCGGGAGGCGGCTCGCTCGACGGCAGACTCGTCTTCATCGACCCCGGCGAGCTCGACTTCGACGAGGTCTCGGCGTGGCTGCAGGCGTCGGGCGCGACCGTCGTGCCGATCGACACGTAACACGAGAGATTCCGTCCGATCCGGTTCCTACTCTGGGTGCATGGCCCAGAACCCTTCGCGCATCGACCTCCTCGAGCTCGACATCGACCTGCGCCTCGCCGACCTGTGGCGGGAGGCGGCCGGCATCACCGACTGGTCGCTGGACGTCGTCGCCGCCTTCATGCGGGCGGCGTACGGCAAGGGCTACTGCGACGCGCTCACCGAGGACTCCCCCGGCTCCCTCTGCGCCGACCACGGCTACCGCGTCCCGGCGCGGAAGCAGACGCAGTCGGTCGACGCGTAGCTCGCGCCCCGCGGCTCGCTAACCTTCCGTCGTGCCCACGCGCAGTCCCGCGCGGCTCGTCATCGCCCTCGCGGTCGCGGGCGTGCTCGCCGTCTTCCTGCTCTATACGGCCGTCGCGGGCCACTCGACGCCGACGCTGACGCCGAGCCAGGTGCACGGCAACACCGGGAAGCTGTCGGTCGTCGGCGTCGTGGTCGGCCCGCTCCGCGGCGACTCGCACGGCGCGACCGGCCTCCGCTTCCGGCTCGCCGATCCGCAGGCGCACGTCGCACGGCAGATCGCCGTCACCTACCGCGGGACGAACCCGCCGCCGCTCTTCAAGGCGGGCCGCAGCGTCGTCGTCACCGGCACGTACTCGGGTGGGCAACTGCAGGGGACGGACATCCTGACGAAGTGCCCGTCGAAGTACAGCTCCACCACGAAGCCCGCTAGCTGATGGCCGATCTCGGCCGCGCGGCCCTCGTCCTCACTCTCGGGCTCGCGGTGTACGCGCTCGTCGCGGGAGCCGTCGCAGCGCGACAGAACCGCCGCCGTCTCGCGTCGTCTGCGCGGAACGCGCTCTACTGCAGCTTCGGCTCGACCGCGGTCGCGGCGGCGGTGCTCGCGATCGCCCTCGTTCGGCACGACTTCTCGTTCGCGTACGTCGCTGCGCACACGAACCGCACGCTGCCCACCTCGTACGCGCTGAGCGCGTTCTGGGGCGGCCAGGAGGGCTCGCTCCTGCTCTGGCTGCTCGTGCTGACGGGATACGGCGCGCTCGCCGTGGCCGTCAACCGGCGGCTCCTGCGCGACCTGACCGCATGGGTCGTGCCGGTGATCGGCGGCATCGCGACCTTCTTCTCGTTCGTGCTCGTCGCCGTCGCGAGCCCCTTCGACACGCAGACCACGCCGTTCGACGGCGCCGGGCTCACGCCGAGCCTGCAGAACCCGTACATGGTCGCGCACCCGCCGATGCTGTACCTCGGCTACGTCGGGCTGTC
>JAICYG010000212.1 GCA_025934335.1 Thermoleophilia bacterium | reverse complement strand
CGCACGCTCGGTGCGTGCGCGTCGCTCGCGATCAGGTGCGCGAGCCCGCGCTCGATCAGCGTGCGCGCACAGCGCCTCGTGTGCGCACCGAGACGGCCGTCGACCGATGCCGCCGTCAGCTGCACGAGGGTGCCGCCCTGCACGATCGGCTCGAGCAGCTCCGGCCGCGCCTGCACGTCGAGGCTCCGCTCGGGATGCGCGAGCACCGCGCGAAACCCCTGCACGCGCAGCCGGAAGAGCCGGTCGGCGAGGTCGAGCGGCCAGCCGACGTAGGGCGTCTCGACGAGCAGCGTGTCGGGCCGGCCGCCGAGCCCGAAGCGGCGAAGCTCTTCGGGCGGACGGTCGAGCTCCGCCAGGTCGAGCTCGCCGCCGGGCACGACCTCGAGCGCGGGCCCCGCGTCGCGAAGCGCCGCGAGCGCCGCCTCCATCTGCTCCGGCGTCGTCGGGTAGTCGTGCGCGCGGACGTGCGGCGTTGCGGCGAGAATCTCGATCCCGTCGGCTGCGGCCGCCTCGCAGAGCGCGAGCGCCTCGTCGAGGTTCCGCGCGCCGTCGTCCACGCCCGGCAGGACGTGGCTGTGGAGGTCGATCACGTGTCTGACACCTCAGGTGTCAGACACCGTTTCGCAGCTCCGCGAGCGCGAGGAAGAGCTCGCGCGCGGTCTCGATCCCGAGCGGGACGTACTCGGCGACGAGGCGCTCGTTCGGCGAGTGGATCTGCGAGTCGGGCAGGCCGAAGCCGGTGACGATCGTGGGGATCCCCTTGTCGGAGAGCGCGGCGAGGATCGGGATCGAGCCGCCGCTCCGGATCAGCGCCGGCCGGCGGCCGACGACGCGCTCGAAGGCGTCGAGGCCGAGCTGCACCGCCTTCGCGTCCGGCGACACGAGGCCGGGCGGCGACGACGACCACAGCTCGACCTGCACGTCGGCGCCGTCGGGCGCCGCCTCGCGCAGCAGCCGCTCGACCTCCGGCGCGATCGCCTCCACCGTCTGGCCCGGCGCGAGACGGATCGACACGTTCGCGACCGCCTCCACCGGCAGCACCGTCTTCTGCAGCACCGGCGAGCCGGTGTGGATGCCGTTCACGTCGACCGCCGGCTCGGCGAACGTTCGGCGGTAGAAGTCGCGCGCCGCGTCCGGGTCCTTCGGGCGCGCACCCTGGTCCGACAGCTCCTCCGTACCCGCCGGCAGCTCCTGCCAGCCCGCTAGCTCCTTGTCGCTCACCGGCGCGATCCCCTTGCGGAGCGGCTCGGCGAGCGTGCCGTCGCGCGCGACGACTCCCTGGAGCGTCTGCATGATCGCGTGCGCGGCGTTCAGCGCAGCGCCGCCGTACATGCCGGAGTGCAGGTCGCGCTCGCCGGTGCGGACGGTGACGTGGAAGTACGCCATGCCGCGCGTCGCCACGTCGAACGCCGGCACGTCGCGGCGGATCATGCCGCTGTCGAAGATGATGCCGGCGTCGGCGCCGCGCTCGTCCTGCTCGACGAACTCGACGATCGAGTGGCCGCCCGTCTCCTCCTCCCCGTCGCAGCAGAAGCGGACGTTGACCGGGAGCGTGCCCGCTTGCGCCAGGTCGCGCGCGGCGGCGAGGAGCATGTAGAGGTGGCCCTTGTCGTCGACCGTGCCGCGCCCGTAGAGGTAGTCGCCGCGGATCTCCGGCTCGAACGGCGGCGACTGCCACAGCTCGAGCGGGTCCGGCGGCTGCACGTCGAAGTGCGCGTAGCAGATGAGGGTCGGCGCGGCGTCGGCGTTCTGCGACGCGCGGACCTCGCCGATCGCGAGCGGCTGGCCGTGCCAGTCGACGACATCGGCGTCGCCGCCCGCAGCCCGGATGAAGTCGCGCACCCACTCGGCTGCTTTGACGACGTCGGTCTTGTGCGCTTCGTCGGCGCTGATCGAGGGGATGCGGAGAAGCTCCGCCAGCTCGTCGAACCACGGCTCGGGCACGGAGGCGAGCCTACCGGGCCGGGCGGGACAGGGCCGAAACTGAGGATTGCGCGGGCGCGTTGCCGTCGGCACGCTGTTGTTCTGTGGCGGTGGCGGTGATCGAGCGAGAGGAGGTGATCGGGCTACTCTTCAACGTGGCTGATATCGCAGCGACAGTGGACAGGCTCAAGCGGCTTCTGGAGGAGGATGATGGCGAAGAGGAAGCTGACGCAAGCTGAGCGCGAGGCAAGCGAAGCCGAGCACGCCCGGGTCATGGCGAACGTGCGACGGACACGCGACCTAGCCGAGCGGGCGCAGGCGAAGCTCGACGCCGAGAAGCGCGAGCGGGAGCGCGCCGAACAGACCGGCGGCAGCTAGGCGACGTCCTGGAGCTTGTGGGAGTCCGCGAGCGCGCGGAGCTTCTTCAGCCCCTGGTTCTCGATCTGGCGGATCCGCTCGCGGGTCACCTGGAACGCACGTCCCACCTCGTCGAGCGTGCGCGGCTGCTCGCCGTTCAGGCCGTAGCGGAGCTCGAGCACGCGGCGCTCGCGGTAGCTCAGCGAGCTCAGGCACTTCGCGAGCGCCTCGGCGCGGAAGGCGGTGTCGGCGGCGTCCTCGGGGAGGGGCGTGTGCTCGTCCTCGATGAACTGCCCGAACTCCGACTCCTCCTCGTCGCCGACCGGCTTCTCCAGCGAGACGGGCGTCTGTGACGTGCGGCGGATCGACTCGACCTCCTCGACCGACATCTCGAGGTCGATCGCGATCTCCTCGTTGGTCGGCTCGCGGCCCTTCTCGGCGCGGAGCTTCCGCTCGGTGCGCATGATCTTGTTCAGCTTCTCGACCACGTGCACCGGCATGCGGATGGTGCGTGCCTTGTCGGCGAGCGCGCGGGCGACCGCCTGGCGGATCCACCACGTCGCGTACGTCGAGAACTTGTAGCCCTTCCGCCAGTCGAACTTCTCGGCGGCGCGGACGAGGCCGATCGTCCCCTCCTGGATCAGGTCGAGGAACGGCAGCCCCTGGTTGCGGTAGCGCTTCGCGATCGAGACGACGAGGCGCAGGTT